>CAYVQL010000176.1:2113-22387 GCA_964454135.1 uncultured Enterobacterales bacterium | reverse complement strand
TCAAGGTGCCCGTGCAGAACGTGCTGCTGGAGCAGGGCCGCGGCCTCAAGCTCGCCCTGACCACCCTCAACGCCGGCCGCCTGACCCTGCCCTCGGCGGCGGTGGGCGCCAGCAAGTGGTGCCTGCGCACAGCCCGCCGCTTCGCCGCCCAGCGACAGCAGTGGGGCAAGGCCATCGGAGAGCACGAGGCCATCGCCAGCAAGCTGGCCTGGATCGCCTCCCATACCTTCGCCCAGGAGGCCATGGTTCTGTACACCGCCGCCATGGTGGACAGGGGCGACGCCGACATCCGTGTCGAGGCCTCCATGTGCAAGATGTTCGGCTCGGAGACACTGTGGCGCATCGTCAACGAGACCCTGCAGATCCGCAGCGGACGGGGCTACGAGACCGCCGCGTCGCTGGCGGCGCGCGGCGAGGAGCCGGTGGCCGTGGAGCGCATGCTGCGGGACGTGCGCATCAACATGATCTTCGAGGGTACCAGCGAGATCATGCGCCTCTTCCTGGCGCGCGAGGCCCTTTCCCCCCACCTGGGCCGCATGAAGACCATCAGCAAGGCGCCCGTCGGCGAGCGGCTGCGGGCGGGCCTGCACTACGCCCGCTGGTATCCGGGCAGCTTCGCACCCACCCTGGGCAGCTTCGAGCTGCACGAACGCCTCCAGCCCCAGCTGACCTGGATCGCGCAGGTCTCCAAGCGCCTGTCCCGCAATCTGCTGCACGCCATGCTGCGCCACGGCCAGGCCCTGGCCGACCGCCAGGGGCTGCTGGGCCGCTGCGTGGAAATAGGCAGCGACCTGTTCGCCATGGCCACGACCTGCGCGCGCGCCGACGCGCTGCAAGCCACCGGCGGCTCCCAAGCCGGAACCGCCCTCGCACTGGCCGAGGTCTTCTGCGGCTTCGCCCGCCAGCGCATCGACGAGCGCTTCCGCGCCCTGGCCGACAACCAGGACCACCAGGCCTGGACCCTGGCCCAGCAGGTGCTGGCGGGGGAGCACCTGTGGCTGGAAGAGGGCGCGCTGCACCGCGACGAGGAGCGCGAGTGAACCAGCACGCCACCCTGGGCCGCAGCGGCCTGCGCGTCAGCCGCCTTGGCCTGGGCGCCTACTACGGCCTGCCCGCGCGGGAGGTGGAGCGAGCTTTTCACGAGCACGGCGTCAACTACCTCTTCTACGGCTCCATCAAGCGCCGGGGCATGCGGCGGGCCATCCGTCACCTGGCCCGCAGCGACCGGGAGCGCATGGTCGTCTCCCTCTGCCTCTTCGCCGCCCGACCCAACAAGCTGCGCGCCAGCTGCCAGGCCTGCCTGCGCGAGCTGGGCCTGGACCACGCCGACGTGCTCACCCTGGCCATGCGCTACCAGCACCCCGAAGCGCGCACCGTGGATGCCGCCCTGCAGCTCCGAGATGAGGGCAGGATCAGGCACCTGGCCATCTCTGGCCACGACCGTCGCCTCTTCGCACAGCTGGCCCGCCAGGGCGCGGATTCACCCTTCGACGTGATCATGCTGCGCTACAACGCCGCCCATCGCGGCGCGGAGAGCGAGATCTTCCCCCTGCTGCCCACCCAACAGCGCCCCGGCATCATCAGCTTCACGGCCACCCGCTGGGGCCACCTGCTCGACCCGCGCTGGATGCCGCCTGGCGAGGCTCCCCTGACCTCGGCCCAGTGCTACCGCTTCGCCCTGACTCACCCCGCCGTGGATCTCTGCCTGACAGGCCCCTCCAACGCCCGCCAGCTGGACGAGGCGCTGCAGGCCCTGCACGCGGGGCCGCTGGAAGAGGAAGAGCTGGCGCGCGCCCGACGGCTGGGGGACTGGGTGCACGAGCACCCGCGCTTCTCCCCCTACCGCATCCTGATCGACCTCGTTCCAGGCCTGCTGGGCAAGCGCAGCGACTGAGCGCGGGCCACTAGTTCTGCTCCAGCTCGTGCTCCAGGCGCCAGATCTCCACCGCCCCCACGCCCTTGAGCACCTTGTAGCCGAGGTGCACGCACTCGAAGCGCCCTTGCAGCAGGTCGTAGGTCGAGCGGGTGATCTGGATGCGCCGCGGTTCGCCATAGGCCTCCATGCGGCTGGCCAGGTTCACCGCCTCTCCCCAGAGATCGTAGATGAACTTGCGCTGCCCGATCACCCCGGCCACCACCGGGCCGCTGTTGATGCCGATACGCAGCTGGATCTTCTGGCCCCCGAAGCTGCGCCCCACCAACGAGGTGCGCATGTCCAGGGCCATGCGCGCCAGCTTGCAGGCGTGATCGGGATCGGGCTGCGGCACGCCGGCAGCCACCATGTAGCAGTCGCCGATGGTCTTGATCTTCTCCACGCCGTAGCTCTCGGCCAGCTCGTCGAAGAGGGAGAACACCTCTCCCAGCACCTCCACCACCTGCTCGGGCTCGAGGTCGGCGCACATGGTCGTGAACCCGACGATGTCGGCGAAGAGCACGCTGGCGTGCTCGTGGCGCCGGGCGATGGGCCGCCGCTCGCTGCGCGACTTCAGCTCGAGGGCGATCTCCTCGGGCAGGATGTTCAGCAGCAGGTCGTCGGCGCGTTTCTGCTCCTCGCGCAGGCGGGTCAGGAAGAACCAGAGCGCCGCCAACCCCACCAGCCAGACCCCGCAGGCGTTGATCACGGCCAAGATGCGCGTCCAACCTCCGGAGGGGCCGCTCACCCAGCTGACCGGGAACTGCACACAGGAAGCCATGACCAACAGGGAGAAGGAAAAGAACGTCGTCGCCACCACCACCCAGCGCTGCAGGAACATCATCGCGGCCAGGGGGCTGAACAGGCACCAGGCCATCAAGCCCTGGGATTCCGCCGCGCCCCCCATGCTCATGGTGATGGTGAACGTGAACAGGGGCGTACCGACCACATGCAGCCAGACGATGTTCTCCACCCCCGTGCCCTTCCACTTCAGCCACGCCAGCGTCAGGGTCAGGGACAGGACGAAGAGGACCTCCACGCCCGCGGCGATGGGCATGTCGAGCAGGGCGTAGAGCAACCCGTAGAGCGAGACGAACACGATCCCACCAATATGCAGCAGCTCCAGCAGTCCTTGCCGAGGGTGCTCATGGGGCGGGTAGTCGACGGTCGCCATTCCGAGACTCTATGTCCGAGCGGCTGCGCGATGCAAGGAGAGCGTTGACCCCGAGCGCATCGGCGAGACGAGGTTCGCGCGCGCTGTGGTAGAGTGCCACTGTCGCGCCTCCGGCCGCTCCTCTCCTGGAGCGCAGTCAGGCGCCCAAGGCCGCTTCCTTGAAGAAGCTCACCGAATATCGCCTGAAGATCCTGCTGCTGCTGCTGACGCTGCACTCCGGCACTGTGCACGCCCTGCGCCCTGACCGCGCCCTCTCCCAGTACATGCTCGACAGCTGGAGCACTGCCGATGGCTTGCCGCGCAACGGCGTGGAGGCCGTGCACCAGACCAGAGACGGTCAGCTGTGGGTGGGCTCGATGGAGGGCTTCGCGCACTTCGATGGCTGGCAGTTCCTGCCCTCCGCGAGGAGTGAATTCCCGGAACTGCAGGGCTTCCAGGTCCTGGCTTTGGAAGAGGATCGGGGTGGCGGCCAACTCTGGGCGGGCATCTTCGGCGAAGGGCTGCTGCGCTACGATCAGAAAAAGTCCAGCTACGAGCTCTTCAACGAGGAGCAGGGCCTCTGCGGCGATGACGTGACCGAGCTGCACGTGGACGCCGACGGCGCGCTGTGGATCGGCACCGACAGCAACGGCCTCTGCCACCTGGTCGACGGTCAGTTCCAGTCAGTGGAGGATGCGCTGCTCGCCAAGGGGCGCGTCGTGGGGCTCACCACGGATCCCCGGGGCCGGCTCTACGTGGCCGCGAGCACGGACGAGCTGCTCCTTGTCGAGCCGGGGAGCAGGCGCCTGCAAGCCCTGCCCGGGTTGCCTGCCCCCGCCAGCGCTGTGCTCGCGGACGGCCAGGGTGGTGTCTGGGTAGGTACCTACGGCCGAGGCGTCTTCCGCTTCGATCGCGACCAGGGCGTCTTCCAGCCCGCCTTCGCCGACTCCCTGGGTCAGGCCATCGTCCGAAACATGATGGAGGACGGTGACGGCAACCTGTGGATCGGGACGACCAGCCACCTCTGCCGCATCACCGCGCGCCACGCCGCGACCGTGGCCCCCCAGGACATCATGCCCTTCCCCTTGGTCACATCCATGACCGAGGACAGCGAGGGCAGCGTCTGGATCGCCACGCAGAGCAAGGGCGTGCACCGCTTTCGCGAGGGCAGGCTCTACACCATCTCCCGCGCCAACGGCCTTGAGGAAGAAGACACCTGGGCTCTGCACGAAGCGCACGACGGCGCCATATGGGTGGGCACGGCGGGTGACGGGCTCTACCGGCTGCAGGATTCCAAGGCCCACCGCGTCAAGGGCTTTCCCGCAGGCAGCATCGTCCTCTCCCTCTACGAGGATCCGCAGGCCGTGCTCTGGGCGGGACTCTACGGGGGTGGCGTACTGCGCTTCGAGGGCGGCAAGGCGCGACGCCTCACCGAGGCGCTCTCGGGTGAGCGCGTCTCCGTGATCCAGGGCGATTCCAGTGGCGACATCTGGGTGGGCACCTTCGGCGCCGGGCTGAATCGGCTCAACGGGCAGGGCATCCCCTACGCCGAGGGCAGCCCATCGTTGCCAGGCCAGACCATCACCGCCCTGCGCCAGACCAGGGACGGCAGGCTCTGGGTGGGCACGCGCGGTGCCGGTGTTCGTGTGCTCGATCAGCAGGATGAGCAGGTTGAGCAGGTGCTGACCGTCGCGGATGGCCTCTGCCACGACCACGTCCATTCCATCTTCGAGGCCAGCGATGGCAGCGTCTGGCTGGGAACAGCCGACGGCCTCTGCGCCTACCAGGAACCAGGCTTCGCCTCCATCCGAAAGGAGCACGGACTGCCCGACTTCCCGGTGCTCGACATCGTGGAGGACGATGCGGGCAACCTCTGGCTCTCCACGCCCCGGGGTATCGTCCGGGTACGGCGTGGTGAGATCTCTCGTTTCTTCAAGGACAAATCCACTGAGATAGAGACGGAGCTGTTCGACGTCAGCGATGGCATGGCCAACCGGGAGTGCAACGGCGGCACCCAGCCCAACGCCATCAAGAGCTCCAACGGCACCATCTACGTGGCCACGGTGGGGGGCGTGGTGGGTATCGAGGCCGACTACGTGCCACGCCGCCGGGAGCCGCCCACAGCGACCATCGCCGGGATCCTCGTCGATGAGACCCTTGTAGAGCTGCACGCCGGCCAGAACGCGCTGCAGCTGCAACCGGGTACGAGCCGCGTGGAGATCCGGTTCTCCACGCGTAGCCACCTCTACCCGGAGAAGCCCCTCTTCCGCTACAAGCTGGACGGAACGGCCCAGGACTGGATCGACTGCGAGGGCCAGCGCAAGGCCACCTTTGGCAGGCTCAATCCCGGCCGGCATCGTCTCTACGTCTCGGCTTCCTACGGCCATGACGAGTGGAGCAAGCCGGTCAGGTTCGTCCTGCTGCAAGAGCCCTACTTCTACGAGCGGTCCAGCTTCTACCTGGCCTGCGCCGCGGGCCTGCTCTCCCTGGTGGGCCTGGCATTCTGGGCCATGCGCAGGCGCTACCAACGCGAGCAGGCGGACCTGGAGGCGGTGCGTGCCGAGCTGGAGCGCACCGTCGAAGAAAAGACGGCCGAGCTGAAGGAGATCACCCTGGTGGACCCGCTGACAGGGCTGCGCAACCGGCGCTTCGTGTCCGAGGTGATCGTACCCGAGGTGGTGGCCTACGGAGACCGACGCGAGCGGCTGCCCAACGGCTCCCGCAGCCGCGATGCCGCGGCGGACACCGAGACCTACGGCATCTACCTGTTCGACATCGACCACTTCAAGCGCATCAACGACACCCTGGGCCACGACGCCGGCGACCGCATGCTGCAGCAGTTCTCCTGGATGCTGGGGCGCTCCGTGCGCCAGGACGACTTCGTCGTGCGCTGGGGCGGGGAGGAGTTTCTGGTGGTGCTGCGGGCGACCGATCCCGAACACCTGGATCGCTACGCCCAGCGCATGAGGAAGACTGTCGAAGAGACCACCTTCCTGGTCACCAACACCCCCCAGGGCGCCCTGAACAAGACCTGCTCCATTGGCTACGTCTCGCTGCCCTTCTTCCACCGCCCTGGCTGGCGGCTGGAGTTCGAGCAGGCCGTGATGCTGGCCGACCTGGCCCTCTACTACGCCAAGGAATCGGGCCGCAATCGCGCCATACGGCTGGTTCCCACGGGCAAGCGCCCGGACGCCAGCGACCTGGCCCAGCTGCTGCGCTCCCTGGACTACGGCCTGGACAAGGGCCTGGTGGAGATCCGGCGCTTCTGACGACCGGGGTCCTCCCCTCCCCCAGGCCTTTCTGGATAGGTAGGCCCCCCATGCGCAGCATCCCCCCCCCGCTCCTCCTCTTCCTGCCCCTGGCCAGCCTGGCCTGTCCAGCCACGGAACGGGAACAGCCCCAGGCCGCAGCCAGCACGCCCCGCCTGGCCAGCTTCTCTCCCGCCCTGACCGACATGCTCTTCGAGATGGACCTGGGCGAGCAGGTCGTGGGCGTGACCCGCTACTGCAGCCTGCCCGCGGGCGAGCAGAGACCGGCCCTGGGCGACGCCATCGCCCTCAGCGCCGAGGCTGTGCTGGCCGTGCAGCCCGACGTGCTGCTGATCCAGTCCGACCCCCAGCGCTTCGCCCCCTTGAAGCAGCTGGATCCGCAACTGAAGGTGGAACACTTCAGCATCGAGACCCTGGCGGACATCTCCGCGGCCATGCGCCGCGTCGCTGCCATCGCGGGGCGCCCCGACGCCGGGGAGCGGGCAGGTGGCCGCTTTGAAGAGGGCCTGCAGGAGCTGCGCGCCCGGGCGGCCGATCTCCCCAAGACGCGCGCGCTCTTCGTCACAGGCTTCGAAAAGCCCGGCACGGCCGGCAGCGGCACCTTCGTCCACGAGCTGATCGAGCTGCTCGGCGGCGTCAACGCCGCCGAGCAGTACCAGGGCTGGGCCAATCTCAACCTCGAATACGTCCTGGCCGCCCAGCCCGAGGTGCTGATCTGCTGGACCGATCCCGCCCAGGCCGAGCAGGCCCGCAGCCGCTGGCAGAGCCTGGAGGATCTGCCAGCAGCGCGTGCTGGCCGCGTGCATGTCGTCACGGATCCTTCCTGGACGCTGCCCACCTCGGCCCTGCTGCAGCGCGCTGCCGAGCTGGCCATCATGCTTCATCCGCAGCTGGCGGAGGACAAGGGTGGCTAGGTCTAGGCCCGATCCGGCGCCGGTCACCGCCGCCAGCCTGGCCCTCGGAGCCGGCGGCCTGCTGCTGTTGGCCCTGCTGGTCTGGGCGGGCTGCAGCCTTATTGGCCGCTACCAGCTCACCGAACAGGTCTGGCGCTTCCGGGCCGCCCGCGTCGGGGCGGCGGGGCTGATCGGCGTGGCCCTGGCCTCCTCCGGCGTGGCGCTGCAGGGCCTGCTGCGCAATCCCCTGGCAGAGCCCTACATCCTGGGCATCTCCAGCGGTGCCGGCGTGGGCGTGCTGCTGGGCAAGGCCCTGCCTGCCAGCAGTGCCCTGCCGGGCTGGCTCAGCCAGCCGCTGTTGGCCCTGGCCGGCGGCCTGGGCACCTGCCTGCTGGTCTACGCCATCTCCCAGCGAAACGGGCGCCTGGACCCCTACGTGCTTCTGCTGTCGGGCGTGATCGTCAATGTCTTCAACGGCGCCTTGATCCTCGTCATCTTCCTCTTTGCCACGCCCGAGCACATCGCCGGTTTCATCGGCTGGGGCATGGGGCAGGTGCCGGACTGGCTGCTGACCCAGCCCACCCTGGCCGCGGTCGCCGCGATCTGCGTGGCAGCCGGCTGGGCGCTCCTCCTGCTGCGCGCCAGCGCCTTCAACGCACTGGGCCTGGGAGACGCCGTGGCCGCCTCCATGGGTGTGCCCATCCAGCGCCTGCGCCTGGAGACCTTCGCCGCGGTCTCGCTGATGACCGCCGCTGCCGTGGCCTTGGCAGGGCCGGTGGGCTTCGTGGGCCTGATCGTGCCCCACAGCTGCCGCCTGCTCTTTGGCGCGGATCACCGTCGCCTGGTGCTGCTGGCGGGGCTGGCCGGCGCCATCTTCCTGATGCTGGCCGACACGGCCTGCCGCACGGCCGGCGAGTGGGTGGGCCTGGCGGAAATCCCTGTGGGCGTGGTCACTGCCCTGGCAGGAGGGCCCTTCTTCATCGTGCTGCTGCGCAGGCGCTTCCGGAGCCAGCCATGAGCGCGGCGCTGCTGCGCGCCGAGGGGCTGGTCTTCTCCTACCGGCCCGGACAGCCCGTGCTACGTGGAGTCGATCTGGTCCAGGGCCAGGGCGGCTTCACCTGCCTGTTGGGGCCGAATGGCTCGGGCAAGACCACCCTGCTGCGCTGCCTGCTGGGGCAGCTGATCCCCCAACAGGGCCAGATCCTCTTGCAGGGCGCCGCCCTGGCCTCCGTCGGCCCTCGTCAGCGCGCACGCGTGCTGGCCTACGTGCCCCAGTTTCCCAGCTCGGCATTCGCCTTCACGGTACAGGAGCTGGTGGCCATGGGGCGCCTGCCCCACCAGGGAGCCCTGGCCCTGTCCAGCGCCCAGGACCTCGACCGAGTGCGCCAGGCCCTGGAGCGCACGGACACCCTGGCCTTTGCCCAGCGCAGCCTGGCCGAGCTCTCGGGGGGCGAGGCCCAACGCGTCATGATCTCCCGCGCTCTGGCCCAGGAGCCAGCCCTGATGCTGCTGGACGAGCCCACCGCACACCTGGACCTGCGCAACCAGCTGCGCATCTACCAGCTCCTGGGAACGCTGGCGCGGCAGGACGGCGTCGCCGTGGTCTGCGTCAGCCATGACATCAACGTGGCGGCCCGCTTCGCCGACCGCCTGGTGCTGCTGCACGACGGCCAGATCCTGGCGGAAGGTCCGCCGGCGGAGGTGTTGCAGGCGGACCTGCTGGCGCGCACCTACGGCGTCGTCGTGGAGCTGCTGCCCACCGCGGACGGCGTACCCATGGTGAGAGCGCTGGCTCCTTGAGCGCGCATTCCTGCGCGGGACGCGAATCAGTTAGACTGGCGCCCCGCGGCGGAGGTGAGAATGCAGCGCACGAAGACGGTCGGGTTCGACAACGAGCGCTACCTGGAGGCGCAGTCAGCGGCCATCCTGGAGCGAATGGCGCAGTGCGGCGACAAGCTCTACCTGGAGCTGGGCGGCAAGCTGTTCTTCGACCACCACGCAGCCCGCGTGCTGCCGGGCTACGACCCGAACAACAAGATCCGGCTGCTGGAGCGCCTGCACGACAGGGTCGACATCGTCCTCTGCATCAGCGCCCGCGACGTGGACGCCGGGCGCACGCGGGGTGGTCGGGGCATGGCCCGCGATCTGGCCGCCCTGCGCACGCTGGACGACCTGCGTGAGCGCGGACTGGATGTCACCGCGGTCCGCATCAACCGCTTCCACGGCCAACTGGCGGCTGTGAACCTGAAGGACCGCGTCGAGAGCCGCGGCGTGCGGGTCTACACCTGTGGCGACATCGCCGGCTACCCCAGCGCTGCGGAACATGTCTGCAGCGCCGCCGGCTTCGGCAGCAATCCCCCCATCCGGACCTCCAGATCCCTGGTGGTGATCGCCGGTACCGGGCCGCGCAGCGGCAAGACGGCCACAGCCCTGCAGCAGCTGTGGCACGATCAGCAGGCCGGTCACAGCTCGAGCTTCGCCAGGTGGGGGACCTTCCCCATCCGGGACCTGCCCCTGCAGCACCCGGTCAACGTGG
This sequence comes from uncultured Enterobacterales bacterium, assembly GCA_964454135.1. Classification (GTDB taxonomy): domain Bacteria; phylum Myxococcota_A; class UBA796; order UBA796; family JAFGLY01; genus CAYVQL01. The sequence goes on along the minus strand of CAYVQL010000176.1, from coordinate 12,624 downwards.
CCTACGAAGCCGCCACCGCGGATCTGGCCGAGTGCAACCTGGCGGACCCCTTCCACCTGCAGGCCTACGGAGAAACCTGCACCTCGACCAAGCGCGAGGTCGACAGCTTTCCCGCCCTGCAGGCTATCGTTCAACGCAGCCTGGCGACCGGCAGCGACACCCCGCAGATCCGATCGCCCACCGACATGGGGATCAACTGCGCATCCGAGGGCATCGCGGATCAAGAGCTGGTGCAAGAAGCTGCCCGCCAGGAGATCATCCGCCGCTTCCTGCGCTACCAGTGGGAGTCCGCCATCGGTGTGGAGCGGCCCGAGACCGTTCAGCTCGCCCAGCGTCTGATGAGTCGGGTCGGCGTGGAGCTGGACGATCGAAGAACCCTGCCGCCGGCACGCCGAGCCGCAGAAGAAGCGGAGACCGACGCCGGCAAGGGCTACAAGGGGGCCTACTGCGGCGCCGCCATCGAGCTGCCCAACGGCGAAGTGGTCACGGGCAAGAACTCTGCGCTGCTGTACTCCACCGCCGCGGCCGTCATCAACGCCATCAAGCGCCTGGGGGGCATCCCCGACAGGATCCATCTCCTGTCGCCCGTCGCCATCCGCAACCTGGTGCGCTATAAGACCGACGTGCTCGGTGAGAGTGGTCAAAGCCTCGATATCGGCGAGGCGCTCTCGGCGCTTTCGGTCAGCGCTGCGCACAACCCTGCCGCCGAGGAGTGTTTCAGGATGATGCCTGCGCTCAAGCGCTGCGAGATGCACATGACCCATGTGCCCACCGAAAGCGACCAGCAGGTGCTACGCCAGCTGGGCGTTGTGTACACCACGGATGCCCACTTCACGCCAGGCGGCTACTTCTTGCGTTGAGAGCACGTTCCGGAGGCTTCCATGAAAACCCTCTTCGTCCTTCTCGCCCTTGCCACTTCCTGCCGCTACGCCGCCGACAAGACCGACACCTCCGATACCGGGGGCATCGACGCCGACGGCGACGGCTACACCGTACAGCAGGGGGACTGCGATGACGAAAACGCCACGGTCCACCCAGACCTGGCGGAGCTCTGCGATGGGATCGACAACAACTGCGACGGACAGGTGGACGAAGGCGCCACCTCCACCTGGTTCGCCGACGAAGACGGCGACGGCTTCGGCAGCTCGCTGGTCAGCCAGGAGACCTGCGAGCAGCCCAAGGGCTACGTCGACAACGACGACGACTGCGACGACGGCGATCCCACGGTCTACCCCCTGGCCGAGGAGTTCTGCAACGACGTGGACGACGACTGCGACGGAGAGGTGGACGAAGAGGGAAACCAGGACTGGTACGCCGACGTCGATGGAGACGGCTTCGGCGACGAGAGCCAGACCATCCAGACCTGCACGCCGCCCAAGGGCTACGTCGACAACGGCGACGACTGCGACGACGATGATGCCAGCATCAACCCGGAGGCCTCAGAGCTCTGCGACAGGACGGACAACGACTGCGACGGCAGCGCCGACGAAGACGCCCTCGACGCGAGCGAGTGGCATGCCGACGTCGATGGCGATGGCTACGGCGACAGCGACAGCTCCCTCTTCTCCTGCGACGCGCCCAAGGGGCACCTGACAGACGGCAGCGACTGCGACGACATGGATGCGCAGATCAACCCCGAGGCAGCGGAGATCTGCGACAACCTGGACAACGACTGCGACGGCAGCACCGACGAGGACGCCACGGACGCGCCCACCTGGTACTACGACAGCGACGGCGACGGCTACGGCGACCCCGACGATTCCCTGGTCGACTGCTTCGGCAGCCCCGATGTCGTGGAAAACGACGAAGACTGCGACGACAGCAACGGCTTCGTCAGCCCTGATGCCGTGGAATTCTGCGACGGGATCGACAACGACTGCGACGAGGCCGTGGATGAAGACGATGCCCAGGACGCCTCCACCTGGTATCAGGACAGCGACGGGGACTCCTGGGGCGACCCGGACTCGCCCGTGGTCACCTGCTACCAGCGCTCGGACACTGTGAGCAACGACGGGGACTGCGACGATGACGACGGCACCGTCAATCCGGATGCCAGCGAGATCTGCGGCGACGGCGTGGACAACGACTGCGACGGGGGCGCCAGGGACTGCGCCCCCCTGGGCGAGCTCGACCTGGCATCAGCCGGGTTCAAGCTGACCGGCGAGGACCAGGGCGATGGGGCGGGCAGCACGCTGGCTGCCGCGGGCGACGTGAACGCTGACGGCTTCGACGATCTGCTGGTGGGCGCTCCGCAGCGTCAGGAGAGCACAGGCCAGGTCTACCTGCTGCTGGGCCCGGTCAGCGCCGACCAGGATCTGGGCACGGCCAGCGCCAGCTTCGTGGGCGAGCAGCTGGGCGATGAGGCTGGGAGCGGCATGGCGGCCCTGGGCGACATCGACGGCGATGGGTACGGCGACCTGCTGCTCGGTGCCAGCGCCTACGACGGGCCAGGAACGGACAGCGGCGCGGCCTACCTCGTGCTGGGCCCGGTCACGGGATCCGTGAGCATGGCCGATGCCGACGCGCGCTACACGGGAGCCGCCAGCGAGGACGGCGCCGGCTACGCCCTGGACAATGCGGGCGATGTGGACGGCGACGGGCAGCCCGACCTGCTCATCGGCGCCTGGGGCGACGACGACACAGGTAGCGACGCGGGCGCCGCCTACCTGCTGCTGGGGCCGGCCACAACCTCCATCAGCCTCTCCGCGGCTGACGCCAAGCTCACGGGCGAGGCCGCGGAGGATTGGGCCGCGGAACGCGTAGCGGGCGCGGGCGATGTCAATGGCGACGGCTTCGACGACATCTTCGCCGCCGCCCGTCAGCAGGACAGCGCCGGCAGCAATGCCGGGGCCGCCTACCTGCTGCTGGGCCCCGTCACGGGTTCCGTCGGGCTGTCCAGCGCCGACGCCCGCCTGCTGGGCGAGGCCGAAGACGACGAAGCGGGAGAGGCGCTGGCCGCCGCCGGCGACGTGGATGCCGACGGCTACGCCGATCTGCTCGTCGGCTCGCGCAACGAGAGCAGCAACGGGTCTCAGGCCGGTGCCGCCTACCTGGTGCTGGGGCCCATCACGGGTGACCTCGACCTGGGGCAGGCCGACGCCAAGCTGCTGGGAGAGCAGGCGGGTGACCAGGCGGGGGAGTCCCTGGCCGGTGGTGGTGACCTGGACGCCGACGGCCACAGCGACCTGCTGATCGGAGCCGATGACGAGGGCAGCGCCGCCAACGCCGCGGGCGCCACCTACCTGCTCTACGGCCCCATCAGCGGCACGCAGGACCTGGGCAACGCCCACGCCAAGCTGCTCGGCGAGGCTTTCGCAGATGGCTCAGGCGCCGCCGTCTCTATCGGCGGCGACGTCGACGCCGACGGCTCCGACGACCTGTTGGTGGGCGCCCCGAACGAGAGCAGTGACGCCATCGGGGCCGGGGCCGCCTACCTGGTGCTGGGTGGGAGCTTGTAGAGCGCGAGCCGCTCAGGGGGTGGTCTCCGCTGGGGTCTCGTCCGTCTCGGTTGCCCCGGCAGGCGCTTCCTGCGGCGCACCGTCGGCTGCGTCCCCTTCGGCGGGCGCTTGCTGCGGCGCATCGTCGGCCTCATCCCCCTCGGCGGGCGCTTGCTGCGGCGCATCGTCAGCGGGCTGTTCTTCGGCCGGCTCCTCGCCGGCGCTCGACAGGCGTTCCAGCTCGGCGGCCTGGCGCTCGATCAGCGAACCCAGGGTCTCACGCGAGGGCAGAGGCTTGTTGGACACCGGGAGCGCCGGCATGGGTCCTCCCGCTGGGATCCACTATGCGTTGTCCGTGGGCAGCTTCCATGCCTGCGCCCTGGACGAGTACTGGGCGCCCGTCTGCTGGGGGCAGCTGGGCAAGAGCTGGACCGCGCCGCCAGAGGGCGCTTATATGGCCATCGCGGCCGGCGAACGCCACAACTGCGCCGTCGATATCTACGGCGCGATCCGCTGCTGGGGCCACCCGGACAGCGCGGGGCTGCAGCCCCTGCCGGCCGGCTCCTACGTGGACGTGGCCGTGGGCGCCGACTACACCTGCGGGCTGGACAGCGAGGGCGTGGTCAGCTGCGTCTGCCAGGACTGCGTCTTCGAGATCCCCTACAACGACACCGCCGGGACCTATGCCGGCACCACCTACCTGGACATCCACGGCGGGCTGGAGCACGTCTGCGGACTGACCAGCGCGGGCCTCGGCGCCTGCTGGGGCGAGGACAGCGACGGACAGACCCAGGTGCAAGACAAGGGCAGCACAAAATACTGGCAGCAAGTGGTCGCCGGCTACGACGGCAGCTGCGGCTTGGACGACGGCAGCGTCAGCTGCTGGGGCAAGATCCCCAATCCTTGAGAAGCAGAGGAGGACGCCATGTCGGGACTGCTTTCTACCTGCTTGACCTTCCTGGCTCTGGCGGGCGCGGCGCGGGCGGATGGGGATGCCACCGTCCACTTCACCGCCACCGAACCCGACGTGCCGGTCTCCCTGGTGCGCGGCACGTCCATGGGCCACGTGGGAACCACCACCGTCATCACCACCTTCCACGAAGAGCTCTGCCTGACGCCCTGCTCGGTCAGACTGCCCGAGGGCTCCCACGAGTTCCTGGTGCTCTCCACAGGCTGGGGTGGGTATGCCGGCGCGCGCGAGGGATTCATCCTGCGGGCGGGGGAGCATCACATCGACATCCACACGGGGAAGTGGCTCCTGAAGGCCCTCGGCTCCACGCTGTTCATCACGGGCGGTACCAGTCTCGTGACGGCTGTCGTTCTCCTGACCAGCGGAATGCGGGGCCCAAAAACCTACTCGGCTACCATCGGCAGCGCGGCCGGCGTGGTGGCAGGCGTCCCGCTCTTCTTCAGGCACCGTACGCGCATCAAGAAGAGCGCGGCGCCGACGGTAGCGCCCAGCCCCGCACCTGCCGTGGCTTCGGCCGCACCGGCGCCGGCACCCACTCCGGCCCCAGCCCAGGAACCTTCGTCCGGCTCGGCCGTGCCAGTACCCGCTCCAGCTCCGACCCAGGAACCTTCGTCCGGCTCGGCTGCGGCCAGCGAGCCCGCGCCAGGCGAAGTCTCCAATGTCGAGTCGCCCAAGGAGCAAGCCCGGATCAGCTACGACGAGCTGCTGGCACTCACGTTGCGCCAGGATGAAGAGATCATGGGCCTGAGAGAGGCGCGGGGCGACGCCGATGCGGTGGGCGATGACGCCTATGCGCTGGACGAGGTCCTGACACCGCTCACGGCGTCCGCTCCGCCGCCCGAGGGCATCCACGTGAACAAGCGCGGCCTGGTGGTCTCGGCCATCGCCACGGGCACGCTGGCGGCGGCCAGCTTCGGTGGCACGGTCTACCTGCGCAGCCGCTTCGAGCAGTACCCCAGCGAGCAGCGGCGGCAGCTCAGCAACACCAGCTTCTTCGCCTCCGTGGGCCTGGGCAGCGTCGCCCTGGGCATCACGGGCGTCGCCATCATCTTCTAGCGGGGGTGCGAGATGAACAAGGCCGCCCTGGCTTCGCTGGCGCTGCTGGCCGCAGCCTGCTGGCCCTACATCCCAGCGGACTGGAGGAGCGAGTACCGCAAGGGGCAGGAGGATCCGCAGGACAGCGGGCCGGCCAGCGAGGTGCAGCTCCTCGGTGCCGGCTACGACAACGTCTACCTGGGAGACTACTGGACCGGAGGGTCCTATGAGTTCCGCGAGATGCAGTGGGGATGGCTCGCCTGGCCGCGCAGCGATGTGAACGCCCTCCACTTCTGGCAGAGCCAGACCCTGGGCTGCCAACAGGTGATCACAAACAGGGCCTTTGACGTCGAGTTCGCGGATCCGGGTGCGAGCTTGAGCTACATCGACGGTCCGTCCGGAGAGACCGCGCTGGCCTGGGTCTCAACCAGAGGCTACTTCTACGGCTATCCCGAGTACCTGCTGAACGGCAGCTACGCCCTGAGGGAGCTCGAGACGGAGAACGCGGGAACCCTCGGCGCCGAGGATTTCCTGGTGGTCCCGAACGCCGTGGTTTTCTCCGGCCCCGATTTGGACCGCAGCACTCCGTACAATGTCACCGCCAGCGAACTGCAGTACAGCTGGGAGGTCGAGCTGAACACGGCCCAGTACGTCTCGCTCCACGTCACGATGTACTCCAGTGATTCCGTTGAGCTCGAAGCCATCAACTGCGTGGTGGAGTACGAAGACGGCTACGTATCCATCCCGGAGGAGCTCTGGACGCGGCTCGACGATGCCAAGGAGGCATTCGTCTTCAGGAGCGTGCTCCAGGAGACCCGGGCGGAGGTCGGAAGCGACGGCACCACCAGCAGCATGCTGGGCATGCGCCAGGAGATCGGAGTGGTCGACATCGTCCAGTGAGCTCTCCGGCCCGTTCGCGCGCCCCTCTGCTCATCCCCCGCGATCACCCCCCGTCTTCACCCGCCGGCGCTGATGGCGCGGCTTCATGCAGACCACCTTGCCGAAGCGGGCCGGGATGGCTGGGTTGCTGCCCGTCAGCACCCAGAGCACCTCCACACCGGGGGGCGCCGCGGCCGGGGCCGGGCCGTAGCCATCGGTGAAGTAGGCCAGCAGGTCGGGCTTGAAGCGGTTCAGCACGGGCTGGGTGAAGGGCGGGCGCAGGTCGGTTCCGCCGCGCCCCTTGACCTCGATCATGCGAAAGCCGCGCCCGATCCAGATGGCCTCGTGGATCTCGGTGTCGCACTGCACCAGGGCCACGCGCGTGTTGCGGCGCGTCAGCCCGGCCAGCTCGTTGGAGACCTGCTGCAGCTCGTAGGAGCTCATGGAGCCCGAGGTGTCCACGGCGGCCAGCACCACGGGCTGTGACTTGCGCGAGCGGCGGCCAGGGATGATGCCCACCTGGTCGGGCTGGCGCCGGTTGGGGTAGCGCCGCGTGGCGTAGCGCAGCTGGATGCCGGCAGCCATCTTCTTCAAGAGCTCGTCCCAGGCCAGCTGCTCCAGGCCCTCGGGGGTCAGGACCTCGCACAGGCCCTGGGTGCCCAGGCCGGGCTCGCGGCCGATGGCCTCGGCCACCCCGCGGTCGGCCTCCTCGCCCACCAGGTCGGCGGCGTCCATCAAGACGCCCGTCGGATAGGGAGGAGCCTCGCCGCGTGGGCCCTGCGCCCCCTCGACGATGTCGCTCGCGTTCTCGGGATCCTCCGTCAGGGTACTTTCGATGACGTCGTCCGAGAGCAGGCCCGGCAGATTCGGCCGTCCCTTGAGCTTCTGGTAGCGCGTGCGGGTGGACTCCTCGGGGGGCAGGCCCAGCAGCTCCAGCGTGATGGGCGCGCCAGGCAGGCGGTAGGGCACGAACTCGTTGGCCGTGCACTCACAGGCCAGGGTCCAGGCCTTCCTGTGCTGGGCGCGGTCTTCGGGTACGGATCCGACGTGGTCGAAGAGCACGTGGTTGATCTCGTGTACCAGCACGGCCATGCAGCTCTCTCGGGAGATGTGCAGCACGAACTTCGGGCTGTAGAACAGCGCGATCTCCCCGGCCTCGGTCACGCCCACGGCCATGGTGGGGAGCCTGGGATCGGGGCGCAGCAGCGCAGTGGCCAGCACCACCCAGTAGAACGGCCGATCGCGGATCAGCTCGTCGATGGCCTCATCCAGGCGCTGCCGGGAGCGGCTGCGCGGCTTCTTTTTCTGAGACAGGGCGGGCAGGCCGTCCAGGCCCGCCCGCAAGCCTGGATGCAGGCTGCCGTCCATCAAGGCCTCGACGGCCTGCTTGGACTCCTTCAGCCCCTGCCCCGTCTCCTGGCGCCAGAGCTTGATGGCCTTGATCTTGAGGCCCTGGTTCACGGCGACGATGAGCGTGCGCTGAGCCAGATCGGCCGGCACCCGCGTTCCATCCGGCATGACCAGCACCCCCCTGGTCGCCTCGGGCTTGACCTTCTCCAACAACTCCGCGGGGATCCACTGCCCGGTGGGCAGCTCGTCCCGTAGCGGAGACCAGCGGCTGATGGCCTGGAAGGCCTGCCCGGGTTCCACGTCCAGAAGCACCAGCAGCTTCCAGGCTTCGAACCTATCCTTCAGTTCCTGGGCCGTGGCGCTGATCAGGAAGGCCTCCAGCTCGGGCTCCCGCAGGCGTGGCCAGTGTTCCTCGCGCGGACTGCGGGCCAGCACGCAGGCCAACGGGCCGCCTCTGGCCTGCCAGGCGGCCAGGGACTTGGCGGCCTTGTCCGAAGAGAGACCTGGAACCAGGCTCCTGAGCCCTTCGACGGCCTGGCCAGGAACATCGGAGGCTGGCAGCGCCCGCAGACTGTCCGACCAGAAGCGCACGGCACGCTCGGTGGCGACGAAGAGCACCGGCCAGGCGACGCGCAGCAGCGCCTCCAGCTTCCGGGGATCGTTCGTGGGCTCCAGGTCACGGGGCCAGGGGAACTCAGCCACTCAGTCCCCCGTTCCGACCTTGGCCTGCCGCTGGGCTGAAGGACGCATGGGTACAGACCGGCCGTAGCGGGCCGGGATGCGAGGCGCAGGGCCGCTCAAGAGCCAGAGCACCTTGAACCCGGCGGGTGCGGCCAGGGGTGCGCGCCCGTAGCCGTCGGTGACGTAGACCACCAGATCGGGCTGGAAGCGCTCCCGCAGCGGCCGCGTGAAGGGTGGACGCAGGTCGCTGCTGCCGCAGCCCGCCAGGCGCTCGAGCGCCGCGTCGGCACCGAACCAGCCAGCCGCCAACACCTGCTGGTCGCACTGCGCCAGCGCTATGCGCGCCTCGCTGCGGGCCAGGCGGCGCAGGGCGCGCTGCAGGCGGACTTGCTCGCCAGGTGCAAGAGTGGCGGTGGTGTCCAGCACCACCAGCACCACCGGAGCGCGGCGACGGCGACGGCGTCCCCGCAGCTCGCCCAGCCGCTCCGGCTGCCGGCGGTTCGGAAAGCGCCGCGTGGAGAAGTGCCGCGGGATGGCGGCGGCCGCCGCGTGCAGCTGCGCCTCCCAGGGCTGCTCATCCGGCTCCTCCTCGGGCTGCTCGGCCGGCGCCTGGCGCTCGGCAGCGCAGAGGCCTGGCTCGGCGAGCACCTGCCGGATCAGCTGGCGCGGGATCCACTGGCCGCTGGGCAGCACGTCTTCGGTGGCAGACCAGCTCCGGACCCACTCCAGGACCCGCAGGCCCGCCACGCCGCAGGCCTCCAGCTGCTCTCGCGCCGCCTCTTGCTCGCCGGCGGCCAGGCTCCTCAGCAGCTGGCGCAGCTCTTCGTCCTCCAGCGCCCGCCGGGGTGCTGCCAGCTCAGCCGGGCTCATCGCCCCTCCAGCAGATCGAGCACAGGCAAGGCCAGGTCCGCCGGGCAGATATCCAGGATCTTGTTCATGCCGTCGTGATCCACACTCCTTCCGGGTCCGGGCCCTCCCCCAGCCAGGAGGTGCTGGCGCAGGTTCTCCAGCACGACGCCCATCACATCGTGGCGCTTCTTCTTCTGCCACAGCCGGAAGCTGCCCAGGTACTCCCGCGGTTTCCTCAACAAGCGCTCGGGTGGCACCTGGGGCATGGTGTCGGGCAGGTCCATCAGCAGTGCGCGTGCGGTCATGGGCTTGAGCACGGGCACCAGCAGCAGCTCCAGCTCGTCCACGGACCAGCCCCGGGAAAGGCCACTGTCGATCAGGCGGGCGGCGTAGGTCCAGGTGCGGGGAGGTGCCCGCTCGAAGGCCTGGCCGAATTTTTCCACGAAGCGCACCACGCCCGGATGCAAGCGCTGCTTGCGCGCCCAGGCCAGCCAGGCCTCGTGATCCGGCTCCACGTGCAGCGAGACGAAGCGCGAGGCCAGCGCGGGATCCAGCGGGTCCACCTCGTAGCCCGCATCCTCGGGGTTGACGCAGGCCGCCAGGAAGCAGTCCGCGGGCAACGCGTAGTCGTTCAGGCGCCGCGTGGTCAGCAGCTGCAGGCAGGGCTGGCGCACGCTGCGATCGCAGCGGTTCAGCTCCTCCAGGGCCAACATGCAGGGCTGGGCGCTGTCGCTGGGGGGCAGCGTGGCCGGGGGCGCGAAGTGCGTGCGGCCTTTGTCGATGTAGGGGATCCCGGTCAGGTCCGTGGCCTCGAGCAGGGAGAGATCCAGCACGTATGGCCGCAAGCCCCGGGAGCGGGCGTAGCCCTCGAGGAACTCGCTCTTGCCGATGCCGTGGCTGCCCATCAGCAGCACCGGCAACCCGGCCTGGCGAGTGGCGTCCAGCACGCGGGTGAGGACCGGAGAGATGGGGATGCGGTGCTTGTCGTCTTGGGCCATTGGCAGGCTGTAACATCTGTCACCGCGGCTTTGGGCGGAGGGGGCAGAGGGTGCAGCTGGGAGGCCCGCTGGACCGGCTTGGGTAGGGGCGGGGGTGGCAGGTCCCGGGGCAAGCGGCGATACAGTCAGTCGTGACAGCTCCATCGCTCACACGCCACACCCAACTGGCTCCGACCATTGGGGGCGCCAGGAGCTGCTAGGCTCGTTCCAAGGAGGCCGGATCGGACATTGGGGCGCCAGTGAGGGCTCACTGAGGCCTGGACGTCCGATCAAGAGGCCGCAGATCGGACATTGGGGCGCCAGTGAGGGCTC
>CAYVQL010000176.1:0-2013 GCA_964454135.1 uncultured Enterobacterales bacterium | reverse complement strand
CTGGACGTCCGATCAAGAGGCCGCAGATCGGACATTGGGGCGCCAGTGAGGGCTCACTGAGGCCTGGACGTCCGATCAAGAGGCCGCAGATCGGACATTGGGGCGCCAGTGAGGGCTCGCAGGAATGGAGCGGGGTGGAGGCGCCGCGATGCTTGCGGCGCCGGTGGGGTTTCTACGACGCGCCCGTTGCGTAGGTGGCTGTGGAGCTACGCTGTGGGCGCTTGACCGTCAGTCGGTGCCGCGACCCGCGCAGCCTCGAAAGAACCCGCCCAGCACCCGCCGCAGCGCGCCTTCCCGACCCCACAGGAAGTGGTCGGCCCCTGCCAGGCTCTCCACCTGCGGCTCCCGGCCGCGGTTCGCTTCGCTGGACAGCCAGGCCGCCAGCGTGTCCGGGCGGCAGTAGACATCCTCGCTGCCGGCCATCACCAGGCTTGGAGCCTCCGGCAGGACCAAATCGTCGAAGGGAACCGCGTCCACCGGTGGGGCCACCAGGGCCAGGCTGGCCGGCGCCAGGCCCAGCTTCAGCGCCCCCAGGGCCACGCGCGCGCCAAAGGAATAGCCCACCAGCTGCAGTGACTGGTCGCCCAGCTCCTGGCGCAGCCAGGCCGCGGCGGCCAGCACGTCCCGCGCCTCGGCCGCGCCGCCGCCGTGGCTGCCCCCGCTGCGCCCCGCGCCGCGAAAGTCGAAGCGCAGCGCGCTCATGCCGCAGGCCAGCGCCGCGTCGCGGGCTGCCAGCACCACGTTGTTGTCCATGGTGCCGCCGTAGAGCGGGTGGGGGTGCAGGATCAGCGCGACGCCGGGACCCTCCGCGCGGCTGAAGCGGCCGGCCAGCTGGAAGTCCTCGAGGGGGATGGAGATGGGGTGCATGACGGCCTCCGCGTCATCGATCAATAATGGTCCATGATCAGCGCGCCAAGAATGCCCTTCCTCCCCTTGGTGTTCCTGCTCGTCGCCTCGCAGGCGGGCGCAGTGGAAGAACAGGAGGCCAGCCCTGCCAGCCACTGGCGCGTTCGTGTGCATGCTGGCGGGATCTACGGACCCACGGGGCTTCGCTACACGGGGGAGCTGTACCACTGGGGCTACGAATACATCTACGAAACCAGTTGCGGTTCCTCTTCCCAGGGACTCCTCTCGGGGACGGGCGCGGCGCTCGGTGCGACGCTGTCCCGGGCGCTGTGGTCCTGGCTGAACATCGAGGCCGGCGCCCAGCTCCAGAGCGGTCGCTACCACATCCGTGAGTTTCACGTATACCGCTCGGGCGGCGGTAAGAAGTACTGGGACAGCGAGGGCCGCTTCTGGAGGGGCACCTACCATCTGGGCGTCGGTATGGAGCCGGAGACAGGATCTCCGTATCGCCCGGCGCTCTCAGTTGGCTTGGCCTACTGGAGCCGGGTCGATGCCGAAGACATCCACAGCGAACCCTGCTGCAGTACCAGTCCGTATTGGTTGCTCAGCCTGGTTCTACGCCCGGGTATCTGGCTCTCCCTCGCCAGCTGGCTCGACCTGGGCATCGAGCTGCCCATCCACTTCGTGTTGCACTACGAAGGCGCCCCCCGCACTTGGGACTCCGAGCAGCGCGTTGGGCTGCCCGGGCTGCCCGACGACGAAGCCTGGGCCCTGGGCCTGCAAGCCGGCCTGCAACTTCGACTCCCCTGAAAGGGCCTGCAAGGCTAGCGACGCGTGTTTAGACCCGACAGCCGAGATTCGACGATCATTACGGGCGAATGCCGAAAGCGCTGGCCGTAGCCTTGTGCCTTGGGAGACAGGTGGAGGGGATGGGTGCGAGGGCGGGTGGAGGGATGAGGGATGAGGGAGGGGGTGCGGGTTCGTGTGGAGGGGGTGAGGGATGAAGGGTGAAAACGGGCCTGCCGACGGTCTGCGGCAAGCCCAGGTCTACTCCCAGCGCTTGATGAGCCCCGTGAGCTGCCCAGCCACGCGGTCGGCCAACTGCAGGAACTCGACGGAGTCCTGAAGCCCGACCAGCCCCATGACAGCGGGCGCCTCGGCCCAGGC
>CAYVQL010000175.1:0-22650 GCA_964454135.1 uncultured Enterobacterales bacterium | reverse complement strand
GCTTCACCAGCGCCGACAACGTCTACATCAACTCCACCAGCGAAGACCCCGTGGATCTGAGCTGCCTGGAGACGGTCGAGGGCTACCTGGAGATCGAGAACGCCATCTCCGTCTCGGTGGATCTCTCGAGCCTGCTCACCGTGGACGACCAGCTGTACATCCACGCAAACGACGATCTCGAGAGCGTGGACCTGTCGGTCCTGACCGAGGTGGGCAGCTACCTGTACATCCAGAACAACGACGATCTGAGCGAGCTGACGCTGACCGCCCTGCAGACCGTGGACAGCGAGGTCTACCTGTCCAACAACAGCTCCCTGGAGAGCGTCGACTTCTCGGCCCTGACCAGCGTGGGAGGCACCTTCCGCCTGTACCAGAACGACGCCCTCGACACGCTCTCCCTGCCCGCGCTCGAGGAGGTGGACGGCTCCTTCTACATGGACTGGAACGACGGGCTGGAAGAGGTCTCGGCGCCCCTGCTCACCACCGTGGGCAGCGAGGTCTACCTCTACTACAACTACTACCTGGACAGCCTGGATCTCTCGTCCCTGGAAGAGACAGGATCCACCTTCTACCTGTACTACTCCGACGTGGACGCGCTGGAGCTGCCGGCGCTGGTGGAAGTGGGCGGCAGCATGACCACCAGCTACAACTCGTCCATGGAGACGCTCTCGGCGCCCCTGCTGGAGTCGCTGGGCGGCAGCCTCTACATCCAGAACAACGGCAACCTGTCCGACGTCGACCTGGCCTCGCTGACCTGCGTGGACGACTACACCATCGAGGGCAACGACCTGGCCGAGGACGACAAGTACGACCTGCTGGTGCAGATCACCTGCGCCTCCGAGGACTCGCTGATCGTCTTCCGCTACGACGACGCCGACGATTTCTGCGCCACGGGCGAGACCAGCGTGGAGAACCTCTACATCAACGCCCTGGGCAGCGATCCCATCGACCTGTCCTGCATCGTCGAGGTCACCGGCTACGCCGAGATCGAAAACGGCAGCGCCCCCTCCATCGACCTTTCCGGCCTGCTGACGGTGGACGACGAGCTGTACATCCACGACAACGACGACCTGGAGAGCGTGGACCTCTCGGTCCTGACCGAGGTGGGCAGCTACCTGTACGTGCAGAACAACGACGACCTGAGCGACCTGACGCTGACCGCCCTGCAGACGGTGGACAGCGAGGTCTACCTGTCCAACAACAGCTCCCTGGAGAGCGTCGACCTCTCGGCCTTGAGCAGCGTGGGAGGCACCTTCCGCCTGTATCAGAACGACGCCCTGGACGTCCTGTCCCTGCCCCTGCTGGAAGAGGTGGGCGGCTCCTTCTACATGGACTGGAACGACGGGCTGGAGGAGGTCTCGGCGCCCCTGCTGGCCACGGTCGGTAGCGAGGTCTACCTCTACTACAACTACTACCTGGACAGCCTGGACCTCTCGTCCCTGGAAGAGGTGGGCTCCACCTTCTACCTGTACTACTCGGACGTGGACGAGCTGGACCTGCCCGTCCTGGTGGAAATCGGCGGCAGCATGACCGTCAGCTACAACAGCTCCATGACCCTGCTGTCGGCCCCCGTGCTGGAGTCCCTGGGCGGCAGCCTGTACATCCAGGAAAACGGCAACCTGTCCGACATCGACCTGTCCGCCCTGACCTGCGTGGACGACTACACCATCGAGGGCAACGACCTGTCCGACGAGGACCAGTACGACCTGCTGGTGGCCCTGACCTGCGGCGACGAGGACTCGCTGGTGGTCTTCTCGGCCGGCGACGCCGACGACTTCTGCGCCACGGGCGAGACCTGGCTCGAGGAGCTCTACATCAACGCCACCGGCTCGGATCCCATCGACCTGTCCTGCGTCGAGACCGTGGACAGCTACGTGGAGATCGAGAACTGCACGGCCCCCTCCATCGACCTGTCCGCCCTGTCCAGCGTGGGCGACGAGCTGTACGTCCACGACAACGACGACCTGGAGAGCGTGGACCTCTCAGCCCTGACCGAGGTGGGCAGCTACCTGTACGTGCAGAACAACGACGACCTGAGCGAGCTGACGCTGACCGTGCTGCAGACCGTGGACAGCGAGGTCTACCTGTCCAACAACAGCTCCTTGGAGAGCGTCGACCTCACGGCCCTGACCAGCGTGGGAGGCACCTTCCGGCTCTACCAGAACGACGCCCTGGACGTCCTCTCCGTGCCCCTGCTGGAAGAGGTGGGCGGCTCCTTCTACATGGACTGGAACGACGGCCTGCAAGAGGTCTCGGCGCCCCTGCTGGCCACCGTGGGCAGCGAGGTCTACCTGTACTACAACTACTACCTGGACAGCCTGGACCTCTCGTCCCTGGAAGAGGTGGGCTCCACCTTCTACCTGTACTACTCGGACGTGGACGAGCTGGACCTGCCCGTCCTGGTGGAAATCGGCGGCAGCATGACCGTCAGCTACAACAGCTCCATGACCCTGCTGTCGGCCCCCGTGCTGGAGTCCCTGGGCGGCAGCCTGTACATCCAGAGCAATGGCAACTTGAGCGACATCGACCTGTCGGTCCTTACCTGCGTCAGCGACTACACCATCGAGGGCAACGACCTGTCCGACGCCGACAAGTACGATCTGCTGGTGGCGTTGACAGGCTGCTGAGGGGCCACGCTCAAGCGATGCGGACGATCTTCTCACTCCTGCTGGTCTCCCTGGCCTGCACGCCTCCTGCGGAGGATAGCGCGCCCGTGTCGCCGCAGGCCCCCGACAGCACCGCGGACAGCGGCGACAGCGCCGAGGACACGTCCCCGCCGGTGACCGATGCGGACGGAGACGGCTACGACGCCGAGGCCTGGGGGGGCGACGACTGCGACGACGACGACCCTGACGTGAACCCGGGCGCCAGCGAGACCTGGTACGACGGCGTGGACTCGGACTGCAGCGGGGGCAGCGACTACGACGCCGACGGGGACGGGGCGGACGCCGAGGCCTACGGCGGCACCGACTGCGACGACAGGGACGCCTCTGTGCAGGAGGACTGCCCGCTGAAGGACTCGCCGCTGGTCGACTACCAGCTCAGCGCGGATGGCCAGATCGACGAGATCGGCTGGAACCTCTCGGGCATCACCTGGAACCCGGCCACCGGGACCTTCATGGCCGTGCTCGACAGCAGCCGCACCCTGGTGGAGCTGGACGCGGACATGAACACGCTCCGCGAGATCTACCTCTTGAACGTGGACCACCCGGACACCGAGGACATCGTCTACCTGGACCAGGGCGACGACGAAACGCCCAGCTACGCCATCGTGACCGAGGAGGGCGTGGTCTACGTGGGCGACGTGCCCGACGACGGGGGCAGCGAGATCGACTTCGAGGACTGGCAGACCATCACCTACGCCGCGGACGACGCGGGCAACAGCGGGGGCGAGGGCATCGCCTACGACGCGGACACGCGGACCTTCTGGGTCTGCAAGGAGAAAGATCCCATGGGCGTGCAGAGCTTCGCGCGCCCCGCCACCGACGCCGACGTCAGCTACGAGGACGGCGGCCTGGTGGTCACCGAGGCCTTCGACGCCGACAAGCTGCTGGCCCAATACGCCTCGGACCTCGCGAGCTGCGCGTTCGACGCGCGCACCGGGCGCCTGCTCCTGCTCAGCCAGGAGAGCGACGTCGTGCTGGACGTGGGCACGGACGGGGCCTTGTTTGGCACGCTGGACATCGACGAGGCGCCCCTGACCAAGCCCGAGGGCCTGACCCTGATGACGGAGGGCGACTTGATCCTGGTCGGCGAGCCCAACCAGTGGGTGCGCTACGAATACGGCGAGCCCTGAGCAAGTGCGAAAGAGCGAAGGGGGTCAGGTTGTCACCACGAAGGGGGTCAGGTTGTCACCATTACCCTTTCCACATTATTCAACCTTTGTCCTGAGCGAAGGGGGTCAAGCGAAGGGGGTCAGGTTGTCACCATTACCCTTTCCACATTATTCAACCTTTGTCCTGAATTATAGCGCAGCCATGGAGCGTCGTCTTTTCCGACGTTGAAGAGGGCTATCCACCCCCATCATCCAGCAGCGCTACGACTCCGCGCTCGGCGTCCAGCAGGACGCGATCTCCGGTCTTCAGCCGCTGCGTGGCTCCGGCCACGCCCACCAGGGCGGGCAGGCCCAGCTCGCGGGCCACGATGGCGCCGTGGGACAGGGTGCCGCCCTGCTCCAGCACCAGCCCGCCCGCCACCATGAACAGGGGCGTCCAGGCCGGGTCCGTGGAGCCGGTGACCAGGATCTCCCCGGGCTCCAGACCGCGGGCCTGCTCCAGCTCTGACACCACGCGCGCCCGCCCTTCCACCACGCCCGTGGAGGCCACCACGCCGCGCAGGTCGCCGGCGCTTGCGTCCACAGCCGGAGGGCGCCCAATGGCCTGCAGGTCTTCGGAGTCGAGCACGTGGGGCAAGGGGATGCTGCGGGCCAGGGCCAGTTCGCAGCGACGCTGGCGAGCGCGTTCCACCAGGCTGGCGTCTCCGGCCAGGGCCTGCGCCGCTTCCTCGAGGCTGAGCTGGGTGAGCAGGTCGCCGCAGCCCAGGCGTCGTCCGCCCTCCAGCAGTGTGAGCCGCAGAAGCTCGACCCACAGATAGCAGGCACCCTGGGTGGACTCGCGCATGGGGGAGTAGCGCCAGTAGCAGTCCAACTGGGCCAGCACCAAGCGACGGAAGGGGCGTAGCAGCCAGTGACGCCGCAGGTCGGCGTCGAGCCGCTCGCGGGCCGCGAAGCGCAGGTTGCGCTGCAAGGCGAACTCCTCGACCGGATCGCGACCGGAGCGGGCGATGAGCTCCGCCATGGCCTTCAGGCGGCTGCTGTCCTCACGCCAGCGCGGCGCGGCCGGATCCCAGTCGGGATTGCCCCGCTGGCCCCAGGAGGAGAGGAAGTCCTCCAGCTCCAGGCGGCCCGCGGCCACCTGGGCCAGGGCCAGGTTGGTCTCGGTGTTGAAGTTGCCGTCCAGGGCGCGGGTGAGCTCCACCTCCACCTGGGAGCTGCGCGCTCCGTAGAGCAGGCCCAGCACGCGCACCAGCAGGGCGCGCGTGCCCAGGGCTGCGGTGTCGCTGAGCTGGTGCCAGGTGAAGATGTCGTCGCAGAGGCGGCGGGTGAGGGTCTCGAAGCGCTGGGACAGGGCCAGATCGGAGAGCGCCCGCAGATCGGCGGCGCGCTTGCGGGCGGCCTCGGCCTGGAGGGCCGGGAGCACCTGGTCGTGGAACCGGGCGTGCAGTCGACGGCGCAGGCGCAGGAAGCGCAGGGGCACCAGGCAGAGCAGGCGCAGGCCCCAGAAGGGCGCCGCCAACAGTCGGAGGGGACGGCTCCAGTCCACACGCGTGGGGAGCAGCGCCAGGTCGAGGTCGCCGCCAGCGGCCATGGCCTCGCCGTCCAGGACCACGGGGATCTCGGGAATGACGGCCTGCAGGAAACGTCCCAGGTCGGTGTAGGCGCGGCCGCAGATCAGCTCGAAGAGGTGCTTGGCCGACGGATCGCGCGTGTAGCGGAATCCCAGCTGGACGTAGGACTGGCCGATGCCGCCAGCGCGCAGCGCAAAGCGCTGGAAGAGCTCCACGCTCATGACCGAAGGAGAGGGCAGCATGTCGGCGATGGAGAAATCGGTCCACCAGATCCGGCGGTCCCCGGCCAGGCCGGCCAGGCGCTGGATCTCCTCGTCGCGCAGGCGCTCGCGGGCCGCAGCCTGCTGCAGGGTGGTGATGGGGCGCGCCTGCAGCAGGTGGCAGGAGCCCTCTCCCCAGGCCCACTCCAGGTCCATGGCCTGGCCGAAGGCCTCCTCCGCCTGCAGCGCCCAGGAGGCGATTTCGCGCGAGGCCGCCTCGCCCAGGGCCTGCAGGACGCCGTCCCGATCCGCATGCTCCACGGTCCGCAGGGAGGCGCGCTCGAGCAGCAGCCGCCCTGGCGTGGCCTGCCCGGAGACCAGGGCTTCGCCCAGGCCCGCCACCACCTCCAGCAGCAGCGCCTCGCCGCGCTCCGGGGCGCGGGTGAAGCACACCCCGGCGTGCTCTGCCGGCGCCATGCGCTGCACCACCACGCCCATGAGCCCGATGCCGCCACCCGTGGCGGCGCGGTAGGCGGCGGCGCGCTCGCTGCCGCGGCTGGCCACGCAGGCGCGGATGGCCCGCAGCAGGCCCGCCTCGTCGGACACATCCAGGAAGCTGTCGTGCTGGCCGGCGTAGGAGGCGTCGGCCGAGTCCTCTCCCACGGCGGAGGATCGCACGGCCACGGCCTGCCCCTCGACCGTCAGCGCACGCCAGGCCTGCACCACAAGCTGGACCTGGTCGGGCTGCAGCTCGGATTCCTGCAGGGCGATGGCGAAGCCCGCGGGCACAGGCATGCCGGCCGCCATCATCCGCCCCAGGTTGACGGCCTTGGCCCCGAAGCGCACCTCGTCGTCGGTGCTCAGGTGCTGCAGGGCGGTGGGACCGTACAAGTGCATGGGGGCTGCCCTCCGAGTAGCCTCTGGCGGCGCGTGCTACCATCGATTCCGAGCCCGGCAGAGTCACCATGCAGACAGACCTCGCACAGCTCCTTTTCGCCAGACCAGGGCCCACGCTCGGGCGCCGGGGTCGCATCCCGCCACGCCATGTCCTGCCGCTCCTGGTCCTGACAGCCTGCACCGGCAGGAAAACCGTACCGGAAGAGAGCGCAGAGCTTCCCGTCGAGATCCGGCAGCGCGCCGTCGTCCCCGGTCACGCGGCCAGTCCCACCCCCTGGCCCGACGACGCCATCGACGGCGTGCATGGGTGGCTGGCCATCGGCTCTGGTTCCCCGGGAGATCCGCCTCCCTGGGGCGCAATCCGGGCGAGCCAGCCCACCATCATCCTCACGCAGCGCTGGGAGGTGCCGGCGGGCACCACCCTGTACGGGCTGGTGCCGAGCGGTCGCGTGCCCCTGGTGGTCCGCGACCCCGAGACCGCGATCTTCGGCTGCGACGGCGGCTCCGAGCTGCCCCACGTCACCCCCCTGCAGGGTGAGTCACGCGCGGGCCTGGTCTGGGTGGTCTCACCCACCTTCGGTGACGCCGAGGGCCTCCCGCTGGAGGTGATCGACACGGGGGGAACCCGAACCTGGCGCTTCGGGGAACAGCAGGCGGGTCTCTCCTCCATCGGCACCTACGAGGCCGCGCTGTGGCAGGGCTCCCCGGAGCGCGTCGTCCGGACCTACGACGTGTCCGAGAATCCCATGCAGGGCCACGAGCCCCAGCCGGCGGACGTGCAGGGCGATTTCCTCGTTCCCCAGGCCGACGCGGCCTGGCGGGTCGGCTCCCGCACGGTGCTGGGCCTGTACCGGCGCAGCTTCGAGGGGATCCACTTCGAGGCGCTGGTCATCGAGGATGGCGACGCGGGCCTGCACGACCTCGGGTATCTGTACCACTGCGCGTTCTGAGACCCGGCTCGAGGTCGTTGTCCTCGCGGCGTTCCCCAATCCCCTCTCGCCAAGGCGCACGGGTGGTCCCTTCTGTCACGTGACATAGTGGGTGGACAGTTGAGCGATGATCGCTCTTGGAAGGCGTGGAAACCCCAGAAAAGGAAATCCGCGATGCAGCTTCCCACGATGCTGAAAGACCTCCCGGCCCCTGCCATGGTCCTTGACCACGCCATGGTCGTCCTGGCCTGGAATCGCGCCCTCGACGACATGCTGATCGAGCAACCTCGGCGCCTTGCGGATCTTGGTAGCCTCCTGCGGTGCATGCACGCGCCTTGCGGGCAGAACTCCGGCTGCCGCAACTGCCAGCTCCGTATCTCCGTGCACGGGGCGGCGCAGGGTCGCAGCGAGACGCAGGGAATGGAGGTGAGCCTTCCGATTCGTGATGATGGCTTCGTCGAGATGCGCAATCTGCTCATGGGCGCTGCCTCGGCGGCGATGCAGGGGCGGCAGCTCGCGCTGGTCACCCTGCAGAGCCTGTCGAGGCGCGAACCTCCCGCACCGAGCGAGAACGAGTCCTTCCCCGTCCTGGATTCCCTGGCCGTGCCGGTCGTCGTCATCGACTCATCCTCTGCGCGCATCGTCTACGCCAACGAAGCGATTCTGGACGTCATGGACCTTCCCGCAGTGGACCTGGTGGACCAGCCCTGCCGGCAGCACCTGTGTCCCATGAAGCCTGGGTGCTGCCCAGTACTCGACAAGGGAGCGGCGCGCACTTCCTGGGAGCAGCAGCTCTTGTATGGAGATGGCGTCCAGCGGCCCATATTCAAGACCGTTCGGCGCATGGATCTCGGCGGGCGTTCGCTGGTGGTGGAGACCCTGGAGCCTGTCTCGGAGCAGCATCAGGCGGAGGAGGTCATCACACGGCAGAACGAGCGCCTCGGGGCCCTGGTCGAGCTGGCCGGCATCAAGGAGGAGGCCCAGGGAGACGTGCTGCTGTGGGCCTTGGAGCGGGCCGTGGGACTGACGAGAAGCCGAGCCGGCTACGTGTGCCTGGTCACCCCCAACCAGCAGAAGGCTCGCCTCTTCGCATGGTGCCAAGACGGTCGCACGCACCGCGGCGATAGCGAAATCATCGCTTTGAAGAAGGCCGGTGGCTGGGCGGACTGCGTTCGCCTGGCCTTGCCCGTACGCCATGACGACTACCAGAAGCAGGCCCTGCCTGGTCAGCTGCCGGCTCCCTTCGCCCCCAGCAGTCACCTGGCCGTCCCCATTCTCGACGTCCACGGCGTCGCCGCAGTGCTTGGCGTGGCCGACAAGCACAACCCCTACGACGAGGACGACGTCCAACAACTGGAGCTGTTCACCTCCAGCGTCTGGGAGATCGTACAGCGAAGGCGCGCCGAGGCCGGGCAGCGACGGTCGGTACGGAACCTGCGCCAGCTGCTGGGGGGCGCCATCGAAGCCATCACGCGTGCGGTCGAGATCAGAGATCCCTACACCGCAGGCCACCAGAGACGGGTCTCCGATCTGGCGCGCGCCCTGGCCAAGGAGCTGGGCTGCGACCCCCATCAGGTGGACGGCATACGCATGGCCGCGATCCTGCACGACATCGGAAAGATCGCAGTGCCCGCCGATATCCTCACAAAACCGAGCCAGCTGTCCACGTTGGAGTTCGAGCTGCTCAAGCAACACGCTCAGCAGGGTGCCGAGATCCTGGAACCCGTGGCGATGCCCATGCAGGTGCACGAAATCGTACGGCAACACCACGAACGCCTCGATGGCTCGGGCTACCCCCGTGGATTGCGCGGTAGGAGCATCTGCTTCGAGGCACGCATCCTCGCAGTCGCTGACACTGTCGAAGCCATGCTGTCCCATCGCCCCTTCAGGCCGACCTATTCGACGGACCACATGATGGCCGAGCTGGAGCGTATCAAGAACACGAAGTTGGACGGGCGCGTGGTAGACGCCTGTCTCAGGCTCTTCCGCGAGAATCGCTTCCAGTTCAAGTGAATCAGCTGCGCCCGCTGGAACCGGGCCAGGGGCAAGAGGGGCGCCATGGCCGAAGCATGGTCGACCACGGCCCCGCATGCCAGAATGCGAGCGAGATGAGAGGTTTCCCACCACAGCTCCTGGCGGTCCTGTGCCTCGGCATCGGCTGCCAGGTGGGCCAGCTGGTCCTGCTGCGGGAGCTGCTGGCGGTCTTCTACGGCAGCGAGCTCTCCATCGGCTTCATCCTCGCCTCCTGGTTGCTATGGATCGGCGTCGGGAGCTGGTTCGGGGCCCGCCTGGCGGACAGGGCCGGCCGACCGCAGGTCCTCCTGGTCATGTCGGCCATCGGCGTGCTCCTGGCCCTGCCGGCGACGGTGCTCGTGGCTCGGATCCTGCGCGGATTCTTCGACCTCCTCCCCGGCGAGCACCTCTCCTTCCACCATACCGCGCTGGCCTGCCTTCTCTCGATGGGGCCGGTCTGCACCCTGCTGGGGGCGCAGTTCGTCCTCCTCTCGAGGATCTGGCGGGAGAACGCGAAGGCGCGAGACACCTCCGGCGCGACGAAGACCTATGTGTTCGAATCGGCTGGGAGCGTCGTCGGGGGCGTGCTCTTCACGCTCCTGCTGGTGCATTGCCTGACTCCATTCCAGTGCGCGCTCCTCGTGGGCATGCTGATGCTCGCGGGGATCGTCCGGCTGGAGTCCGTCCGCAGGGGGCCTCTGGGTCGGGTGGTCCTGCTGGGGCTCGTCCTCTCGGCCGCTGTCTTCCCCTTCTTGGGCCAGCTCGACGCCTGGGCCTACGAGATCCAGTGCGGGCTCTTCGCACCGGGGCAGCAGCTGGTGGAGACGCGCCAGTCGAAGCACGGCAGGATCTCTGTCGTGCGGCGCGGAGAACAGTACAGCCTCTACCAGAATGGACAGCTCGCCTTCTCCATGGCCGGATCGGGGGAGGATGCGTTCGAGCTGGAGGAACAGGCGAGCGCCATCGCGGCCCATCTCACCATGGTCCAGCACTTGGACCCGAAGCGCGTCCTGCTGATCGGCGGCGGCCTGCGCGGTCTGCTCAGGGAGGTCGCAAGACATCCCGTGGACGCCATCGACTACGTCGAGCCCGACCGGGTCCTGCTCGACCTGGCCGAGAAATACGCACCAGCCGCCACGATCGAGGCGCTCCGCAGCCCGCTTGCGCGCTTGGTCCTGGACGACGGCAGGCTCTTCGTCCGCAGAAGCGCCCAGCTCCACAAGAGGCGCGAAGAAGCGGGTGGGAAATACGACCTGATCATGGTGGATGTCCCGGATCCGGCCACCGCCGTGCTGAACCGTTTCTACACGGTGGAGTTCTTCCGTGAGGCCAGGGACCTCCTCGCGCAGGGGGGCGTGCTCGCCATCGGCGCGACCTCCACCGGGGGGATCCGGGGATCGGCGCTGGTGAACCGCAACGCCACCATCTACCACACGCTGCGGAGCGTCTTCTCGCATGTTCTTCCGGTGGGGGAGAGCCGCTGCCTCTTCTTCGCCACCGACTCGCCCGGGCTCCTGTCCGGAGACGCCAGCGTCCTCCAGGAGCGGTTCACCAAGAGGAACGTCGAGACGCAGGCGTTTTCGGAGCTGCACTACCACAGCCTGCTCCAACAGGCGCCTCTGAAGCGGATGAACTGGATTCTGAGGCACCATGGCCGCAGTTCCGACTCGCACCTGGGCCCTCCGGAGACCGGCCCGCTCTTCCCCGGGACCATCGCGGAGCAGGCGCAGGAGGAGAAGCTCCTTCCGCCGGTCGTCCGACGCTACTTCATCAACTCCGACTTCAGGCCCATCGGCTACTTCCACACCCTGGTGCTCTGGCAGGCCCGCTCCGACATGGAGCGTGGACAGGCCTTCCGCTCGATCCTGAAGACCCAGCCCTGGTGGATCCTGCTGGCAGTCGGGCTCTCCCTCCTGGGTGCGCTCGCCCCACGCGGGATGGCCCGCCGCTACGCCGTCCTCTTCGCCATCTTCACGACGGGGCTCTCGCTCATGACGCTGCAGGTCGCGCTGATCCTCTCATTCCAGGCCGTCTACGGCTTCGTGTACGAGATGATCGGCCTGATCACTGCGCTCTTCATGGCAGGCATGACAGCGGGGGCGTTCCTCTCGCATCGTCTCATCGAAGACAAGGCGAACACGACGCTTCTCGCGCTGGTGCAGCTCGCCGTCGCCCTCTTCGCATGCGCCATCGCCTTCGGCTTGCCCGCGTCCGCTGGGCTGGGATCGTCTCTCCTCGTCCTGGCGGCCTTCTCGACGACGACCTTCGTCGCCGGCGCCATCAGCGGCGCGGATTTTCCCCTGGCGGCCGCCTGCTACGCGCGGCTGGGCGCGAGCGCCGAGAGGACCGCGGGGCATATCTACGGACTCGAGGTCGTCGGCGGATGCCTCGGCGCGATCCTGGCTGGCGCGATCATGGTGCCTGTCCTGGGCATCACGGCGTGCTGCCTCTTCGCCGGTATCATGAACGCGACAGCCTTCGTCGTGATCCTCCTCTCCAGGAGCCTGAGATGAGCGAAGCAGAGAGCCCCGGACCGGGAACGAGCAGGCGAGAAACCCTCAGACTGGGCCTGGGCGCCGCCTGCGCCCTCTCGCTCGCCCCCCTGCTCGGCCTTCCCAGGCGAGCGCCCGCCCAGTCGGCCGAGAAGGGGCTGCTGGGGCCCAGGCTCTCCCCCTGGTTCCACGCCCTCGCTGGCGGCGCGATCCGCTGCGAGCTCTGCCCTAGGCGCTGCCGCATCGCGAAGGGGGAGAGAGGCTTCTGTAGAGTGCGTGAGAACCGCGATGGGAGGTGCCATACGCTCGTGTTCGGCAATCCCTGCACCATCCAGCTCGACCCCATCGAGGGCAAGCCCTTCTTCCACGTCCTTCCCGGAAGCCGCTCCCTCTCCGTCTCGACCGCCGGCTGCAACCTGCGCTGCAAGTTCTGCCAGACCTGGGAGATGTCCCAGGCCTCGCCGGAAGACGTCTTCGCCTACACGGTTCCTCCCGAGCTGGTGGTCCGCAAGGCGCAGGAGATGAAGGCCGGATCGGTGGCCTACACCTTCGGAGAGCCGGTGGTCTTCCACGAGTACGTCACGGCCATCGCTCCCTTGGCGAGGGAGGCGGGCCTGCGCAGCCTCGTCCACTCCAGCGGCTACATCAACGCCGAGCCGCTCGAGGATCTCTGTCAGTTCGTCGATGCAGCCAACATCGATCTGAAAGGCTTCTCCCAGGCGTTCTACCTGGACGTCTGCGGAGGCGAGCTCGCTCCTGTGCTCGCCACGCTCAAGGCCCTTCGGCGGGCGAACATCCACCTCGAGATCACCTACCTTGTCATCCCCACCCTGAACGACGACAGCGAGCTGATGAAAAAGATGTGCCAGTGGATCTGCGTTGAGCTGGGCGCGGGCACGCCGATCCATCTCTCCCGCTTCTATCCGCTGTACAAGCTCGCGAATCTCCCTCCGACGCCGGTCTCCACCCTGGAGGAGCTCCGCGCGGTGGCCCTGACGGCCGGCCTCGAGCACGTCTACCTGGGCAAGGTGCCAGGTCACGAAGCGGAGTGCACCTACTGCCCGGGGTGCAAGCAACGGCTGATCGAACGCACCGGGTATATGGTCGGCGAGGTGCGCCTGGAGGACGGGCGCTGCGGCCACTGCCAGAGGCCCATACCGGGCATCTGGACGTGAGAGCGGTCACTGCCTCCGGCGAAAGAGGGCCTTCCGCGCGAGCGACCTGGAGTCGAGGCGCGTCAGGCCCGCCTCTTCGGCCCAGTCCATCGCCTCCAGGTACTCCTCGAGCGTGATGGCGCGTGCCAGCTCGGGGTGCTCGAAGGCTTTGTACTCCACGCGGTACTGCGCCATGATGTTCACGTAGGTCGAGCGGGGAAGGGCCTCGGCCACCCACCCGACGAAGGCCTTCGAGCCCGCCACGCGATTCGGCATCACGAGGTGGCGGATCATCAGCCCGCGCAGGGCGATCTCCTGCGCGTTCGTCGTCAGCTCCCCGACCTGTCGGTTCATCTCGACGATCGCCCTCTTGGCGCGTTCCGGGTAGTCGCGAGCGCCGGAGGAGTACTTCGCCGACCGCTCGCCGTCCGTGTACTTCACATCTGGCATGTAGATATCGACGATTCCATCCAGCAGCTTCACCAGCTCGAGGCGCTCGTAGCCGCTGGTGTTCCAGACGAGCGGGAGGCGCAGGCCCTTCTTCAGGGCGATCCGAGTGGCAGCGAGGATATTGGGCATGACGTGAGTGGGCGTCACCACGTTGATGTTGTGGCAGCCTATCTGCTGGAGCTCGAGCATCGTCCCCGCGAGCTCCTCCTCGGTCACCTGCTTCCCTCTTCCTTCGTGGGCGATGGGCCAGTTCTGGCAGAAGACGCAGCGGAGATTGCAGTTGGAGAAGAAGATGGTGCCGGAGCCCCCGCTACCCACCAGAGGCACCTCCTCGCCGAAGTGCGGCTGCGCGCTGTAGACCATCGGCTCGGCCGGCGCTCTGCAGAAACCCCTCTCCCCAGCCTTCCGGTTCACTCCGCACTGACGGGGACAGAGCTGGCAGCGCTCGAGGATGGCATGGGCCTGCTCGACCCTCTCGGCGAGCTTTCCCTCCTCTTCCAGCTTCATATAGGCGGGACGCCAGGGCTCTTCCCCACCCTCCTCCTCCGCCTCCTTCCGCGCGCGTGCGCAGCCCGGCCAGAGCAGCAGGGAGCCCTGCAAGAGAAGAGAGCGGATGATGAATTCCCTGCGCGTGAGGCCCATGGCCGCCTCCTGGTTCCATGGTAGCTCAGGGAGAGCCCTCCACCGGCACCGGCACGGGCGCGCTGGCCTCGCTGGGCCTGCCGAGGCTGGCCTCGCGGGCGGCCAGCCAGGTGGCGCTCAGCTCGCCGGGCTGCACATACCAGGTGCTCCAGCTGCCGCTGACGTTCTTCACCTGCACCACCGCGGCCCGCTCGAGGGGCAGGTGCTGGCTGGCCACCTGGCCATCCACCACCAGGCGGCTGGGCAGCGGCGCGTCCTGGCCGGGCCCCAGCTTGCAGGCCTGGGTGAAGAGCTGCCACAGGGAGAGGTTCTCGCTCAGCCATTCCTGGGGCAGCTGGAAGCCGGGATCCGCCACCCGCAGGCCCCGGATGCTCGCCAGCAGGGCGTCGCGATCCCCGTCCAGCCGGGCACGCACGGTCCCCACCAGGTGCAGGTTCGTCAGGGGCTGTTCCCGCAGCACCTCGCTGACGCAGTCCATGGCCTGCTCGGCGGCCAAGCGCTCGGCCTCGAAGTCCAGGTAGCGCCCCTCCTCGGCGGCAGCCAGGGCGCTCACAAGGCGCGCATCCAGCTGCTCGGGGCTCACGGGGCAGTCCACGGCCCCGGCGCCGCCCGCCAGGGCGGCCAGCGCCATCAACGCGCTCAGCATGGCGCACCTCCTCGCTCTTTGCGTCTTGCGCGTCGTCTCAGTCCCAGCGATACCAGCAGCAGAGCCAGGGCGCCGCCACCTCGGCCACCGGCTGCGCAGCCCCAGCAGGCGCCGGATCCGCGCAGGACGATGGCCAGGTCGCAGGCGTCGCCCACCCCGTCCGCGTCGCTGTCGAGCTGCTCGGGATCGGGCTGGTCGGGGCAGACATCGCAGCTGTCTCCGATCCCGTCGCCGTCGCTGTCCAGCGGGTCGGTCTCTTGGGTCATGGGGCAGAGGTCGCAGGCATCGCCCACGCCGTCGCCGTCCAGGTCCGACTGGTCCGGGTCGTGCTGCTCGGGGCAGAGATCGCAGGCGTCGCCCACCTCGTCGCCGTCCGCGTCGAGCTGCTCGGGGTCGGCCAGGTCGGGGCAGAGATCGCAGGCGTCGCCAAACCCGTCGCCGTCGCTGTCCAGCTGGTCCTCGTCGTCGTGCCAGGGGCAGAGGTCGCACTCGTCGCCCACCCCGTCGCCGTCGCTGTCCAGCTGCACGGGATCGTACAGGTCGTCGCAGACGTCGCAGGCGTCCCCGGCGCCGTCGCCGTCGCCGTCCTCCTGACCGGGATCCACGTTGTAGGGGCAGACATCGCAGGCGGAGCCAATCTCGTCCCAGTCCGGATCCGACTGCTCCACGTTCTCCACGTCCACGCAGTTGTCGCAGAGGTCGCCTACGGTGTCGCCCTCGCTGTCCGCCTGGTCCGGGTTGGCCACCTCGGGGCAGTTGTCGCAGTCCAGCACCACCATGCGGACCACGATGCCGTCGTCGTCCATGATGGCCACCTCGCCGCTGGCCAGGCCGTCCTCGTCCGGATCCACGCCCAGGGCGGGCAGGAAGTGCTCGCAGCCGAAGCTGGCGTAGTCGTAGTAGTAGTCGGCGCTGGCGTAGATCTGTCCCTTGCCGTCCACGTGGGCCGCGCAGTCGGGGTCGAGCACGTCCACGCTGGGCTCGTCCGCCAGGTCGATGCCGTTGCAGTTGAGATCCTGGGCCTGATCCGCCCAGGCCAGACCAGCCAGCAGCAGGATGATCACGGGGCCTCCGGGGCATCGGTCTCGTCGTCCAGGGCCTGCAGGAAGGACTCCCCGCTGGGGATCTGATCCACCGGCTGCGCACTGGGGATGGGCTCGCGCGCGAGGATGGGGTGGGCGTCGCTTCCCAGCAGCTTGTCCCCCGGGGGCACGGCGGCCACCGCCTCGCCGCTCCAGGGCAGCAGGATGTCGTCGGGGCTCCAGGGCGCGGGGCCCTCCTGCAGGGGCCGCACCCGGGCGATGACCAGGCCGACCCCGCGCGGCGCCCCCGCGGCCTGCGGATCGGCGCTGCCCAGGCCCTGGTAGCTGACCCGCGAGGGCGGCACGGCCCGCGCCACCAGGCCCTCGAAGACTGTCCGACTGCGACGCAGGGAGAGCTCGAAGTCGGCGGCGGCGCTGCCCAGGTCATCGGCGTGGCCCTCGACGACCAGCAGCTCGATCTGGGGGTAGGCGTGCATGAGCTGGGCCAGCGCTTCCACCATGGGCTCAGAGCTGGGCAAGAGGCTGGCGCTGCCCGGCTCGAAGGCGATGGGGGACTCGAGCAGCGCCCGTCCCCGCTCCACCCAGGCGCGCTGCGGAGCGGCCGCAGGCACGGCCACGGGCTCGGGCTCGGCCACGGGCTCGGGGGCCGCGGGAGGAGGCGCGACCACCGCCACGGGTTGCGGACCGGGATGGTCCCTTCTCAAGGGAACATGCCCCGTCACAGAAACCAGGTATCTCAGATCACTGGTCCCATAGCCCTTGCTCAGGCCGGTGCCGGCCAGCAGATCGAGCTGGCCCCAGCCAGCGGCCCGCAGGCGCAGACCGCCCTTGAACTCCACGGGGTTCTCGGCCCCCGGCTCCAGGAAACGCACCAGGCCGTGGCGCGATCCCAGCTCGGCCACGCCCGAGAGCCAGGCCGTGGGGCTGATGGTGGTCGCCAGGCCGGCGGACAGCTCGGGGGAGGCCACGAAGTCGGCGCCGCTGTCCACCTGCACCCGCGCCAGCACGCCCAGGTTGAGCAGCACGCCCACCCGATCGCCCCCGTAGGCCGCCAGCAGGGAGGGGGCGTAGCGCAGGGCGCGCTCGGCCGCCCAGCTGTCGTCGCTGCCCACGGGCAGCCAGACGGTGACGCCCGGGCCCAGGGCCAGCTGCCCGCGCTCGAACCAGGCGCCCTTGATCCCCAGGGCCAGATCCCCCAGGGCCATGGCCTGGGCCGGGGCCACCAGGTCCAGATCTCCGGGCTCGAGCAGGGCCCCCGATCCCCGCAGGTACACGGTGCTGCGCTCGCTGACCGCCAGCGACATGCCCAGGTGCAGGGTGTTGCGTCGGGCGATGGCCGCGCCGCTGCCTCCGCCCTCCAAGGCGTAGTTCAGGGGCCGGTTCTCCACCTGCCAGGCGGCACCGAGGCTCAGGCTCATGGGCTCTCCGGCCCTGGGGGAGTCCACGGCGACGGCGCCGGTGGGGCTGAAGACGGGGTGGACCAGCTGGGTGTCGATGGAACGGTCCACGAGTGGATCCTCGGCCAGGGCCGCAGGGGCAGCGGCCAGCAGAGCGACACATGCCGGGAAGCGGTGTGTCACGGGCGCCTCCGCAGCGGCAGCAGCAGAGCCAGCAGGGCCAACAACGGGGTGCAGCCGGCGGGGGCGGCGCTGCCGCAGCGGTGGCCGGCGCCCCGCAGGGAGCGCTCGCAGATGTCTCCCACGCCGTTTTCGTCCTCGTCGATCTGGTCGGGGTTCTCCGCCTCGACGCAGTTGTCGCAGACGTCGCCGATGCCGTCCTGGTCCGTGTCCGCCTGCAGGGGATCGGGCAGGTCCGGGCAGAGGTCGCAGGCGTCGCCCACGCCGTCCTGGTCCTGGTCCGCCTGGTCGGGATCCGCCGTCTCGTCGCAGACGTCGCAGGCATTCCCCACGCCGTCTCCGTCCAGGTCCACCTGGTCGGGATCCGCTGTGACCCAGCACAGGTCGCAGGCGTCACCCACGCCGTCGCCGTCCGTGTCTTCCTGGTTGTGATTCCAGACCAGATCGCAGTTGTCGCAGGCGTCGCCCAGGCCGTCGGCGTCGGTGTCCTCTTGCAGGGCATCCCCGATATCGGGACAGACGTCGCAGGCATCTCCCAGGCCGTCGCCGTCGCCATCCTGCTGCAGGGGATCCCAGTCCATGGGGCAGGCATCGCAGGCATCTCCCAGGCCGTCGCCGTCGGCGTCGGAGTTGCTGGCGTTGATCATCCCGGGACAGAGATCGCAGGCGTCGCCGTGGCCGTCTTGGTCTCCGTCCGCCTGGTCCGGGTTGTCCACGGCCGGGCAGTTGTCGCAGACGTCGCCCAGCTCGTCGCTGTCGGCATTGGCCTGGTCGGGGTTCTCGTCCGCGATGCAGTTGTCGCAGATGTCGCCGTGGCCGTCGCAGTCCTGGTCTTCCTGCCGGGGATTGGGGATGTCGGGGCAGTTGTCGCAGATCAGGTAGACCTCGAGGCCCCCGGGGGCGCCGGGGACCTCCACCGCGCCATAGGAGAAGCCGTCGCCGTCGCCATCCATCTCGTATGTGGGGACCTGACAGTCGTAGAGGTAGTAGTCATAGTAGTAGTCGGCCTTGTCGTATGGATCGCCCGCGTCGTCGGTGTGGGCGGCGCAGACCGGGTCGTCGATGTCCACGTCTTCCTCGTGGCGCGGGCCGATGGCGTTGCAGTTGAGATCCTGAGGCAGGTCGGTGGCGCACTGGGCCCGGGCTGGGGCGGACCCGAAGACAAGGGCGAGGAGCAGGGTCATGGGGCATCCCTCCCAGCGGCGGCCCAGGGGACCACGCGGTCCGGCGCAGGGGGCAAGGGATCCAGAGGATCCAGCTGCTCGGCGATCAGGAAGAGCACTCGCCGGCTGAGGGCCAGGCTGGCTTCGTCGGTGCCAGGCAGCACGGGCTGCACCTCGCCCATGCCCCGACAGGACAGGCGCCGGAGCTGCACGCCGGCCTCCACCAGGGACCGCACGATGGCGCGGGCGCGGGTGATGCTCAGCTCGTAGTTGTAGGCGTGCTCGCCCTCGGCGCTGGCGTGGCCCTCGATGACCACGTGCAGGATCCAGGGCGAGGACTCGAGGATCTGGGCCACGGCGAGCAGGGTGGGCCGGGAGGCGGGCAGGATGCGGGCGGTGTCCGCCTCGAACTGGATGGGCTTGCGGATCTCGATGCGGGAGCGATGCACCTGAGCCAGCTGGCCCTCCTGCCAGTCGATGGGAGCGGGGGCCTGCTCGGGCGGAGGCGCGCTGGGCTCGGTCCAGGTGAACTCCAAGGGGACCTCGGGCTCGGGGCTGCCCACGCCGCGCCAGATCCGCTGCACACCCAACCAGCCCCGAAACTCGGTGGTGCCGTAGCCCTCGCTCAAGCCCCGGCCCACGCCCAGGTCCAGGCCCAGCCGCGGATTGGGCCAGACCCTCGTGCCCAGAAGGGCTTCCGCGCTCACCAGGCCGCCTTCGACCGCCACCAGGGGCCAGCGCACCAGGCTGCCCAGGAAGAACTCCTGCCTGCCCGGCCAGGTGGCGAAGCGCAGGGCCGCCCCGGTGGCGGCCTCGTGCCCCAGGGCCAGATCCGAGTCGGTCTCCACGGCGGAGCGCAGCACGACCCCCAGATCGGCGTGCAGGCCGAAGCGCACGCCGTCGATGGCGCTGACCAGGCCCAGAGCGGTGCGGGGCATGCCCTCGCCCAGCCAGCGCTCTCGGGCGCCCAGGGGCAGCAGGGCGTCAGCCCGCAGGGCGCTGCTGATGGCGCCCCTCTGAAGAGCGGTGAAGCGCACGCCGATGGAGGGATCGCCCAGCCCCAGGCCGTCGGCACCGAAGCCGGGCTCCTCGCTGCCCCAGGACCAGGCCACGGGCAGGCTGCCCCGCAGGGAGACGCGCTCCAACACATCGTAGGCGGCACCAAGCAGCAAGCTGTGTCGCTGGGCCACCACGGCGCCGGTCTCTCGCCCGTCCACCAGCAGCACCAGGGGATCTCGCTGATACAGGCCCAACACACCGGCCGTGAGGCGATGTCTCTCTACCAGGGGGTGGTCGAGGCCCGGCAGTGAGATGGAGCCAAAGCTGGGGCGCTGCAGCTCGATGTCCAGGGACTCCCCGCCCTCTGCCCGGGCAGCGGCGGGCAGCAGCCCAGCCAGCAAGAGCGCGACGAGGCGGGGACTCACGGCCGCTCCCCGTCGTCCGGCTCGGACCGCAGCTTGACCTCGGGCAGGCCCAGCTCCCGAGAGAGCTGGCGGTTGTAGTCATCGATCCGGACCTGGACTTCCTCGCGGGCGTAAAAGCGGTCCGGCCGCTGCCAGCGCTCGTGCAGGCTGCGGCGCAGGCTGGGGATGCCGCTGAGAGCGAGCCCGCCCCCGACCTGGACCACCAGGCCGGTCCAGGTCAG
This sequence comes from uncultured Enterobacterales bacterium, assembly GCA_964454135.1. Classification (GTDB taxonomy): domain Bacteria; phylum Myxococcota_A; class UBA796; order UBA796; family JAFGLY01; genus CAYVQL01. The sequence goes on along the minus strand of CAYVQL010000175.1, from coordinate 2,453 downwards.
CTGCTCGAAGCGCACCTGCTCCTCGTAGCTCGAGGTCCTGCCGGCCTGCACGAGACCCCGGAAGCTGAGGCACAGCCCGGCGAAGCCGGCGGTGGCACCGACGACGCCCAGGCTGGCGGCGATGGCGCGGCGACTGCGACGCTCGCGCTCGAGGCGCGCGACCGAGGGAAGGTCTCCCACCTGCAGGGCGAAGCGGAAGCTGTCCAGCTCGTAGCCGCTGCCCTCGCTCAGATACCAGGCGGCGCTGGCGTAGCGGCCGGGGCCCTCTTGCAGGCCAAGGCTGAGCTCGTCCCGCAGGTCCTGCGAATCCCGGGGATCGTCGATGAAGGCCAGCGCGACCCGGGCACCCGGGGGCAGCTCGTCGCCCGCTGCCACTCCGGGTTGGGAAGCGCAGCTACCCCACAGGCGCAGGCTCCAGCGCTGCCGGGCTCGCCGCTCCAGGGACAGGGCGCAGTCCGCGCCGTACTGGCCCATGGCCAGGGCCACCCGCTCGTCCAGCTTGCCCAGCTCGGGCAGGGCTTCGAAGCGTATGGGGGCGTCGGGGCGCAGCTGCTGCAGGCGTTGCTCGAAGTCGCTGGGCGAGGCGCCCCGCACCAGGGCCAACAAGGGCCGTTCGAGGCTGTCGCTGATGATGAGCAGGTCCAGCACGGCCCGGCGTGCGTCCACGGGCTCGGGCTGGGCGGCCGCCGCCGCTGGAAGCAGCAGGCGAGCTACGACGGCCAAGGCGAGGGAGGCGATCATGGCCGCGGTGGCGCTACCAGCACTCGATGATGTAGGGGCTGCCCTGGGCCTGTTGGCTACCGCCGCTGGCGTCGGTCCATTGGACCATGGGCTCGGGGATGCGACCGCGGGTCTCGCAGCCCTCGTCGTGCACCTCGAGATGGTAGGAGATGGTCTGGCTGTCGTAGACGGTGTGGGCGTACTCCCCGGTGTCCTCGGCGGCCTGAAGGGCCACCTCGAAGGCGTAGGTGATGGCGCCGTCTTCGTCCTCGGTCACATCGATGGGCTCGGCGCTCCAGGCGCTGGCCTCCATGCCGGCGGGGATGGTCTCGAAGACCACGGCCGAGCCCTCTACGCGGCCGATATTGGTGACCTCCACCTCGATCAGGGTGCTGCTCCCGGCCACGGTACTGGTCCAACCGCGCTCCCGACCCACGATCATCACGGGGTTGTACTGGATGTCGTTCCACACGTTGCCCTGGTTGGTCTCTCTGTCGTAGACGAGGGACAACATGCCGCCCAGCAGCATGGGCGGCACCTGGGCGCCGGTGAAGTGGAAGTCCTCGGCGCTGTCGGTCTGCTGGGTCTGTTCGACGCACCACCAGGCGGGGCGGTCGGTAGAGGCGTAGTCGAAGCTGACGGTCTCGCCCTGGGCCAGCACCACGCTGCCTTCCTCGCCGTAGATGTGCTCCTCGACGTAGGCGGGATCGCCGGCCCCGGCGTCCTGGGTCTGCTCGCTGATGTAGACGTACCAGCGGTCGATGCAGATATCGAGGTCCTCGCCCTGGTGGGTGATCTCGATGTCGCCGTATACGGAGCGCAGGTCGGCCCAGCCGCGGGTGACGGCCTCGTGCAGGCCCAGGCAGGGCACCTGGAAGATGCCCTCGAGGGTGGCCGACTCGGGGCTGTCGGGATCGGTGCTGCTGGCCCAGAAGTAGCCCAGCTCGGTGCCCTCGGCCTGGGGGTGCCAGGTGACGTCCACCACCATCTCCTCGCCGGGGCCGAGGCTGCCGGGCAGGTCGGTCTCGACCTCGAAGTTCTCGCCCTGCAGCACCCAGCTGTCCACCTCGAGGTCCGCCATGCCATCATTGCGGGCCACGAAGCTGCCGTAGACGCTGCTGCCGTCGTAGGAGCGCAGGGTGACCCGCTGGGGATCGAGGACCAGGTCGGGCATGACGCCCTCGCCGAAGAGCTCCACGTAGATCTGGGGCACGCTGGCGTTGCTGGCCACCACCGCGTCGGCCTGGTCGTCGGAGGTGGCGGGCTCGTAGGCCACATCGACCTGGAAGGAGGCGCCTGGCGCCAGGGTCTCGGGCAGGGGTTCGCCCACCAGCGTGAAGCTGCCGGAGCCGGAGATGTGCAGGGGCTCGAGCTGCACCGTGCCGTCGCCGATGCTGGTGATGATGAAGCTGTCGCTGACCACCTCACCGCCGACCACCTCGCCGAAGTCGAGGACATCGGGAAGCACCTGCAGCACGCGATCGCCGGCGCCCTCCAGCTCGTCGTCGATGGCGGAGATCCCCTGATCGCTGCAGGCGACCAGGAAGGCCGGCAGGGCGGCGCGGAGCAGGGGGCGGTGCATGGGTGCTCCCAGGGGCGAGGACCATCAGGGGGGACAGTGTACCGTGGGGGGGGCGCGTTGACATGGAGGGGGGGGCGAGTTGGCGCCGGGGGGCTGGCTTGCCGGAGCTGGCCCGCCGTGGGACGGCGCGCAGAGCCTGCAGCCCGCGGTT
>CAYVQL010000174.1:0-22726 GCA_964454135.1 uncultured Enterobacterales bacterium | reverse complement strand
TGAGGGGCAAGCCAGCGGCGGCAGCCGCGGTGCCCGCAGGGCAGGCGCAGCCCTGTGCCTCCCCCCGCAAAAAAAACAGGCCGACTCATCGTTGCGGCCGAATGGCCGCAACGATGACCAAGGCCATATGGTCCCCTTTCATGCCGCCAGTGGACGCTGCGCCATTTTCCAGCCGAGCACAGCAGTTGGCGGCATTCGGGCTGTCGGGGCATGCTCTACTGGTCCTCCGCCCCAGGAGTCCAGCATGCCGAGCCCTGCGGCTGTCATCCGCAGCCTGATCCTGTCTCTCGCGCTGACGGCAGTTCCTCGCGTCTCGGCAGGGGGGGAGATCCTGGCCCTGAGCGGGGCCACGGTCTTCGACGGCACGGGCAGCCCGGCGCTGCCCGACGCCCTGCTTCTGATGGAGGGCGATCGTGTCCTGGCCCTGGGGCCGCGGACTGAGCTGGCTGTCCCTGCCGGGGCCAGGGTCGTGGATCTCGCGGGACGCTGGATCGTGCCGGGCCTGATCGATGCCCACGTGCACTTCTTCCAGTCCGGTGGTCTGTACACGCGACCCGACATCATCGACCTGAGTGCCGTGCGCTCCTACGAGGAGGAACGCGCAGCCATCGAGGTGGACCTGGAGTTGACCTTCCGACGCTACCTGGCCAGCGGCGTGACCGCCGTGGTCGATGTGGGGGGGCCGTTCTGGAACTTCGAGGTGCGCCGGCTGGCCAGCGAGAACGATCTCGCGCCGCGCGTCGCCGTGGCTGGGCCGCTGATCTCCACGGTGTCCAGGCCCCAGTTGGACCTGGGGGACCCGCCCATCATCGAGGCGCGCAACGAGGAAGAGGCGCGAGAGCTGGTGCGGCGGCAGGTCGAGTACGAGCCCGACCTGGTGAAGATCTGGTTCATCGTCACCCCCGAGCGGGGTGTGCAGGAGAACCTGCCTATCGTGCGCGCGGTGACCGACGAAGCCCACGCCGCGGGCCTGCGGGTGGCGGTCCATGCCACCCAGTTGGAGGCAGCCCGGGCGGCTGTGAAGGCTGGCGTGGACGTGCTGGTGCACAGCGTAGACGACGCTCCGGCGGACCGTCGTCTGACGCGGCTTCTGCGTCGCTCCGGGACGCTCTACTGCACCACGTTGATCGTCTACGAAGGATACGCCGAGGTGCTGGGAGGCGAGCCGCGACTGATGGAGGTTGAGCGTCGCCTCGGCGATCCCACCGTCATCGCGTCCTGGGACGACCTGGCGTCCTGGCCGCTGGACGAGGCCCAGCGACAGCGGAGCGCCCAGCGCGTGCTGCGCATGCGCAGCCGTGCGCCGCAGATGGCCGCCAACCTGCGCGCGGTGCACGCGGCGGGCATCCCGGTGGCGGCCGGCACCGATGCCGGGAACATCGGTACGCTGCACGGCCCATCGCTCCACCGCGAGCTGGCCCTGATGGCAGAGGCCGGGCTGAGTCCCGAGGCTGTGTTGCTGGCTGCCACAAGGGATGCGGCACGCGTCTTCGCGGCGCAGCCCGAGCTGGGCACGCTCGAGCCTGGCAAGTTGGCTGATCTGCTCGTTCTCGACGCGGATCCGCTGCTGGATGTCGCGAATCTCCAGCGTATCCACCGCGTGGTGCGCGGGGGCGAGCTGCTGAACCCGCGGCAGCTGCTTCCCCTGCGTCCGCGGGAGGTGGTGCAGCGGCAGGTGGAGGCCTACAATGCCAGAGACCTGGACGCCTTCCTCTCCTTCTACGGCGAGGACATCACCATCTACCGTCATCCCAGCGGAGAGGTGGTGGCCAGTGGACACGAGGAGATGGCGGCGATCTACGGATCCCTCTTCGAGCAGAGTCCCCAGCTGGACTGCACGGTCTTGCAGCGCATCGTCTCGGGGACGATGGTGGTGGATCATGAGCTGGTACGGGGCCTGCGGCAGCGCCCTCCACTGCGCGCGGTCGCCATCTACCGCGTGGAGGATGAGTTGATTCGCGAGGTCTGGTTCCTGCCGAAACCCTGAAGAGGGAACTCAATGCAGGGGGAGCTTCGCAGCGCGGGCTCCTAGAACACGCCCGGATCCGTGACCATCGTGGCGCTGATGTCCTTGGTGGCGGTGTAGTGGGCGGGCGTGTCGTCGCCGTCACCGTCCACCATGCCGTGCACGACGAAGTCATCGCCCTTGGACTCGACCCAGTAGGTGCCGTAGGGGGTGCTGGCCGGTGCCCATCCCAGCTTGTCGAATGCCGTGCCTGCGGGCCACTCCGCCCTCTGCTCGTCCAGGTTCGCGACCTCGCGCGGGACCGCCGGTTCCACCACGACATAGGCATTGTAAGCTGCGAAGTGGGCGATTTCGGCGGCGCGGATGCCGTTCAGGTTGGGCGCCAGCTCCGCACGGATGGTGCGCTCCTGGCGAGACAGGAGGTTGGGCAGCGTCAGCGCAAGCACGACCGCCAGCAGCACCAGCCCCACGAGGGCGATGATGCTCGCGCCTGCGATCACCGGGCGTTTCCAGCCCAGCGCCGGCTTGGTTTCGTCGCGTCGCTTGTTGGAATCCGGCATGAAGCACCTCTGGCGTGGGGTCCTATCCCCTGTGACCGCCAGAGACATCCTCAGGGAACGATCTGGCTACCCATCACACCAGGTTTTCACAGCGACTGCTCGCCCGGTTCCGGGCGCTGCGCGCAAGTCGACACTAGACCAGCAGATCGATCAGGTAGTCGACCACGGAGCCGATGACACCGGAGTTGAGGACTGGGATGCCAACCAGTACCTGCAGCAGGACGAAGAGCGTGGCGGGAACGATCTGGAACGCCACCCAGGCCACCACCAGCCCGATGACCTTGAGTGAGAGCGGCGAGGCTTCTGGCTCAGTGACGAAGCCGCCGGGCGCACCGGATGCCGAATCCGCCGCGCCGAAGCCCGGACCGGGTTGGCCCACCTCGGGTGCGGCCCACGAGGGCTCTGGCTGAGCTGCTTGGTCCGGGGCGCCCAGCTCATGGGGCATGGGCGGCGGCTTGGCGGCGGAGAGCTCCTCGACCCTGGCGGCGCGCAGCGGGTGGTAGCGGTCGAAGTAGAAGTTGATGCGGACCATACCCGTGCGGCTGGTGGGATCGACGATAGGGTAGGTGACCGAGCGAAACTGGCTGTTGGGGACCCGAATCGGGGCGTTGACCTGCCCGGTGCGCAGCGCGTGGGCCGGCACGCCGCCCACGGCCTCGAAGGCGAAGCCCTTGCGCTCCATGTCGGACAGCAAGGCCTCCATGCGAGCCTCATCGCTGAGGTCGTATTGCCGGGCCAGCACATCGAGCACCAGCCTGCGCAGCCAGACGCCGTTGATCTCCAACGGGTGCAGCTCGGTGAAGACGAAGCAGTAGCGCGGATACTCTTGCTTGAAGTTCATGTCGCCGCTCGTGGACCGGGTCCGGCCAGTCTATCAAGTCCTGGCGTGCCGCGGGAGCGGCTCTTGAGCGCCGATGCTTGTGGGCTGGGGGCTCGTGATAGACTTTTCAGGTTGAAGACAGCACACCTAGCCAGGACGCCGCGTCGGCGGCGCCAGAGGATGCCTCCATGACCAGCCAGACTCCGAACCCGCCCGATAGGCCCAGCGACCTGCCCCATTTGGGCGCCGATGCCGTCGAGCCCCTATGCGACGGGGACATGCCTGCCAAGCCGGCCCGCCGCCTGCGCCTGGGGGAGATCCTCGTCAAAGAAGGTCTGATCAACGATGATCAGCTGGACGAGGCCCTCAAGTACCAGCGCGCCCACGGGGGGCGGCTGGGCTCGGTGTTGGTCACCATGGGCCACCTCGACGAGCAGGTTCTGAGCGAGCGGCTGGGCGTCCAGCTGGGCTTGCAGGTCTGCGAGGTGGAGTCCATCAACCCGCCAGCCGAGGTGCTGCAGCGCCTGCCTGAGCGCCTGATCAGGCGCTACGAGATGGTCCCCCTCTCGGTCGACCAGGGGACGATGGTGATCGGGATGACCGATCCCCACAACTTCTCCGCCCTGGACGACCTGCGCTTCGTCACGGGCGCCGTGCAGGTCGAGGTGCGCCTGATCACGGAGTCCACCTTCCGGCGCTTCTTGAACACGCGTTTCTCCACATCCATGCTGCTGGACCAGATCGCCGCCGACGGCAGGCTGGGCCAGCAAGAGGTGGGGGCCGGAGATGACTGGGAGACCGCTGGGGCCGAAGAGAACTCCGTTGAGGACGAGGGCCGGTCGGATCCGCCGGTGGTGCGCCTGGTGAACTACCTGCTGCTGCATGCCGTGGAGCAGCGGGCCAGCGACATCCACGTCGAGCCCTACGAGACCTTCTTCCGCATCCGCTACCGCGTGGACGGCCGCCTCTACACCCTGCTCACGCCGCCCCAGCGGCTGCACATGCCGCTCATCTCCCGCGTCAAGGTGCTGGCGGGAATGGACATCGCCGTGCGACGCAAGCCGCAGGACGGGCACATCCTGCTGAAGGTGGCCGAGGAATCCGTACATTTCCGCGTCTCCAACCTGCCGACGGTGTACGGCGAGAAGTGTGTGATCCGCCTGCTCAAGAAAGAGGCCCACCTGTCCGACCTGGGCCGCCTGGGCTTCCGGCCCGATCAGCTGAAAGAAGTGCTGCGCCACGCCAGGATGCCCCAGGGGATGATGCTGGTCACCGGGCCCACAGGCAGCGGCAAGACCACCACGCTGCACGCCCTCCTCAACGCTATCAACGAACCCGAGGTCAACATCGTCACAGTGGAGGATCCCGTGGAATCCACCATTCCCGGGGTGAACCACGTGCAGATCGAGGAGCGTGGCGGCGTCACCTTCGCCGCGGCCCTGCGCTCCATCCTGCGTCAGGACCCGGACGTGGTCTTCGTGGGCGAGATGCGCGACGAAGAGGTCTCGCGCATCGCCATCAAGGCGGCGATGACGGGCCACCTGGTGCTGTCAACGCTGCACACCAACGGCGTGTTGGAGTCCTTTGCGCGCTTGAACGACATGAACCTGGAGCCCTACCTGCTGGCGGGCTGCCTGAAGATGGTGCTGGCGCAGCGCCTGCTGCGGCGCAACTGCGCCCATTGCTCCAAACCCCTCCCCATCTCGCAGAAGCTCGTCGAGGAGTTCTCCCTGAACCCCACGCAGGTCGCGACCGCCCACACCCGCAGCGCCGTGGGCTGCTACAAGTGCATGGACACGGGCTACCGCGGGCGCGTGGGCGTCTACGAGTCCATCGTGGTGGACGATGCCGTCGCCAGCATCCTGCGGCGGGGCGGCTCGGAGGCCGAGCTCAAGCAGGCGGCCGACGAACGCAACACGGTCTGGCTCTACGAGGCGGGAATAGCCCGCGCCCTGGCCGGCGAGACCACCTTCGACGAGGTGCGTCGCGTGCTGGTGGAGCAGAACTGAGCGGCAGGCGCTTCGATCCGGGGCTGGCCCAGATCAGGAAGGGGCTCGGTCCTTGGCGGGATCGTCCGCTGCGGACTCGCTCCAGTCCTCTGCCGGCCATCGTTTCCGAGCGCGCTGCGCGCGGGCGCGGGCCTCCGCGTTCATGCCGGCCGCGAGCAGGTTGCGGATGGCCAGGCGCTCCTCGGCCACGGTGGGCGCCGAGGCTGGCGCCAGCTGCCCCTCCAGGCGCCGCAGGTGCTGCCGGCGTCGGCCGGTGGCCCGCAGGTCGTCCACGGCGGCACGGGCCAGGCTGTGTCGTCCGCTGCGCAAGGCCTCGTCAGCCACTGCGATCAGGCCGTCGGCGTCGCCGCGCACCAGGCTCAGCACCTGCCGCTCCAGGGTCCAGCGCTCCTGGGCGTCGACGTAGGTCAGCTGGCGCATCAGCTTGCGGGCGCGGCCCGTGCGGTGATTGCGACGGATCATGGGAAAGAGCGCGGCCGCCACCAGGAGCAGGAAGGCGGGGGCCATCCACGGCTGCAGCTGCAGCCCGAAGGCCCCCAGCAAGGAGGCGAAAGCTTCCAGAATGCCTTTCAGGCGGCCCAAGGTCCCGGCGCTCTCAGGCTTGCAGGCCGAGTGACCACATCTCGGCCAGCTGCGGTTCGCCGCGCGTCTGCCGCAGGTAGGCCTCGGTCACGCCGCAGTCACGGACGGCGCGGGTCGCGATCACGCCCACGCAGCACAGAACCAAGCCAGTCAAGCTGAACAGGCCCATCACGAAGAGGTAGAGCAGCAGGCGCAGCCGCTGGCCGCGGACCATGTCCCAGGAAGCGCCCAGCGACTCGAGCACGCCACGGCGGTCCAGGACGACCTGGTAGTCGCCAAAGAAGAGGCCCAACCAGACGTAGATGGCGGCGGGCAAGCCCAGCAACAGGGCCAGGGCGGCGCCGCTGATCAACAGGGGCGTGCTCTCGTAGACCACGCCAGCCAGGGCCAGCCAGATCCCCGGCATGGAGGCCAGAAAGAGCGTCCCCGCGGAGATCAGCCCGTAAAGCAGCTTCCAGAGCAGCAGGGGCAGGAAGACCCGCGCACCGCCGAAGAGGGAACCGAAGCTGCCCTGACCGGTTCTCAGCGTCTCCTCCTGCACCAGCAGGTAGCCGCCATGGATCCAGCAGCGGAAAGCGAACATCAGGGCTCCGCAGCTCAAGCCGCAGAGCAGCGCCACGGCCAGCACGGTCAGCAGCACGATGAGCTCGTCCGACGAACCCAGCTGCGCCAGCGCACTGTCGCCGAGCAGCTCGGGCAGGCCGCCGGTGCTGGGCGCCAGGCTGTCAAGCTGGAACTGACGCAGCAGCTCTTCCCAGTCCCCGCTGCCCTCTCCTCCGCTTCCTCCTCCTCCCCAGTTGCCGCTGCCGCCGCCGCCCTCGGTGCACTGCATCAGGAAGGCTCCCAACAACAGAGGCAGAGGGGCGGCCTTCAGCGCCTCGAAGCCCTGGACGATGCTGCGTCTGATTCGGAATGTCTCGGAGAAGGGCCTCGGCATGGGGTCGGCTCCTGCTCAGCGCGCCGGACGGCGGGGCCCGTCATGCGCTGGTGGGCTTGCGTTTCTGTCGCCGGGAAGGAATACTACCTCAACTCAACAAGGGTTTGCGCAGAGGAGCGCTGTTGCGTCGAAACTGGCCTTGGACCGATGGCAAGGGCTTCACCTTGGTGGAGCTGATGATCGTGGTCGCCATCATCGGTATCCTGGCCTCGGTGGCGGTTCCCAACTACTCCGTCTTCGTGCTGAAGGCGAAGCGCTCCGAGGTGTTCGTCTGCCTCGACGGCGTGGGCACCGCCGAGTACGCCTACGCCGCCGCCTTCGACCTGTACACCGACGCCGAGCAGAACCCCGGCCTGCCTCTTCTGAAGACCCCCAAGAACTGGAAGAAGGACATGCCCGGCTGGGCGGCCCTGGCTTGGGAACCCACCGGCGCCGTGCGTTGCACCTACAGCGTGTCGGTTGAAAACGGTGGTGAGTATTTCCGGGCCGACTCCATCTGCGACATCGATGGCGACGGCCTGGAGGCCACGGTCAGCATGTACTCCTTCGACAGCGGTTTCGGATACAAGTTCAAGGACTATTTTCCGCACCGCTACTGAGCTGCGGGGGCTGCTCGCGAGACCTAGTGGACCTCGCTCCTGATCGTCGGCCCGCACTCCACCATGGGAATGCCCTCGGGCTGCAGCAGCATGATGGTCTCCTTGGGGGCCGGCGCGAGCATCTTTGCCAGCTCATCGCAGGCCTTGTAGGCCACCTTCTCGTCGTGGGAGCCGGGCCAGCTGGACTTGCAGGTGCCCACCCAGCCCCCTGGCACGCGGTACAGCTCTTCCAGCAGGTTCTCGAAGCCCAGCTGGTCCACCAGGTTCTCGCGCTCGCCGCCCTGCTGGCGCGGCCAGAAGACCACGGCGATGGTGCAGGCCGCCACGAGGAGCAAGGCGTAGGTGCCCCAGGGGATGGACCTGGGAGGAGTGACCACCTCTGGCTTGAAGACGTCGCTCTGGGTGGTGGCGGCGCGCAGGGATGAGGCCAGATCGAAGACCTGGGCCTCGTCGCCGACACCCAGACCGGGCAGCTCGATGCGGGGCGCCGCCCCGGCCGGCGTCGCCTCTTCGGGGGTTGCGCTGGAGCTGCTGCCGAGCTTGGGCAGCGTGATCTCGACGGCCTGCATGCGTTCGAAGATGTTGCGCAGCCTGGCCAGCAGGCCTGGGCCGCCCGCTGCGCTGGCGACCTTGTTGAGATCCAGCTCCTGCAGCAGGCAGGAAAGCTCCAGGCCGCCGCTCTCCAGCAGGTGGACGCCGTACTCGGTGGCGTCGGGGATGACCGCTTCCAGGACGCGGCGACGGGTGGCGAAGTCGCTGCGGTTCAGGTCGGAGATGTTCTTCTGCTGGTCGCGCAGCGCGGACAGGGAATCGTGAAGCGCCTGCATATGGCCGGCCTTGCCCCCGCTGGCCTCCATCCAGCCCAGCAGGGTACGCCGTTCCGCCGCGATCTCGTCCAGCCGTTGCTCGCAGGCGCCCTCGGAGATGCGATCCCGGCTGCGCAGGTTCAGCACCTCCAGCTCGTCCCTCTCCAGGCGCGCCAGGCGCCGCTTGTGTTCCTCCTGCTGCTGGACGCTGTCCTGCGGATTGTCGCCTTCCTGGGCCGCGATGGCCTTCAAGAGCAGCTCGATGTCCTCCAGCTGGGAGGCGAGCTTCTTCCAGACCGCCGTGTCCACCTTGTCCACCGGGAAGAAGACCTCGGGTTGGGACTCGGTCTGCGGATGGAGGTGCTTGCTGGCGCAGGTGTAGTAGCGCTTGCGGCCGTGGCCCAGGCTCTGGATGGACATCTGGTTGCCGCAGATCTCGCAGAACAGGCGGCCGTCGCAGAGGGTGGAGAAGCTGGGCGCGGAGGCCCCGCTGCTGCGGCGCGCTGCTGGCGGGCTGCCTTCGACGCGACGCTGGGGGGGCGCCGAGGGCTGGCTGGCCGGGGGAGCGGGAGAGCGGGGGGCCTGCCGGGCTGCGGCGGACGGATCGGGCGAGCGGCTGGGCGTGGATTGAGGGGCCGGGGCCGGCGCCGGGGGTGGAGCCGGCTGGCCCGCGCCGCCATCGCGCATGAAGGCCGGCAGCTCGGGCGCGTCGGAGCGCGGGGCCACTGCGGGCGGCGGCGCTGGCGGCGCTCGCGGCGCTGGGGCGGCCTGAGGCATGTCGGACAGGTGAATGCCCTGTTCATCCGCGGGATCGGCGACCCAGCCCGTGGAGTCCACCAGCACCGCGCGGGCATTGTAGACCATCTCGAGGATCGTCTCGTGCCGCGAGGGAGCGTCGGCGTGGACCAGGTGCGCCATCTCGGCGATGCGCAGCTCGTCGTAGGTGCGCGCCTCGGAGTGGGAGCGCAGGCGCAGCATATGGGGCTGGTTGCGCGCGGGGAGTCCAGGCTTGGCGTCGGTGGGCTCTTCGATGTGGTCGATCAGCATGCCGGGGCGCAGCTCGCGCAGGCGCTCCAGCGCCTGCAGCTGCATGGCCTGGAACTCACGCGCGTCTCCCTCGCCCGGTTCCGGCGCGCAGATGAGTTCCACAAAGCGGGGCAGGCGTTCGCTCACGTCCGATAGTCCTGGCAAGAATGTTAGTAGATGTAACCCGCACGCAGCAAGAGGGGAGCCCGTGCTGGACTAGCACAGCAAGCTTCCGCCGTAGAGACGGGACATGATGTGCATGCTGGCCTGCAGGCAGCCTGGGCAGGCATCGACCCGCTGCCGGCCTCGCTCTGCGCGCCTGGAACGCCAGATCTCGGCCACGGACATACGCGACAGATCGCCGGCTTGCCAATGATCCACCCCGCAAAGCACCACCCGACCTTGGGGTAGGACGTAGAGGATGTCCCGGAGGCTGCGACAGCGGAAACGCAGGCTGCCCTGCTCGATCTCCTTGCGGAACACGTCTCCGGTGACCAAGCGTGAGACAAGGTGATCCAGGCGTGGGAGCTGCGAGCGGGTGCCGGCCCGCTTGTCGGCCAACACGCGCAGGGCACGCTTGGGATCCTGCAGCATGATGAAGCGCTGGGGGGTCTCGCTCGGGGTGGAGCTGCCGTCCAAAAAGGGTGTGACGTTGACGCCGGGGATCAAGTCGGCCCCCAAGGAGGCCGCCAGCGCCATCATGCGGTCCGCCTCTCCGATGGAGTCGTCGGTGAGCGCGTAGTTGATGCCCAGCTTGAATCCCAGGCGCTGTCGCAGAGGTGCCAGGGCGCGCAGCGTGGCGGTGGCTCTGGCCCAGCTCCCGGGCAGGCCGCGTTGACGATCGTGGGTTTCTTCGAGGCCGTCCAGGGAGACGCGCAGCTGCAGGCCGGGCCAGCCCACCTGCCCGATGGCCTCCACGATGGGCTCGGTGAGCGTGCCGTTGGTGGTCAGCTGCATGATGTAGGGATCGATCACCCGGCGCGCCTCGGCCATCAGCTCGCCCATGTCGGACCGGGCGAAGGGCTCACCTCCCAGGAACTTGATGATGTCCAGGGAGCGTAGTTGGGTGAAGATCGCCCGCCATCGTTCGGTGTCGAGATCGTCGTGCCCCGTCACCTCCCAGGCGCCGCAGGAGGTGCAGCGCAGGTTGCAGCGGAAGCTCACCAGCAGGTAGCCGACGTGGGGCGCCGGCACCCAGCGGGGTGCCAGCCGGCGCATGGTGGCGCTGGTGGCCATGTGGCGCCAGGCGCGGGCGCGCTGCCGGAGCCGATAGCGCCGCGGAGCAAGGGCGGGAATCACATCGTCACCAAGGAATCCAGGTTCAACCAGCGTTTTAGCAGCAGTGGCGACACCTCGCCGCGCCGCGCGAGACGCAGCACCGCGCTGGCCATGTTGACCAGGTTGGCGGCCTTGGCCATGGCCACCAGGGGCTGCGGATCATCGTGGAAGCGCCGCTGTCGGTACAAGCGCCAGACGAGGCGGCGAGGAACGAAGGGCTTGTTCAGTAGCACCAGCAGCGCCAGCCAGCGGCGGTCGGCACGCGGGCGCGGATAGTCGAGATCCACGCGGAACTGCTCGAAGGCGTGGGCGCCCTCGCCCTCCACGTGCTGCGGACTGATGCGCCCCTCGCGCAGCAGGCGGCGGGCCAGGTGGGTGCGCGGGTAGATGGTCAGGCCGAAGAGGTAGAGATCGAAGGGCCTGTCCAGGGACATCAGCAGCTTGAAGAGGTCGTCCTTGTCCTGCTCGGTGGAGAAGGGATCATCCCAGATGACCTGCAGGCTGGCCTCGATGCCCAGGCTGGCGAAGATGCGTTGGGACTCGCGAATCTGGGCGTCGGTGGTGTAGCGGTGGTAGAACTCGTGGTTGACGCGCTCCGCGGCCTGGATGCCCATGCAGAGGGCGCGCAGCCCGGCGCGCTTCAGGCTCAGCAGGCGGTCCTCGCGCACCAGGCGCGGATCCACCAGGATCTCGAAGGGCAGGCCCACCCGCGCCGGCCAAGCGCGCTCGAACTCTTCCACCCACTCGCGACCCAGGGGAAAGACCTCGTCGTCGAAGCGCACCACCCGCATGCCGGGGTTGACCCCCTTGGCGTACTCCAACTCGCGCACGATGTTCTCCACCGAGCGGATGCGCCAGGCCTTCCCGAGCCCATGGTACAGGGGCTTGGTGACCGTGTTGCTGCAATAGGTGCAGGTCCAGTAGGGGCAGCCCCGGCTGGCAAGCAGGGTGTACTCGGGATTGCGGATATAGGGGTCTCCGTGTCGGACGCGCTTGCCGTCGATATGGAACTTGTCCGGGGCCGAGTGGAAATCGCGGAAGGGGAGTGCGTCCAGATCGTCGCTCAGAGGCCCCAGGTCGTTGCGATGCACCTGGCCTTCGCGCCGGGCCCAGAACCCGGGGCAGCGCTCCATGCCGCGACCGGCCGCCACCCGGCGGAAGAAATCGATGGCCGAGGTGTCCGCTTCGCCCAGGGCGATGTAGTCGGCCTGCTCGATGCTGGCCTCGGGCAGGAAGGTGGGGTGCATGCCGCCCCAGAGCACGGGCAGGTCCAGGGCGGCGCGGATGCGCCGGGTCAGGGCGGAGGCGATGCGGTGAAAGGCGCTGGCACGCACCGAGAAACCGACGAACTGAATGCGTCGGCTGCGCAGCAGGTCCAGCAAGGCCAGGATCTCGTCTTCGCTGGGCCAGGGGAAGTGGTTGTTCTTCCAGTCCTTGAAGTAGATCTCCGTCACGGGGAAGCCTGCTTGGCGCAGCCCTGTGGCCACGTAGCGGATGCCGTTGTTCTCCAACGCGTACAGAGAAATGAGCGCGATGCGCGGGTTTTTGGACAAGGAAGATCCGGGCTGCGAGGATGGGCTGCATTCCTCTAATGGCCTGGCCTGTCGCTCCACAAGGTGGGCTGGGTTACGGCGACCTCGTCCTGCGGATGGAAAGCTCCCGCAGATGCCCTGTGTGGCGCGTCATGGACCCGGGCCCCGGGGCGAGGAGGAAGACTTCATGCAGCTGGCGGTGCTCGGCGGGAATGGCAGGACCGGTGTAGCGCTGCTGCGCGTGGCGCGCGAGGCGGGTGTCGAGGCCTTCCCGGTGGTGGCCGACGATCAGGACCAGCATCGTCTGGCCCAGTTGGTGCCCGCAGGCAGCATTCGCTTCGCGGACTTCAACTCTGCTTCCGCCCTGAGCGCGGCGCTGCAGGGAGCCACCCACGCGGTGGCGGCCATCCAGCCGCGCGAGGCGGGCCCAGGGGCTCCGCGCTACGACGGTACCGCATCCCAGGCCATCCTGGACGCCAGCCAGGCAGCGAACCTGGAGAGGCTGCTCTGGGTCACCACTATGGGCGCCTACCACTGGGCCCGGCTGCCAGCCAACAAGGAGGCCTTCCACCTGGAGGTGGCTGTCCGGCGCAGGGCTGGCGCCTGGGCCATGGTGAAGTTCAGCGCCTACCACGACGAGGTGCTGGAGGGTCACGTGGCACCGCCCGACGGCGGCGCGCCCAGGCCTGTGCCGCGCAATGGGCACTGGGCTCCCGTCTCCAGGGATGATGCCGGGCGTCTGCTGCTGGCGACGCTGCCCCGCATCGGGCTCGGCCGCGTGCAGTGCCTGGGCGGTCCCGAGCTGCTGATGGCGGACCAGATGGCGCGACTGGTCGCCCGCCAACAAAGCAGGGCCCGCCATTCCAGGAAGACGGGGCGCCGCCGGACCTCCTGCCCTGGCCTGGCAGAGGGCGATCACGCCGTGGCCCTGGAGGACACGCTCACCACCGCAGGCTGCTTGCCCAGCGAGCGCCTGGACGATTGGCTGGGCGAGAGCTTGCGCGAGCCGCGCGCCACGCCGGCCGCCGCCGGGGGCTCACGGACGGTCTACCCCAGGGGCACGCCCCGTCCCTCGCGCCTGGACAGCAGCCAGACCTGCGACGCGCTGGATGGAATGGGGGATGATCTGCGGCGCGTGGTGCACGACGCCCTGGGCCGCGATCTGGCCGAGCGCGGCATAGCTGCGGAGCGCCTGGATTTCTCCGGTGCCAGGGCGCTGGAGCGACAGGTGCAGGCGCACGGCGGGCGCTTTCGCGATCTGGATGGGGTGCGCGCCCTGGATGAGCGCGGGGCGACGGTGTTCGAGGGGGGCGTACGTTGGCTGCGCGACGAGCTGGCGGAGGAGTTCCACGTCTTCTTCGGTGAGCGCATTCCCGAGCATGTCTGGCGTGAGCTCGACATGGGCGTGCGCCGCAGGCTGGCGCAGGATCCTCGTTGGAAGCGCGATCCGCGGGTCGTCGGCAACTGGTCGTGAGGGAACGCGGCCTGCTGCTCGCCGCCGCCCTGTTCAGCTGCCAATGGCTCTGCGCTTGCCGGGAGAGCATGCCCAGCGAGCGCTTGATCGTGCTGGGGATCGACGGCCTGGAGCGCTCCATGGCGGAGCGCATGATCGCGCAGGGGCAGCTCCCTGGCCTGGCCGCGTTGATGGAGCAGGGCATCTATGCCGATATCGAGCTTCAACGGCCCATCCTCTCACCCGTCGTCTGGACCTGCTACGCCTCGGGCTACCCGGGAGAGGTGCACGGCATAGGCGGCTGGGCCAACAGCTCCGGTCACGGCTACAGCTCGGCGGATGTGCGGACCTGGCGCATCTGGGACGCGGCCACTGCAGCCGAGCAACGCAGCCTGGTGGCGGGTTGGCTGATGACCTGGCCAGCCAGCCCCATCACGGGCTCGATGATCACCGACCGATTCGTCTGGTCGTTGCCCCTGGACAAGTCCAGGAACGAGGAACTGCTGGAAGTGGATCGTCGAAAACGAAGCACGCTCTACGGCACGCTCTGGCCGTCGGCCCTGGACGAGACCGTCGCCGCCTGCGTGCCCGAGGATTCGTGGCTGGAGGCGCACGACCTGGGCTACCAGGTGCGGGAATACGGCACCCCCTTTCACCCCTTGAAGCGCGACGAGACCCAGCTCTGCGCCCTGGAGAAGCTCTTTCCGGCAGGCGACTACCGCAGCGCGTTCATCTACCTGTCGGGCGCCGACCAGGTGAGCCACCTGTACTGGCCATTCACCCAGGAGCACCTGCTGCGCAAGATGCGGGATGATCCGCAGGCCCGCGTGCTGGCGGTGCGGCAGGCCTGGGAGCGCTCCAGCCCGTACCGGCGGCCCTACCCCCTTCCGGAGGGAGGCAGCAGGCACGAGCTGGAGCTGGCCGGGCGCTGGATCCCCGACGTGTACCGCTATATGGACGATGCGGTGATCAGGGCCAGGGCGCTGATGCGACCGGGCGACACGCTGGTCGTGTTGAGCGACCACGGCTTCCGCGTCTCACCCTCTCAGCCGCTGCTGCACGGTTCGCACGGTGACCTGGGCATCCTGCTGGCCGTCGGGGAGCGGGTCAAGGGGCGGGGCGAAGGGCTGCGGCTGGATGAGCTCGACATCGGCCCCACGCTGCTCGCCCTGTCCGATCTGCCTGTGGCCCGTGACATGGAGGGGCGCATCCGGGACGACCTCTTCGTCGTCTCGCGGGAACGCACACTGGAGACCCGCGTGCTGGAGCGCGCACACACCCAGCCTGCGCCCGACCTGAGCGACGCCTACCAACAGCTGCAGCGGCAGCTGGAGGCGCTGGGCTATGTGGATCCGGGGGGCAAGCCTGTGGTGGGGGCGCGTAGGAAGCGGTGAACCGAGCCTTCACGCCCCCAGGCCGAAGTACCACTTCGCACCGTAGATGCCGACCGCCAGCAGCAGTAGCGGCAGCAGCCACCAGCCGATGAGGTGGACCGCCAGGGCGCTGACCAGCAAGAGCACGGCCAGCTGCCCCGTGCGCATGCCCATAGCCAGCAGGTCCGCCCGCAGCTGGGCTGCCTGACGGTTGAGCCAGAACCAGAAGACCTGGCGCACGCGGGTCTCGCTGCGCCTGATATCGGCTGCATCGTCGCTGCCGGGCTCCAGCCACCAGCTCAGGTCGCTGCCCACGACCTGCTGCAGGTACTCGCAGAGCAGCAGTCGCGCGTCGTCGGACGCGGCGGTGGGAACGGGCTCGAGCTCGCCCTGCTCCAGGGCGCCGTGGACCTTGGCGGAGAGTTCGGGACGCGTGCGGCGCGCTCGGCGCAGGTTCTCGCGCCAGACCCAGCTGCGGGTGGGCAGGAAGCCCTGCAGGTGCCGCAGCGGACCGCCCCCGGTGGCAAGGCCGTGCAGCCAGCTCGCCAGGCTGCCTCCGCGAAAGCGGCGCCCATCGAGGGGTGCCTGGGCGGCCCAGAAGATCAGGGAAGCGGCCAGTGCGAGCAGGATGGCCATGGTCATCAGCACGGTGGCCAGGGCGCCCAGGGCTGCCCACCAGTGGGTCAGGCCCAGCAAGATGGGCAATCCCAGCGTGATGAGGGCCCAGCTCAGCGCCATGGCGCCCGCTCGGCGCTCGGACAGGCGCCCCAGGTCGCGCTCATGGGCGGCCAGGGATTCGAGATGCCTTTCCCACCAGGCGGCGGCTTCAAGAGACGTGTCGGGCTTCATCCGTCTGCTCCCGTGAGGTCGGTACGCTCGGGTGTCGCTGCGGCGCCATCTTCCAGCTGCGGCGCTTGACGGAAGATATCCCGTTCTCGCCCTGCCAGAGCGCGGCCGGCCGCGGCCAGGCGCAGACAGGTGCCGGCGTCGTCCCAGCGCAGGGGAGGCAGCCAGACGCGGTTGCCCGCCATCTTGACGAGCACCAGCGACAGACCCCAGATGCGCATCAAGGGTCCTTGCAGCCGGTGGGCGGCTTGGACCTTGGCTCGTGGCAGGATCCACGTGCGGCGGAGCCAGAACCCGCGCCGCGCCACCACCAGGTTTTCGGTGACGCGCCAGGCCTGCCAGCGCCAGTCCAACCAGGCGCTCACCGCGAACAGCGGCCAGGTCAGCAAGCCGAGGGCGCCCCAGGTCCCGCCGAGGACCAGCGCCAGGACCAGCACCAGCAGGGTGTTTCTCAGCGCGCGTTGTTGGCCCCACCACATGGCCCGCGCAGGGGCTGGCAGCAGATCACCGCCCCAGGGATCCACGTCGAGGTGGTCCAGCAGCATGCCGCAGATCTCGTGGATGCGGCTCCGCTCCACCATGGGGATGCTGGCCTCGGCCTGCCGCATGCCATCGGGCCCGGCGGCCATGCCCGCGGTCTCCACCTGCAGGGTGGCGAAGCCCATCAGACGCCGCAGCAGAGGCTCGTCGATGCGCAGCAGCTGGATGCGCTTCCTGGGCAGCTCCACGCGCCGGCGGGTCAGCAGGCCCTGCTCGATGACCAGGCGATCCTGCTGCTTGAAGAGCAGGAAGTCGTAGTGCCGCAGGATGGCGTTGGCCAGGGCCAACAGGATCCCCACCACGATGCCAGCCAGCAGCACGCCTGCCAGAAAGCCCGGATGCAGGCCCTGCTGCAGCACTTCGCCGTCGGCATGTCCCAGCTGCTGCCAGAGCTCAAGCAGGACGGCGGCGCCCACCGCGATCACGCCCACTCGCCGTGAGGAGAGGCCAAAACCCACCAGCTCGGCCAGGCTCTGTCGCAGCAGGGCTTGGCCGGGTTCCGCCGCTTCTTCTTCGGGCTCACGGACAGAGGCTGCGGCGCGGCGCAAGGCCTCCAGGCGCGCCATCAGGCGCTGCGCGTCGTCGCGAGTGAGCGCCGACAACAGGCCCTCGGTCTGCTGTCCCCCCGCTGTCTCCAGGCGCACCTCCACCAGCCCGGCGACGCGATGCAGCGGGTTGCGCACCAGCTCGCTGTTCTGGATGCGTTCCGGTCCGATCAGGCGCACCTGCCGGTTGATCAGCCCAGAACGGATCTCCAGGCGGCCGTCGCGCACGCGGTAGCGCAGCGTGGCCCAGTGCACCAGGGTGCGCACCATGGGCGCCAGGAAGAAGATGGGCAGGATGGCCAGGTCCATCCAGGCCAGGCCCACCTCAGAACCGATGAAGAGGGCCAATAGCAGGGGCCAGTAGGCCCGCAGCAGCTGCCAGGCCTGGGGGATGAGATTGACCACGGGAGAGGCCGCGTGCAGGCGGTGCCAGTTGGCCAGTGGATCGTCGTCCCCAGCCACGGTTCCCTGCGCGATGTCCTCTCCGTGGTGGAGGGGGGCCCCTGGTTCGGCCGGTGTCTCTTCCTCAGAGGCCATCTTCTCCCCCACGACGGGCGAGATCGTCCCGCAGCCGGCGCGCGACCTCCTTGTCCAGGCCGGGAATACCGCCATCCGGAGCCATGCCCGAGGCGGTGTAGACCAACAGACGCGAGAGCCCCAGCAACCGCTCGATGGGGCCCTGGCGCGTGTCGACGTGCTGCAGGCGCGACAGGGGCACCACGGTCTGCTGCCGGAAAAGCACCCCTCTGCCGATCCACAGGTCGTGGGGACGCAGCGCGTAGCGGAAGCGCCTGAACGCCAGCACGGGCCAGATGCCCACCTGCACGACCAGCAGAGAGAGAAAAGCCACGGTGATGGCCGGCAGGACCGCCATCAGGGCGGGCGAGCCCTTCAACAGGGAGGCGGAGCCCACCGCCGACACCACGAACAGGGGCAGCAGGAAGGTGGCCGAGCCCAGCAGGGCCTGCAAGCGCCAGAGATGGACAACTCTAGAATCAAGGGCTTCAAAGGTGGAAACCTCTGGGTGTTCCATGGTGGTCTCGCGTTTTTTCCGGAAAATCTCTCGTCGCGGTCTGAAACTGGAGTATAGGGCGCCATAAGCATCTACAGCCACGAGGCTCCGGAAGCCAGCGAAGCCCCTTACCGAGCGTCCATGCAGGCGGGGTGAACCCGCGCTTGCGATGGAGAACGCGGCGCATGCGGCCCCAGGCAGCTGCACGTCCAGCGACGAAATCAAGCCATCCGGAACAGGAGATGGATGCCATGGTTCGAACGAACTTGTCAGAGTTGAAACTGCGGCAGCTGCGCCGTATCGCCACCGAGCTACGCATCCGCGGTCGCTGGCGCATGCGCAAGCAGAAGCTGGTAGAGGCGATCGCCGCCAGCCAAGGGACGGAAGCGCTGGAGAAGGCGCTCCCCTCCGAGCCAGCGCCGGCATCTGTGGCGCCCCAGGCGGATGCCGCAGCGCCGCAGGCAGAACCCGCCTCGGCGACGGAGCCTGAGGCGGCGCCGCCGAGCGAGCCCGCCGAGCCGTCGGAGGACGAGGTCTTCATCGACCGGGGGCGGGCGCTGCCCGACGGCTACGGTGCGACGCGGCTGCGCGTCATGACCCGCGATCCGGACACCCTTTTCGTCTACTGGGAGCTTCCCGACAAGCCTCCCGAGGGGGGCTGGGAGGTGACCGCGCTGGACGCCGAGAGCGTGCTGATGGGCACGGCGCGCCTAGGGGCCGAAGAGACCCGCTGCTACCTGAACCTGCCCGCGGAGGAGGTGCAGCGCGTGCAGCTGCGGCCCTTCAGCGCTGCTCCGCGAGAGCGGATTCCAGCGCCCGTCTCTGATGGCTACACTGTGATCCTGAGCCGGGAGCAGGCGCAGCCGGTGCCCCAGGCCTCCGACAACACGGAGAGCGGGGACAAGGCGGCCCAGGAGAACGGATCCGAGCAAGCGACCAGTCGGGAGCACCTGCCCACCACCCGCGAGGAGACGGGGGAGCGTTGGGTCGTCGTCGGCATGGACGGCGTCGCGTCCGCGCCCGCACCAGCGAGCGCCTTGTGCGGATGCGGAGATGCGCAGAGCGGGCCCGACGCGCCCGGGCGCGAGACCTCGCAGGGGCCCGTGGAAAGCGGCCACTCCTCCCACAGCGTCTCCAGGCGCCAGCGGCGCTGAAAGCGGGTCATAGCTCATGAAGAACCAGGGCTATCTCAGCCTGCTCCTCCACGCGCACCTGCCCTTCGTGCGCCATCCCGAGTACGACGAGTTCCTGGAGGAAGACTGGCTCTACGAGGCGATCACCGAGACCTACATCCCGCTGCTGCGAATGATGGAGCGGTTGTGGACGGACGGGATCGGATTTCGCCTGACCATGTCCATGACGCCGCCGCTGTGCGAGATGCTGGCCGATCCCCTGCTGCAGGAGCGCTACCTGCGCAAGCTGGAGTCTCTGCTGGAGCTCTCCCGAGCGCAGCTGGTCGAGCGCCGGGGCACGCCCTACGAGCCGGTGGCTCAGATGTACGTGCGCGAGCTCTCCGAGGCGCGGCGCGCCTACGAGGAGCGCTGGAACCGGCAGCTGCTGCCAGTCTTCCGCAGCTTCCAGGATCGCGGGCGGTTGGAGATCATCACCTGCGGGGCGACCCATGGCTTCCTGCCCCTGATGGCCACCGACGAGGCCCGCTGGGCTCAGGTCGAGGTGGCGGTGCGCAACTACCAGAAGCACTTCGGCCGGCCCCCGCGGGGCATCTGGCTGCCCGAGTGCGCCTACGCTCCGGGCCTGGAGCGTCACCTGGCCCTGGCGGGCATCCGCTGGTTCTGCACCGAGGACCATGGCCTGCTGCACGGCAGCCCGGCGCCGCGCTTCGGCACCGCGCGTCCGGTCTTCACACCCAGCGGCGTAGCGGTCTTCGGGCGCGACAAGGAGACCTCGGAGCAGGTCTGGAGCGCCCAGACCGGCTACCCCGGGGATCCGGCCTACCGCGAGTTCTACCGCGATCTGGGCCATGATCTGCCCTACGCACAAGTGCGGCCCTACCTGCACAGCGACGGCGTGCGCCGCCACACGGGCCTGAAGTTCCACCGCATCACCGGCGCGGTGCCCCTGGACGAGAAGGAGCCCTACCAGCCTGCCATGGCCGTGGAGAAAGCGGCCGAGCATGCCGGCAACTTCTTGTTCAACCGGCAGGCCCAGCTGCGCTGGCTGGGCGAGCGGCACGGCCTGCAGCCCCACCTGATGGCGCCCTACGACGCCGAGCTCTACGGGCACTGGTGGTTCGAGGGGCCCATCTTCCTGGAGATGCTGCTGCGCAAGGCGGCCTGCGACCAGGACGAGGTCGGCTTCGTCACGCCCAGCGAGTACCTGCAGGAACACAGGGTGCACCAACAGGTCCGGCCCGCCCTCTCCAGTTGGGGAGCCAAGGGCTACTTCGAGGTCTGGCTGAACGACGACAACGACTGGATCTACCCCCACCTGCACTGCGCCGAGGAGCGCATGGCGGAGCTGGCCAGGCGTCATCCCAACGCCCAGGGGCTGCAGCGGCGCGCCCTGGCCCAGGCCGGTCGCGAGCTGCTGCTGGCCCAGTCCAGCGACTGGGCCTTCATCATCACCCAGAAGACCACCGTGCCCTACGCCGAGAAGCGCACCCGCGACCACCTGGGCAACTTCATCGGGCTCTACGAGCAGATAATGGCAGAGAGCGTGGACGAGACCTGGCTGGCCGAGCTGGAATGGAAGAACTCCATCTTCCAGGAGCTGGACCATATGGCCTGGCATCCGCAGCGCTGCGCCGCCCAGGGTGGGGGTTCGGCGGTGGAGAGCGTGGCGCGCTGATCAAGCCTCCTGCGCCACCTGCCTGCAACGCTCGAACAGCAACACCCCCGCCGTGACCGACAGATTGAGGGACTCCAACCCCCCGGCCAGCGGGATGCCCGCGATGTCGTCGCAGCGCTTGCGCAGCGCCGGGCTCAGGCCCTTGTGCTCGCCCCCCAGCACCAGGGCCAGCGGTCCAGTCATGGGCACCTGCCAGGGCGGCGCGCCGTCCATGTCGGCGCCCACCACGCGCACGGCCCGCCGTCGCAGCATGGACAGGCAGGAGGACAGGCCCTCGCGCACCACCGGGACCTCTTCGGCGGCGCCCATGGCCACGCGCTGCACCACGGCGTTGACCGCCTTGCCGCGCACCCGGGGCACCACCACGCCGTTGGCACCCGCCCCCAGAGCGCTGCGCAGCACTGCGCCCAGGTTGTGCTCGTACTGGGGCTCGTCCACCAGCACCAGGAAGGGCTCGCGGTCCTGGGCCTCCAGCTGCTTCAACAGCTCGGTCAGGCTGGGCGAGGGCAGGGGATCCGCCAAGGCGATCACGCCGTTGTGCACGCCGCTCTGACAGAGCCGGTCCAGCTGCGCCCGTGGCACGGACTCCACGGGCGCGCCCTGCGCGCGGGCCAGATCGAGCAGGCGCCGCAGCTTGGGGTTGGGGCGCGCTCGCTGGTCCAGCAGCACGCGACGCACCGGCCGACGCCGGCGCGCCAGGCACTCCAGGACGGGGTTGCGCCCCTCCAGCTGATCGAGTTGGGCCTTGCCTGCCGCGTTTGCGGACCTCTTTCTGGACATGATCATTCCTTTCGCGATCCGCGACGCCGTTCCTCCGGCCTGGGAAGCCATCCTCCCCGCACCGGTCCCGGGGCTGCCAGGCAGCCCGGTCCGCGCCCTATCAGGTCGCGGCGCCCCCAGGCCTGCAGGGCCTCGCGCACGGCGGGCGCCTCCTCCCGCTTCCAGTAGAAGAGCAGGGCGCGATGGCGGGCGCGCTCCTTGGCGCCGCGCGCCACGGGCAGCGGCTCGCCGGAGCGCGGGTCGCAGCCGGAGACGTACATGGCCGTGGCCAGCGTGCCGGGCGTGGGCAGAAAGAGCTGCGCCTGGCGGGGACGGATGCCCTCTCGCTTCAGGAAAAGGGCCAGCTCCACGGCCTCGGCCGGGCCCGCCCCGGGATGGGCGGCCAGGAAGTAGGGCAGCAGGGCCGCCCCCTGGCCAGCGCGCGCCCACTGGGCGCAGAAGCGCTGGTAGCGCTCGATGGGCGGCTTGCCCATGGCCCGCAGCACCGCCGGCGAGGCGTGTTCGGGGGCCACGGTGATGCGCCCGGAGACGTGGTGCCTTGCCAGCTCCCCCAGGAAAGCGGGATCTTCGCAGGCCAGGTCGTGGCGCAGCCCCGAGCCCACGAGGACGCGCTGTATCCCCTTCTGTCCGCGAAGCTCGCGCAGCAGCTGGCGATAGGGGACGTGGTCGCGGACGAAGTGGCGACAGATGCGGGGCTGCAGGCAGCTGAGCCGCCGGCAGGCGGCGCGGGCCCGGTCGGAGCCGCAGCCCATGCCGTAGAGGTTGGCGGTGGGCCCGCCCACATCGCTGATCACGCCGCGCCAGCCGGGACGTGCGGCCAGTGCGCGGGCTTCGCGCAGCACGCTCTGCCGGCTGCGGCTGACCACGTGGCGGCCCTGGTGCAGGGCGATGGCGCAGAAGCTGCAACCGCCCCCGCAGCCGCGGGTGACCGTCAGGCTGGCGCGGACGGCCTCGAAGGCCGGGATGGCCTGGCCGTAGCCGGGGTGGGGCGCCCAGGCGAAGGGCAGCTCGTAGAGCTTGTCCAGTTCGGCGGGTTCCAGGGCCGGGCTGGGGGGATTGACCCACACCCCCTGGGCGCCGTGGGCCTGGGCCAGGGGACGGCCATTGCCAGGCGAGGACTCCTGGTGCGCCAGCAGCGTGGCGCGATTCAGGGCCAGGGGATCGGCGCGGGAGGCCTCGTAGCTGGGCAGGTCCACGCAGTCGGCGGGGGGACGACCCTCTTTCTCCGCCTTCCACCCCCACCCACCCACCCCC
>CAYVQL010000173.1:0-23047 GCA_964454135.1 uncultured Enterobacterales bacterium | reverse complement strand
ATACCGCCGCCGACACAGACGCGGATACCGACTCCGATACCGCCACGAAGACAGGGAAGACGCCCTGAACGCTCGGGCCCGTCTCGTCAGCGCGTCGGAATCAGCCCTCCGGTCCTCTCTCGCGACCCAGCTCGATGCGCGTGGCGCGCACGGCGTCGATCAGCTTCGTGATGCGGACAACGGCATCTTCGCTGGGCTGCTTGTCCGGGCGGGCCATCAGCGTCGCCTCGAGCGCATCCAGCACGTCTCCCATGTCGTCGAACTCAGCGTCGATGTCGCCCAGGGAGCGGCGCAAGGGGTCGCCTGCCTCGGGATCGCGCAGGGAGCGCAGAGAGCGCGCCAGGCCTTCACGCGCGCCGGCCAGCGATAGCACGCGCTCCTGCAGCCGGTAGAGCTCGTCGCGCAGATCGCGGGCCATGGGCTCGGGGAGGGGCAGCTTCAGCAGCCTGATGGTCAGGCCGGCGATGCGGCGCTGCATGGCCGCGATGGCGGGGTTGCGATGCACCATGGGGGGGGGACCGCGGCGCAAGGCGGCGGGGGGGCGGCTGATGGCCAACATGGACATGCCCAGGCCCAGCACCGCCAGGACGAGAGCGATGATGGCGCTGAAGCCGAGGGTGATGGCGGCGGCCAGGATGGCCGACAGGCCCAGCACCAGGAAGAGGCCGCGGCCCTTGCTGGCGGAACGGCGCACCTCGGCGGGAATGCCGTATACGGCCAGGCGATCCACGAGATCCCTGGCGTCATCCAGCGTCATGGAGGCCAACACCACGTCCTGGCGCCGCTGGGAGGCTCTCTCCAAGGCCATGGTGGAGATGTTCGACCGCAGGGCTACAAGATGCCTCCCGGCGGGCGGCACGCCGTCCAGGCTGGCGATCACCAGGTGCGGCCCCGCTGCGTGGGGAGCGGCGCTTTGGAGCGGCGCCGGGGGGACGGCGACGGTCAGCGCGGCCGTCCGCTCGGGGGTCGGCGTCGGCGCGGGCAGCTCCAGCCCAGGACCGGCGCCCTGCCAGGGCTGCAGATCGCGCACGGCCCGGACGCGACGGGCGGGATTCTTGTGCAGCAGGCCCGCCAGCAGCTCGTCGACCATGGGAGGCGTGTCCGGTGCCAAGCGAGAAGCGGGCGCTGGCAGCTGAGGACGCCTGCGTCGCTCGCGCGAGCTGCGGGCGGGCAGGGGCAAGCTGCCCGTCAGCGCCCGATAGAGGATCACGCCCAGCCCGTACAGACCGCTGGCGGGCTTGGGGGCGCGCCCTCGCAGCACCTCGGGTGCGGCGAAGAAGGGGATCTCCAGGGTGGCATCCCCGGCTGGGAGCCCCGTGGGCAGCAGGCGCGGGACGCCGGCGTCGTCCAGGACGATGTCTTCGGGCCGCAGCCGCCCCTGGTGCGGGGAGCCCGGTGCGAGGATGGCTGGAGCCAGCCAGCGGCACAGGTCCAGGACCTGGTCCGCGGTCAAAGAGAACTCGCGATCCGCCAACGTGCCTGCGGTCACATGGCTGATGCAAGCCGTGCCCTTGTCCGTCGTGATGGGTACGCAGGGCATAGCCGCCGGGGCCTGGGGCATGTTCGTGATGGCCTTCAGAAAGGCGCGATCCGCCCCCGGATGCAGGCCGACCGAGGTGCGCAGCTCCGAGAGCTCGAGCGTTTCTCCGCTCTGCAGGTCGGTCAAGCGATAGCGGCGCAGCTCCCTGGTGCCGACGACCTCGGGCCCGACCTCCCAGCGTCCAGCGATTCGTTCGCCCGTGCGGCGGCTCACGAGATCCTCCTGCTGGGGACGCGTCCTGACGGCGAGGCTCCCCTTATCAAGAAACAGCTGGGGGGGGGACCCCCACTGCGTACGCCCCATCTCGCGCTTTGCGCTGCGCTCGGCTACGTTCGCCTTCGTGGCGAACATCATTCGCGGAACGCTGCTGCCCTGGGCCCTCGAGGTCAGTATCGCGCTGCTCGCCGCCACCTGGCGTATCCAGCGGTGCCATGGGCAGCTGCTGCGCCAGGCACAGGCCGAGGGGTCCATCGTCGTCGCCTTCTTCCACGGCGACCAGCTACCGCTGGTGGCGCTCCACCGGGGAGAGGACCTGGTAGGGATGGCTTCTCGCAGCGCGGACGGGGAGCTGCTGGCGCGCGTCATCCAGCGCTTCGGCTACGGGGCTGTGCGTGGCTCCAGCAGCCGCGGTGGCGTGGCCGCAGGGCTGCGCGCCATCAAGGGCGTGCTGGAAGAGGGGCGCAGCCTGGCCCTGGCCGTGGATGGTCCCCGCGGACCGCGCCGGGTCCCCCAGAGAGGTGCGGTCAGCATCGCGGCCATGTCAGGTCGGCCAGTGGTCTTCGCCGTGGTGCGAGCGCGGCCGGCCTGGCGAGCCGGCTCGTGGGATAGCTTCGTCGTGCCCTGGCCCTTCGCCCGTGTCGAGGTGCGCTACGGGCGCATGGACATCAGCGGGCGCGGCAAACAGGCGGCCCAACGCAATGCCGAAGAGCTGGGCCGCAGGATGCGGGCCCTGGCGGACGAGCCCTGATGGGCTGCTAGTCGTCGCGGTCCGCCACAGGCTCGTCGTCGCGCTGTTCCACCGGGCGCTTGATGCGGGCCCGTACCGGAACGAAGTCGGCGTCCGCGCTGCTGGGGGGCGCTCGCCGGGGCTCGGGCTCGCCGTCGGAGGAGGCGCTGTATTCGCCGCTGAACTTGTCGAAGACGGAGCGCAGCCGCTTGCGGAGTCGGGAGTGAAGGTGAAGACCGATACCCATGGCAATGCCTGTCCTCAACGCTGCCCGCGCGTTGCGGGCCGCCGTCATGCTGCGGACAGGGTAATGCCGGGCAAGGGCGGACGGCAAGGGCGGCGCGCGGCCATGCGTCTTGACAACGGGCGCTTCCTCGGTGGCTCACGGCGGTAGCGAATGCGTGGAAAAACTAGGAAAAAGGCATGGTAAGAGCGGGTGGTCCCACGGTGGTCGTCGCTTGCCGGTTCAAGTGGATGCCGGCTCGTGCTATGACGAGCGGTGAACGCACGGCAGGCAGCGCTCGTCGGCTGGATTCTGGAAAATCCAGTTAGAAAAACGTGTAAGCGGTTTGCTTGATCCTGCATGCGTCTGGAAGCGGTGGTCATCGATGGAACGGCGGACAATCACCCTGGAGCGGATCATCCTCTTCCTGCTCGAGACACCGATGTTCGAGGGCTTGAGCGCGGGGGAGCTCTCCGAGATCGTCCACATCATGCAGATGAAGCGTATGCGCGATGGGCAGCTGCTGTTCCGCGAGGGCGAAGAGGGCGATGGCTGGTACGTGATCTTCGAGGGCGAGGTCTTGGTGACCAAGACCGACGAGCTCGGGCCCAGCCGCGAGATCACCTGCCTGGGGCCGCGTTCCTGCGTTGGGGAGATGGCCGTGCTGGACGGCAGGCCACGCAGCGCGACGGTGGCGGCCAAGGGTGAAGTCACGGTATTCCGTTTCCCACGGTACGAGTTCGAGGGCTTGCTGGCGGACGACAACCTGGCTGCCTACCGGTTGGTGCTGGAGATGGCGAAGGTGCTGTGTCGACGCCTGCGCGCCATCAATGGGCAGCTCTACGACATGATCAACCAGCAGGACATCTCCGCCGGTGGCATGCGGCGGCAGATCGAGCCCCTGGTGGCGGACAGCACCCGGGCGGAGTGAGCCATGCGCTGGCTCGCTCTGGCTGCCTCCCTGTCATGGGCCGTGGCCCCCGCCTCGCTGCTCCCCGTGGTGGACGTTCAGGCCTTGCGCCAGGCCTGGCGCGACAAGGCGCAGCTGGAGGGAAAGAGCGGCGGCGAGGCAGAGTTGGCCTGCCGTGACTGGGCGGAGGGGCTGGCGCTCTGCTTTACGGTCGCGGAAGGCGATCTGCGGCGCATGGTCTCCAGTGCCGATCTGCAGCGTTGGGGCGTGGGGCTGTCCCAGGTCGAGGCCGCGGCCTCGGCGGCGGTGGCTGCGGGCATGAGTCAGGAGCGCCCGCAGCAGGTGCCGGTAGGGGGCGATACGCGGACCTACCTGCTCTCGGCCGAGGGCGATGGCTTGGACCAGGCCGCCCTCTTCCAGCCGCAGCTGCTGGCCGAGCGCCTGGGCGGTGGTCGCGTGGCGGTGGGCATACCGGCAAAGGGTGTGCTGATAGCCTTCTCCCTTGGGGACCAGGAGCTGGAGACCATCGTCGCGGTGGGCATCCGCCGCGCCTTCGAGACCCTGTCGGATCCCATCACGCCGGCGGTCTACACCTGGAACGGAATCAAGTGGGTCGTCTGGGGCGAGGCCAAGCCCCAGGCCCCCGCCCAGGGCGTAGAACCGTGAGCGGCGCGCTCGCAGGCCCAGGGGCGCCGAGATATCGAGAGCTCGCATGGCAGCAGGAATGGAGGAGCTCATGGGAATGATCCGACGACTGGCGAGGAGGTTCGCCCGCCGGCTGGCGTCCCGCGTCGCACGCAACGAGCTCTTCGAGAAGGCCGGCGAGCGAGCGCCCATCACCCACCCCTCGGAAGAAGACCCCGCCCCCCCTCGCTGCAGCCCGGGGGAATCATCCGCAGAGGGGGGCGGCTGCTGCTGTGAGTCCTGAGCCCCGCAGCGAGCGCGCCCACGGGATCCCGCTTCACTGCGGCTGGCCGCTGGCAGCGCTGGCGCTGGTGGCCTGCGCCACCCGGCTGGCGCCGGTCGGGAACGATGAGCCGCGGACGGGCTCTCTGACCTTGCTGCACACCAACGACATGCACTGCCACTTCGAGCCCAGCCAAGCGCCCTGGCTGGAGGGGGCTCCGGCCATCGGCGGCATGGTGGCCTTGGATGCCTATGTGCGCACCGTGCGCCAAGAGGTGGGCGAGCGGAACCTGCTGCTGCTGGATGCCGGCGATGTGCTGACGGGCACACCCATCTCCGAGCTGCCGGCCGCGGCGCTGCCCGGCCAACCCCGCGGCGGGGAGATGCTGTTGTTCATGCGCGACATCGGCTACGACGCCTGGGCGCTCGGGAACCACGAGTTCGACCAGGGCTTTGACAATGCCGCGGCGCTGGTGGCTGCCAGCCCGCTGCCCGTGCTTTCGGCCAACCTGCGGGCCGCGCCCGGTGAGGCGGGGCTGGCCGAGCTGCAGCAGGCGCGCATCTTCGACTCCGGGGGGCTGCAGGTGGGGGTGATCGGCATCATCACGGAGGATCTGCAGGCGCTGGTGGGGGTCGAGGACTGGGCTCGGCTGCGCTTGTCGCCCGCGGCTGACAGCGTCGCCCAACAGCTGGAGGCCCTGGATCCGCAGACCGACCTGTTGGTGGTGCTCTCCCACGCCGGCCTGGAGGACGACAAGGCGCTGGCGGCGGCCGTGCCGGGCATCGACCTGATCGTGGGCGGGCATTCCCACGACGCGCTGCGCCAGCCGCTGCGGGCGGGGGACACCTGGATCGTGCAGGCCGGCTCCCAGGCGCGCAGCGTCGGGCGCCTGGACATCCAGGTGCGAGCGGATGCCATCGCAGGCATCCAGGGG
Source organism: uncultured Enterobacterales bacterium (assembly GCA_964454135.1). GTDB lineage: Bacteria > Myxococcota_A > UBA796 > UBA796 > JAFGLY01 > CAYVQL01. The sequence goes on along the minus strand of CAYVQL010000173.1, from coordinate 17,587 downwards.
AGCCTGGAGAACTTGCTGCCCGGTCCCGAGTGGAGCTCCGCTTCCCAGGCCGTGGTGGAGCGGACAGAGGCATTGCAGGCGCAGGTCGAGGAGCGCTTCGGCCGCGTCGTGGGGCTTGCTCCGCAGGCCCTGGGGAGGGACTCGCACCAGCAGAGCGCGCTGGGTCGCTGGATCTGCGAGGTGCTGCGCCGCGCCGCTCAGGCGGATGTGGCGCTCTTCAACAATGGCGGCATCAGGGCGGATATCCCGGCCGGACCCGTGGACCTGGGGCAGCTCTACCAGGCCTTCCCCTTTGGCAACGAGGTGGTGGTCACCGCGCTGCTGGGCGAGGATCTCGAGCGCATCGTGCGAAGGAACATCGTCGCCGAGCGCACCGGTCGGGTGGGGGCGCTGCAGACTGCAGGCCTCAGCTGGCCTGCGGACCAAGCCTCCGGGGATCCGGCTGCGCCCCAGGTGCTCGTGGGCGGGAAAGCTCTGGAGAGCCAGAAGCTCTACGTGGTGGCCACCAATGCCTACCTGGCCGAGCACTTCGAGGAGCGCTTTCAGTTCCCGCTGCGCTCGGTCCTGACGGGCCTGGGGAGCACGGTCCTGGAGCTCGCCGTGCAGGCGGCCGAAGCGGAGCCCATGACCGTTCCCTGAGCGCGGTAGGGGAACGGTCGGTGAAACGGAATATAGAACCTCGTCCAGGTTCCCAGTTCACGCCTGCAATCCGTCAAAGAGCGATGCGACCCACACGAAACCACGCCTTGGTCCTGGGGGCCATGTTCGCCTTCTCCTTGATGGCGCTGTTCACGCGCCGGGCGGACGCTCCCTTCCTGACGGTAGCGGCCTGGCGCGCCGTGCTGGTGACCATGGTCTTCGGCATCTGGACCGTAGCGTCCTCGCCGCAGCGGATGGCCGCCCTCAAGCCGGATCGCCCCACCCTCAAGCTGGGCGTCATCTACGGCCTCTGCCTGGCGCTGGCCTCCTCCACCTTCGTGGGTGGCTACGCCTTCACCACGGTGGCGAACACCATCTTCCTGCACAACCTGGCGCCCGTGGCGGCCTTCCCGCTGGCCTGGTGGTTCTTCCGCGAGCGCCCGCCTGCCAGCAGCCTGACGGGGGCGGGGGTGGCCATCGTCGGCGTGGCGCTGTTGAGCGGCGTCTCCCTCTTCCACTTCGGCCACTTCTCCCACCCGCGCTTCCTGGCCGGCGACAGCTTGGCCCTGATCTCGGCCTTGGGCTACGCCGGCGTGCTGGTGGCCACGCAGGCCACACGCCGCCGTGCCACCCCCATCCTGCCCACGCTGACCCTGGCCTGGGGTGTCGCTGCGCTGATCCTGGTGGTCCTGGCAGCTGTTTTCGGAACGCTGGCCATCTCCTCCAGCGGGCTCTTATGGGTGCTCGGCCTGGCCATCATCTGCACCAACCTGCCCTTCTGGCTGCTCAACCTGGGCATGAAGACCGTCAGCGCGGGCATGGCTGCGGTCCTGTCCATGTCCGAGGTGCTCTTCGCCACGCTGCTGGGCTGGCTGGTCTTCGGCGAGGTGCTGGCGCCGGTGGGGTGGCTGGGAGGTGCGCTGGTGGTGCTGGGCGTGCTCTACGCGCTGCTGGCCCGCGAGACAGGGGGCCAGGCCGCTGCAGCACAGGCCCAGTCGCCCGAGGAACCTGCGCTCTCGGAGCGCAGCGCCTTCTTCCGCCTGCTGCGCCTCGCGCTCTGGCTGGGGCTGCTCAACGGCGGCGCACTGCTGGCGTTGGCACTGGGGGCCGAGCAAGGCGCCCTGCTGGCCTGGTTGGCCGTGCTGGGCATGCTCAGGCTGGGGCAAGTGCAGCTGCGCGCGCTGCTCGGTCGCTTCAGCGCCAGCCTGGGGCGCTGGGGTTGCACGCTGGCGGCCCTGGGATGTCTGGCCGGCCTGGTCTTGCGAGGAGGCTGGCAGGGAAGCGAGCCCAGCTGGGCAGTGCTGGCCCTGGCAGCCGCGGTCTGCGTAGCGGACAGCGTCCTGGCCGTCTTCGAAGAGCAGGAGGAGCGAGAGAGCAACGCCACGTTGCGCGCCGCGCTGGCCCTGGTCGCCCTGGGGCAGCTGCTGGGCCTAGCTGCGCACAATGCCAACGGCGCGGCCCTGCTGCTGGCCCTGGTCTGCGCCGCGCTGGCTGCCTGGGGCCTGGCCCTGGATGCCCTGGCCGGCCGGCTGCCGGGCGCGCTGACCGACCCCTCCGCCGCGACCCTGCGCTTCGACCGCATACCCGTCTTCTTCGCCGTTCCCTGGCGTCTTGGTCTGGCCTTGCTGGTCCTGTACATGGCGGGCGGCTTCCACGCCGTTCCCCCTGGGAGCCGGGGCATCGTCGAGCGCCTGGGCGCCCCGCTGCCCGACCTGGCCGAGCCCGGCCTGCTGCTGCGCCTGCCGCCGCCCTTCGAAGAGGTGGTCATGGCCGATGTCTCGGCCGTGCGGCGGGTCGAGCTGGTGGCCTCCGAGAGCCCGCTGCTCTGCGGCGACCACTCCATCGTCTCCATGCATGCGCTGGCCCATTACCGGGTGGCCGATCCTGTCGCTTTCGTCTTCCACCTGGAGCGCCCCGACGACGCCCTGGGGGCCATCGGCAGAGCCGCGATGGTGAACGCGGTGGGCCATCTCTCCCAGGATGCGCTGCTGACCAGCGGCCGCACCGCGCTCGAGGAGCAGGTGCGCAGCTCCGCCCAGGCGCTCTCCGAGCAGATGGGCCTGGGGGTGGAGATCCTGGGCGTGCACATCGCCTCGGTGGCGGTCCCCTCGGCGGTCTCGGCGTCTTTTCTGGACGTCATCTCCGCCGACGAAGAGAAACGCACCATGGTGAACCAGGCCGAGGCCTACGCCGCCCAGGTCCTGCCCGAGGCCTTCGGCGAGGCCACGGCACGCGGCCTGGGCGCCGAGGGGCGCGCCCTGCGCCTGCTCTCCGAGTCCGAGGGGAACAAGGCCATGATGGAGGCCAAGCACCAGGGCGCCGCGTTGGCCGTCGGGCCCACCCGGCAGCGCCTGCGCTTCGAGGCGATCGAGGCCGCTCTCCTGGGCAAGGAGATCGTGCTGGCGCCGCGGCACAGGCGCATCTGGTTGCAGCGCGACGGGGAGCCCCTGTCGCCTGTGGCCGTGGAACCGCGAAAGGAGCGATGAGATGAGCAGCCCAGCTTTCTCGAAGAGCGCGTTCGCCGTCATGGGCGTGGCGCTGCTGCTGTTGGCCGGTCTCGGCAGCTCGCTCTACACCGTGGACTCCCGCGAGGTGGCGGTGGTGCTGTCCTTCGGCGCTCCCGTGCGCACGGTGACCGAGCCCGGGCTCTACGCACGGCTGCCGTGGCCGCTGCACGAGGTGGTGCGCTTCGATCGCCGCGCGCGGGTGCTGGCCGCCCCTCCCACCGAGCTGTTGACCCACGACAAGAAGAACCTGGTCGTCGAGGCCTTCACCCTCTGGCGCGTGCAGGACCCCCAGCGCTTCCTGGAGTCCTTCCGCCAGCCCGTGGATGAGATTCGTTGGGAGGACCTGGTGCAGGCCGCCGAGCTGGGCCTGGGAGACCTGGTCACCAGCCGCATCGCCGCGGCCCTGGGCGAGATGGAATTCGCCGACCTGCTAAGCGTGGAGTCGGCTGGGCAGGAGCTACTACCCCAGGGCCTGGCCCAGACCGTGGCCGGCGAGGCCGCCGATCGCTTCGGTATCCAGCTGCTCGACCTGCGGCTGCGCCATGTGGGTCTGCCCCTGCAGAACGAGCAATCCATCTACGAGCGCATGCGCGCGGAGCGCTCGCGCATCGCCAACGCCTACCGTTCCGAGGGTGAGGAGAAGGCCACCACCATCCGTGCCCGCGCGGACCGGCAGGCGGCCGAGATCCTCGCCGAGGCGGACAAGGAGGCCGCGCGCATCATGGCCGAAGCCGAGGCCGCGGCCGCTCGCCTCTACGCCGAGACCTACCGCAAGGACCCGGAGTTCTACCGCTACCTGCGCAGCCTGGATGTGCTGCGCACGGTGCTGGCGGAGGGCAACGAGCAAGGGGAATCCGCCGAGGCCGTGCTTGTCCTTGACAGCGAGAGCGAGCTCTTCTCACCGCTCACCAGGAGCCCGCGTTGACCCGCCTGCTGCCGCTGCTGGCGCTCGCCCTGGTCGCCCTGGCCTGGCTGGGCAGTGGCGTGATGTTCGTCGATGCCGGACAGAAGGCCCTGGTCTACCGCTTCGGCGCGGTGCAGCGCGTGACCGACGCGGGCCTACGCTTTCGGCTGCCGGCGCCGCTGGAGCACGACGAGCGCATCAACGTCACAGAGGTGCGGCGCGTGGAGCCCGCGTCGCGCAGGCTGCTCACCGGCGACACCAACCTGGTGCAGCTGCGCCTGTCGGTGCAGTACACCGTCAGCGACCCGGCGCGCTACGTCCTGGCCGCCGAGATCCCGGAAGACGTGATCTCTGCCCAGGTGATGAGCGCCGCCGTGGCAGGGGCGGCCGGCCTGGAGGTGGACACCTTGCTCACCACCGGCCGCTCCGAGCTGCAGCGCCAGGTGCTGGAGGCCGCCCAGCAGGATCTGACGCGCCTCGACCTGGGGGTGCGGTTGGTGGCGGTCGACGTGCAGGAGCTGGTGCCCCCCCCGGCGGTGGTGGACGCCTTCAACGACGTCTCCAGCGCTCGCGGGGACAAGGAGACCCTGTCCCTCTCGGCCGAGGCCTACGCCTCCAAGCTGCTGCCCGATGTGCGGGGTGAGAAGGCCAGCGCCCAGGAGGCAGCCATGGCCGAGGCCGCGCGCCGGCTGGCCCGTGCCCGTGCCGAGACGACCCGTTTTCGGGCGCTGCACGAGGCATGGATGGCGGACAGGGAGGGCACCCGGGTAGACCTGCACGCCCAACTGCTCGAGCTGGTGGGCCCCGAGCTGCAGCTCTTCGTCGCACCTGCGGATAGCGAGATCGTGCTCGCCGGGAGAGACTTCGAGCCATGAAGAACATCAGGATCCTGGTTGCTTGTCTGGTGGTGCTGAACGCCGGCGTCATCGCCTGGCTCCTGGCGCGTCGTCCCCAGGGCGAGACCATCGGCGGCCAAGAGACCGTGGCGGAAGGCCTGCTGGCCGACAACACCATGGAGGAGTCGCGCTACGATCTCTCGGACCGAGCGGACGAGCTCAACCTGCTGCTCGTGAGCATGGACGCGCTGCGCTACGACCGCACCGGCTTCGGCGGTCATACCGGGGGCTTGACGCCGAACCTGGACGCGCTGGCCGAAGAGTCGGTGGTCTTTCACGACGCGGTGGCTCCCGCCTCGTGGACCCTGCCCTCCCATATGTCCATCTGGACCGCGCGCTGGCCCTCGGTGCACGGGGTCACGAACAAGCTGCGCCTGCTCTCCCAGGATCAGATGGTGCCCACCCAGCTCTCGCCGGGTATCGAGACCTTCCCCGACTACCTGATCCGCCAAGGCTACCTGGCTGCCGGTTTCTCGGGCGGGGCCGGGGTCCAGGCCAGCTACGGCTTTGGCCGCGACTTCGAAACCTACCAGGACGATCGCTACTTCGCCGGCCTGGACTACGGCGTGGAGCCAGCCCTGGAATGGCTGGAGCAGCACCGCGGCCAGCGCTTCTTCCTCTTCCTGCACGGCTACGACAGCCACGGCCAGTACCCGCTGCCCGACAGCAGCCTGCAGACCCTACGGGCCGAGTACAAGGGCGTCCTGAAGGGCGACATCGAAGAGCAGGCCGAGCTGCGCGAGAAGGGTCTTGATGCCATCGAGAACCCCGGAGAAGAGGCGGATCTGACCGCTGAGCTGGGCGAGGAGGACGCCCGCTTCCTGATGGCCGTCTACGAGCAGAAGGTGGCCGCTGCCGATGAGCGCCTGGGCACCTTCCTGGCACGCTTCCGGTCCATGGGCCTGCTGGAGAACACCTTGGTGGCTGTCATCTCCGACCACGGCGACGAGTTCATGGAGCACGGCGCGTTGGATCACGGCACCAGTCTGTTCGAAGAACAGACCCACGTGGTGATGATGCTGCGCTTCCCCGGCTACGCCCGCCGCCAGGACATCCAAGCGCCCGTGCGCCTGCTGGACGTCTTCCCCACCGTCTTCGACGCTCTGGGGCTGCAGGGGCCGGCGGGGGCGGACGGCCGCAGCCTGCTGCCCCTGTTGCGGGGCCAGGAGATGGACCTGCCCATCTTCTCCGAGACCGACTACCGGCTCTTCGTGCACCATCGCATGACCCGGCGCGGCGATCACAAGCTGATCCTGGACCTGGCCGATGGCGAGAAGCAGCTCTACGACCTGTCCGCCGATCCGGTCGAGGCACAGGACATCAGCTCCTCCAACCCGCGGGTCACCTACGAGATGGAGCAGGAACTGCGCGGCTGGATGGACCGTACACGCACCAATCCCCAGGACTATATGGGCATCCGCCAGAAGCCCATCGAGATCTTCTGAGGGGCGCCGAGGAGCGAGCTTGTCCAGGGGTGCGCGACTGCTGGTGGTCGGCTGGGACGGCGCCACCTGGGACCTGGCCCGTCGCTTCATGGCCGAAGGGCGCATGCCCGTGCTGCAGGCGCTCTGCCGGCAGGGAGCGCACGGCCCCCTGCGCTCCACCCTGCCTCCCATCACGCTGCCGGCCTGGTCCAGCTTCCTCTGCGGTGTGGATCCGGGCAAACACGGTGTCTTCGACTTCACCCACCGCGTCCCGGGACAGTACCGGCTCAGCTTCGTGGACGCCCGGCAGCGACAGCTGCCCAGCTTCCTGCGCCTGCTCTCCGACCAGGGCGCCCGCGTGGCCTCCATCGCGCTGCCGGGCACCTATCCCCCGGAGCGTCTGAACGGCCTGGTGGTGGGAGGGTTCGACAGCCCTGTGGCCCTGGCCATCGACGCCTCCCACTGCCAACCGCCAGCGCTCTGGATGGAGCTGCGCCGGCGCTTCGGAGGGCTGCGCTTCGCCGACTTCCAGGAGCTGCGCATCGGCCCGGGCTGGCACGAGGCTGCGCTGGCCTCGCTGCTGCGGGAGATCGGTCGCAAGGAAGAGGTCTGCGGCTGGCTGTTGAGGCAGGAGCGCTGGGATGTCCTCGCGACGGTCTTCGGCGAGTCCGACACGGCAGGGCACCACTTCTGGATGTTCTGCGATCCGGCCTCGCCGCGCTTCGCGGACCAACCTGCGCTGGCCACCGCCCTGGGCCAGGTCTACGGACGGCTCGATGCCGCCCTGGGGCTCTTGCTGGAGCGGGCCCGCCCCGAGCTGCTCTGCCTGTTGTCCGACCACGGCATGGGGGGCGCGGGAACCCTGGCGCTCTACCTGAACCGCTTCCTGGAATCCCGGGGCTGGCTGCGCTACCGCCGCGATCCGTACTCGGGGACAGCCGGTCGCGCAGGGACGGGCCTGGCGGATGCGGCCCGCGCACTGGCGCTGCGCCACCTGCCGGCAGGGCTGCAGCAGGGCCTGGTACGCAAGCTGCCCAAGGGCCTGTTGGAGGGCATCGAGTCATCGAGCCGCTACGCCGACATCGACTTCTCGCGCACCAGGGCCTTTTCGGACGAGATGAGCTACGCCGCCACGATTCACCTGAACCTGGCCGGGCGTGACAGGCAGGGCGTGCTGCGCGACAGCCGGAGCGCCGCCGAGGAGCTGTCCAAGCTGCTGCTGGACTGGCGCGTGGATGGCCTGCCCGTGGTCTCTCGCGTGCACCGCCGCAGCGCGTTGTACCGGGGGCCGTGGGTGGAGCGCTCGGCGGACATGGTGCTGGAGCTGGCGCTGCGCGAGGGCTACAGCAGCACCCTGCTGCCCAGCGGCCGCGTGCCCGCCGGAACCACCTGGCGTCATCTGCGCCGCCAAGAGCATCTGGGGGGCAGGGGATTGGGCATGAACGGCAGCCACCGGCGGAAGGGCGTTCTGCTCCTGCACGGCAGCGCAGTGGCGCCTGGCGAGCTGGGACGAGCTGCGTTGCGCGACGTGGCGCCCAGCTTGATGGGCGCGCTGGGACATGGAGCCGCGTCCTGGATGGATGGTCGCTCCCTGCTGGCCCCTCAGCAACAAGAGAACACGCCGGCCAGCGCCACGCCCTGTCCCGCGGCGCTCAGCCCGCGGGAAGATCCGGCCTTGCTGCAGCGTCGCTTGCGGCGGCTTGGATACCTCTAGGGGCTTTTTCGTGGAACCACTGCGGATCCTGCACGTCTTTGCCGCACCCTATCCCAGCCTGCAGGGTTCCCAGGTCTATATGAAGGGCTTGCTTCACGCACTGGCTGACAGGGGGCACCAGGTCGCCCTGGCCTGCTACGGCCATGGCCTGGGTCCTGCGAGATCCTGGGAGGGTTCGGTGCGGCTGCTGCGCGCCCCTGGCCTGCCCGGCTACCGCAGGCTGCGCTCCGGGCCCGACGTGGTGAAGCCCCTGCTGGACGCCGGCCTGGCCCTGCGGGTCGGCTGGGCCGCGCGCTGGGCGCAGGTGATTCACGCCCACAACTACGAGGCGCCCCTGGCCGCCTACGGGGCGCGGGCGCTCTGGCGACGACCGGTGGTCTACACCGCCCACAACACCATGGAGTCGGAGCTGCCAGCCTATTTCTCCGGCAGGCTCGGCCGACGGGCTGCGCGCGAGCTGGGCGCCTGGCTGGACGCCCGCATCCCTCGCCGCGCCGATATCGCCCTGGCCCTGTCCGCCAGCGGGGAGCGCGCCCTGCGGCGCCTGGGCTGTCGGCGCGTCGCTTGCACCCCCCCGGGGGTGGACCTGCAGGACCTGGCCGGCGCATGCCCCGAGCGGGCCAGCCGCCGCTACCGGCTCGCAGGCCGGGCCTGGGTAGTGTACGCGGGCAACCCGGACGCCTACCAGGATGCGGACCTGTTGCTGCGGGCGTTGGCTCGTGTGCCCCGCCTGGGCCTCTTGCTGGCGTCCCACGCCTCGCTGGAGCCGCTACGGCGGCGCTGCGATGCCCTGGGCATCGCTCCCCGGCGCAGGAGGCTCGTGCGGGCGCGCGACTGGCCCAGCGTCCGCGACATCGTGGTTGCTGCGGACTTCGCCGCCTTGCCCAGGCGCACCTGCGCCGGCTTTCCCATCAAGCTGTTGAACTACCTGGGCCTGGGCAAGGCGGTGGTTGCGGCGAGGGATACCGCGCCGGCCATGGCAGGGGTGCTGCCCGTGCCCCCAGGGGACCCGCAGGCCATGGCGGGTGCTTTCGACTCCCTGCTGCGCCACCCCGAGCGCTGCAGAGTCCTGGGCGAGGCCGGCCGGCAGGTCGTCCGGCGAGACTGGAGCTGGGGAGTGCGCATCACCCAGCTCGAGGGGATCTACATGGAGCTGCTGGAGCGACGGGATGGCGGACTCGGTGCTACCTTGGGTCCATGAAGAGACGACTGGGAATCCTCGTCGGCCTGGCGCTGTCCGCGGCGCTGCCTGCCTACGCGCAGGCAGCGGAGCGGCCCTTTGCCGCCGGAGAGCGCATCACCTGGGATGTGCGCTACGCCGCGGTGAGGGCCGGGACGGCCTGGGCGACTGTGGAGCAGGGAGAGGGAAACACCCTGGTCTTTCGCGGCGGCGCCCGCAACGCCCCCTGGTACGGGCGCATCTACACCGTGGACGACGAGATCAGCAGCGTCTGGGATCCCGAGGGACCGGGATCCTCCTGCTACGTCACTCGATTTCGCGAGGGGCGCTTCGCCCAGGACCAGCGCATGGACATCGGCATCGATGTCATCCGCGTCTGGCGCAAGCAGCGCTTCAAGGAAGGCTGGCGCGAGTGGACCGAGGACTACGAGGGCTGGGGCGAACCGGTGGAGGATCCCCAGAGCGCGCTCTACCGCATCCGCCTGCTGCCACTGGCGCCGGACGAGGTCTACCGCTTCCCCATCTTCTCCGGTCGCAAGACCTGGATGCTGCACGCCGTGGTGGAGCAGCGCAAGGAGATCAAGACCGCCCTGGGCCAGCTGCGCGTGGTGCCCGTCAGCCTGCGGACCAGCCACAAGGGCGACCTGGAGCAGAAGGGGAAGCTGACCGTCTACCTGAGCGATGACGAGCGCAGGATCCCCGTCAGGGTGGTGCTGCACAGCAATATCGGCGCCATTCGTGCCGAACTAAGCACCTACGTGGCGGCGCCCGAGCCTTCCACGCCCGAGGTGGGACGACAGGGTGGCGAGGGGATACCCTAGCATTCCCAGCGCCCCGGGCGCTTGCCAGCGGAAGCGAACATGCCAGAGCGATCTCGCAAGGAATGGAAGCTGGACGACGAGCTGCGGCAGCTGCTGGTCTGTCCGGCCTGCCGAGGAGAGCTGCGTGACGAGGCCGAGGGCCTGCACTGCCCGGCCTGCGCCCTGCTCTACCTGGTGGAGCTCGGCATCCCCCACATGATCGCCGAGGAGGCCAGGCCATTTCCCAGCAGCGACTGACCGTCCTGCACGTGGACTCCGCCACCGAGTGGCGTGGAGGCCAGGCCCAGCTGCTCTACCTGCTGCGTGGGATGGAGCGACAAGGGCAGCGCGCCCTGGTGGCGGCCCCCGCGACGGGAGCCTTGAGCGCACGCCTGCAGCGTTCGGTCTTTCCCATCAGCAGCGGGAACAACCCCGCGGCGGTCTGGCAGCTGCGACGCATCGTGTCCCGCTGTCGGCCCGACCTGGTGGCAGCCCACACCTCCCATGCCCACGGCGTCTGCGTCATGGCTGGCCTGCGGCCGGTGGTGCACCGCCGGGTGGATTTCGCGGTGGGGGCCACCCGCATCGGTCGCTGGAAGTACAGCCGCGCCAGGCTCTTCCTAGCCGTCAGCCAGGCCGTGGCGCGCGTGCTGGTGCGCGGCGGCGTGCCCGTTGAGCGCATCACCGTGGTGCACGATGGCGTGCAGCCGCTGCCCGAGGCCAAGCCAGCCCATGATCTGGCGGGGCGCCGCCCCCTGGTGGGCGCAGTGGGGGCCCTGGTGGACCACAAGGGGCATCGCCACCTGGTGGCGGCCATGGCCCTGCTGCCCGGCCTGCGCTGCGTCATCGCAGGTGAGGGCCCCTTGCGCGGCGCGCTGAGCGAGCAGATTCGCGCCCTCGGCTTGCAGGATCGCGTGCAGCTGCTGGGCCAGCGCCAGGACATCCCCGCGGTGTTGGCGGCACTCGACCTGATGGTGCACCCCTCGGTGGAGGAGGGCATGGGCCAGGTGGTGGTGGAGGCCATGGGCGCTGGCGTGCCCGTGCTGGCCACGGACGCGGGCGGACTGCCCGAGGTCGTGGGGTCCGAGGCCTGCGTGCCCCTGGGCGACGCAGCTGCGTTGGCACGGGGCATCGAGCGCCGCCTGGTCCAGCCAGGGGACCTGCAGGCTGCCAGGAGGCGTGCCCGCGAGCGCTTCTCCGTGGAGCGCATGGTGGCGGGCACCATCACGGCCTATGGGCATGCGCTCGATCCCGGGCGTACCGCTGCAGGAGCCCCGCCGCAGCCCGAAAGAGGAGGTGCCAGCGATGCCACGACGCCCTGAAGCCCTGCGCTACCGCAGCGACTGCCGCCTCTTCACCGGCTATCGCCCCTGCTCGCAGGGCGGGGACTGCGCCGGCTGCGAGCGCTTCGAGCCCTATGGGCCCGATGTGCTGCTGATCAACCTGGACGCCATGGGAGACGTGCTGCGCAGCACGGCGCAGCTGCCCGCGCTGCGGCGCGCCCATTCGCAGGCACGTATCAGCTGGCTGACCCGACCCCGCGCCGCGCCCCTGTTGCAGGGGCATCCCGAGCTGGATCGGGTGCTGGTCTTGGATGCGGATACGCTCTGCGAGCTGGACGCCAGGAGCTTCGACCTGCTGCTGAACGTGGACAAGAGCCGCACGGCGGGGGGCCTGGCGATGCGCATCCAGGCTCGCGACAAGCGTGGCTTCGGCATCGAGCCCAACGGGGCCATCGTGCCGCTCAACCCCGAGGCGGCCTACCTCTACCGCACCGGTCTGGACGACGAGCTCAAGTTCCGGCAGAACCGGCTGAGTGAGCCCCAGATGCTGGGTGAGGCCCTGGCCCTGCCCTATCAGCGGGACCCCTATGTCCTGCACCTGGCCGAGAACGAGCGCAGGGGCGCACCGGCCCTGGTGGGCTTCAACACGGGATCGTCCGAGACCTACCCCTTCAAGCGGCTGCCCCTGGACGTTCAGGAAGCCGCCATCCGGCTCGTGGTCCAGCGCACCGAGCAGCCCGTCTTGCTGCTGGGCGGGCCGGAAGACGAAGCGCGCAACCGTGAGCTGGCGCGCAGGCTGGGCGCGCTGGCGCTGGCCACGCCCACCCACGAGGGCCTGCGCGCGGGCGCTGCCCAGGTGGATCGCTGCCAGGTCGTCGTCAGCGGTGACAGCCTGGGCATGCACATGGCCATCGCCCTGGGCAAGCACGTGGTGGCCTGGTTCGGTCCGACCTGCCCCCAGGAGATCGACCTCTTCCGCCGAGGCGTCAAGCTGCTGGCGCCCGTGGACTGCGCCCCCTGCTGGCGCCGCAGCTGTCCGCAGACCCCGTCCTGCGGGGAGCGAATTGAGCCACATGACATCTGCCGGGCCGTGCTGGACTGCCTGGCGGCCCGCGAGGGGGGACGTCCCATCGAGGAGAGCAGGGGAGGGGACTGGGCTCCTGGCTAGTGCCCCAACCTGGAAATCCCTTTCCAGGGATTTCCAGCAGCGCTGACGCGCTGGCCGCTTCGCGACCTTGGGGCACCAGCGCTCTTTGTGGGGGGCCGTGCCCCCCAACTGCGCACTACCCCGTCTTCGCCGCACCCCCCGCCGGCTGATCCGCAGCCGCAGTGCCCGTGCCAGACGGCTCGCCGGAACTGGAAACGTATTTGCAGGCACGGGCACTAGGGCCTCGAGCGTCTCTCCACAGTCACCTGCTCGACACGATCGCCCTGTCGCAAGCGACGCAGGCTGTCCTGCCCCCCGCAGACCTGGCCGAAGAGGGTGTAGCTCCCTGTCAGGTGCGGCTGGGGAGACAGGGTCACGAACCACTGGCTGCCCCCTGAGTCGGGACCCGAGGTCGCCATGCCCACGCTGAATGCCTCGTAGGGCAGGGGATTGAACTCATCCGGGATGGCATAGCCGGGTCCCCCGTAGCCGTCTCCGCGCGGATCACCGCCTTGCACGACGAAATCCGGTACGATGCGGTGGAAGATGAGCCCATCGTAGAAGCCCTCCTCGGCGCGCTGCGCCCAGCGCCAGACCGTCACCGGCGCCTCGTTGGCGTACAAGCAGATCACGAACTCTCCCCGCTCGGTGCGCACGCGTGCGCTGAGCAGATCGTCGATGGCGTCCAGCGAGGGCGCATCGATCTGCGCGCTGGCGAAGGGGCCCAGGTCCAGCAGCTCTCCCAGCTCGGCCGCCGCCTGCTGCAGCGCCAGATCCGGCCTGGCTCGCGTTCGCTGGAGGACGGAGGCCAAGCGGGCCTGCGCCTCCTTCCCGGGCAGCCAGGAGGGCGCCCCCGGTCGGCTCTTCTCCGCTGCGCGCTCGGCGCTGGCGGAGGCCACCAGCGCCTGCAGGCCCTCCAGCAGCAGGTCGCGGTCTTCCGTCTCCGCCAGGCGCTCCAGCAGCAGGGAGCAGCCGTCCGCATCCGGCGCCTCGGCCATGGCCTCCGCAGCCATGGCCGCGAGCAGGGGATCGTCCTGCTCCAGCAACGCACGCAGCGTCTCGGCGCCCTCGTGGTGCGTCAGCAGGCCCATGGCCGCTGCGCTGCGCACGGCGGGCGTCGGATCCCGGCGTACCAGCTGCAACAGGCGCTCCCGGTCCTGCAGCGCGGCGGCCACGGCGGCCCGCGACGCGGGGGCGACGCTGGGTTCGAGCCAGCGCTCGGCCTCGGACAACGCACCTGCGGCGACCAGGATGGACAGAGCCAGGGCCTGCTGTTCCTCGTCCTCGCTGCCCAGGAGCGCTTCCAGCGTCGGGGCCAGCGCGGGCTGCCAATCCAGGGCCGCGACGAGGTGCAGCGCTGCGATGCGCACCGAGCGTTCGTCGTCACCGAGCAGCGCCTCGGCCAGATCACCGTCGTCGTCGGCCCGTGTCGCCAGCCCGCGGGCCAGCGCGATGCGCACGGCGGGCACGTGGTCCCCTACCAGCGAACGCGCAGCGCTGCGCCAGCGCTCCTCGTCCAGGCCGGCAGCGGCGGCGCGCGCCAACCAGGCCCGGGCCGTGGCGTCGCTCTGACTGGAGAGGGCCTGCAGCAGGGCGGCGGACTGCGCTTCGGATAGCTCCCCGGCCCCCAGACGGGCCAGGGCGTAGCTGGCGGGTCGGCGCAGGCCGTGCCGTCCCTGCAGCTCCAGCAGCAGCGCGATGATGTCGGGCCGCGCCGCTCCCTGCAGCCGCCGGACGCCCAGCCGACCGAGGCCGTGGCAGGCGGCCTGTGCGACCACCCGCGAAGAGCCGCCGGCCTTCTCCTTCAGCAGATCCAGATCGCTGAGCTGACCGACGCGTCCCAGGGCGCGCAGCAGCGCCGCTTGCACCTGCTCGTCCCCTTCGGACTGCAGGGCTTGCCGCAGGGCTGGCGCCCCCTCGTCCAGCTGCCCAAGGGCAAAGGCCGCCTCGGCACGCACGCTGGCTTCGTCATCCGTGAGAAGGGATTTGAGCGTCGGCAGGGCCAGGGGATCCCGCAGGTGGGCCAGGGCCCTGCCTGCACGCTGGCGCAGGGCAGCCTCCTCGTGCGTGACGAAAGGCGCGATCAGCTCCAGCGATCCGGCGCTGCGCTGCAGCTCGGCCTGCAGCATGGTCTGTTGGGCCGCAGGGCGCTCTCCTGTCTCGGCGTGCGTTGCCGTGCAGAAGAGCGATGCCAGCAGAGCCGGGCTGCGACGGGTGGGGAGAACCTTGATCAAGTGAACCTCGCGGTTGAGGGATGGGCTGCGGCGGCAGGGGCAGGCGAGTGGCCAGCGCTAGAGATATCCGGCACTGAACAGGAAACGCCGATCCTGACGACAGTTCGAGGAACGGCCGCAGCGCTGTTTCAGGGCTGCGCAGGCAGCCCTGCGCCGCTCATCAAGCGGCGAAGATGGGGGGGAGAGGCGGTGTCCGCCTCGGATAGGGGGGGAAGAATCTGTCTTCCCCCCAAAAAAGCGCGCCGGTCGTTTCCGACGACAGCGTCGGCGGAAATGACCGGTGCCAGATATCCTGTCTGCCATGCCCTACCGAGATCGCCGCAGCCCCAAGAGACGGCGTGTGGCAGCGCTGCTGCTGGCCGCCCGCGGCCGAGGCGCCATCAAGCGCCTGGGTGCCTGGCTGGACGAGCAGGGGCGCGAGCTGCGGCCCGCACTGCTGGAGGAGGCGCGCTTGCGGGGCGTCGAGCTGCCCCCGGAGGCCGGGCGCTGGCCTGGCAAGCGGCTGCTCCGTTGCGCCCGGGGGGAAGAAGCGCGCGCGCGGCAGCGCCGCAATCCCATCAAGCGGGACGAGGCCTTCCGCTGCGCCCACTGCGGCCTGCAGGTGCCTCCCGGCGGTGGGCGCGTGAGAAATCACTGCCCAGCCTGCCTGCGCTCTCTGCACGTGGACCTGGTGCCAGGGGATCGCGCGGCGGACTGCGGCGGACTGATGGACCCGGTGGCCGTAGAGCACGGCGGGCGGGCGGAGCTCGTCATCGTCCATCGCTGCCGCCGCTGCGGGGCAGGCCGCCGCAACCGGGCCATGCTCGAAGGCGCCTGGCCGGACGAACCGGCAGCCTTGCGGCGCCTCTCGGCGCTGGGACCACGCTGGGAAGAGGAAGAACCGCAGCCTCGTCCAGCTGCGGAAGGGGAGGAATGACGTGGCGCTGGACCGCCGGGTAGCAGCCTTCTGCCGCCTCCACGGCCTGCTCCCAAGGGGGGCGCAGGTGGCCGTGGCCGTCTCCGGGGGGCTCGACTCGGTGGTGCTGCTGGACCTGCTGCAGCGCATCAAGGGGCAGTTCGGGGTGCAGCTCTCTGTCGCCACCGCGGATCACGGGCTGCGGCCCGAGTCGGGGGATGACGCGGCCTTCGTGAGACGCCTCGCCGTCGCCCACGGCCTGCCCTTCACCTGCGGCAGGCTGCAGGTGGGCAAGGGTCGCGGCCTGGAAGAGGCCGCCCGCAGCGCCCGCCTTGCTTTCCTGCGCTCCCTGCCCGTACAGCGCGTCGCCCTGGCCCATCATCGCGACGACCAGGCCGAGACCGTGTTGCTGCGCTTGCTGCGGGGAGCGGGGCTGGACGGGCTGGGCGCCATGGAGCCCTGGCATGCGCCGTTTCTGCGTCCCATGCTGGACGAGCCAAGATCGGAGATCCTGGCCTGGGCGCATCGGCGCGAGCTGTCGTGGCGCGAGGATGCCAGCAACCAGCGGATCGATCGGGAGCGCAACCGCGTACGCCAGCGGATCATGCCCTTGCTGGAGGAGGTGCATGGCGGCGCCGGAGCCCGCCTGGCCGGGCTGGCCACGGCCCTGCGCCACGACATCCGGCTGCTGGCCCGCCTCGAGGAGGGGGCCGCCCAAGGGCTCGAGCAGCCCTGGGGCCTCGACCTGCGCCAGCTGATCGCCCAGCCCCCGGCCCTGCAGAACCGGCTGATCCGCAGGCTGGTCGCCAGCCGGCGCGGGGACCGCCTGGGGCTGGGATGGCGCACGGTGGAGCAGGCGCGCAGGTTGGCGCAGGACGGGGAGCCGGGCGCCTGGGTGGAGATCCCCGGCGCCTGGCGGCTGACCGTGGATCGCGACGCGCTGCGCTGCCTGCCCCCACCGCCCAGCCCCCTGCGACTGCAGGCGGGCCTCACGAGCTGGGGCATCTACGAGATCGAAGTGCGCCCGCAGGCGGCGGATAGAGCTGGAGCGCTGTCGCTGCGCCCCCCCGAAGCCGGTGAGAGGCTCGGGGGGAGCTCGTTGGGCGAGCGGCTGCGAGCGGCCGGCATTCCCGCTTCCCTGCGCCCCTACCATCCCGTGTTCTGCCTCCACGGCGAGCCCTGCTGGATACCACCCTGGGAGCCCGTTCGCGAGCTCCGTTCAGGCCTGGGGTTGGCGCTGGGCGTTTCCGCGTCTATCCACTCAGGTGCCGGTGGTTGCCGCTGGTACGCAACGCTATAAGGCCGATCCACGCCCCTGGGAGACTGGATGAATCGCAAGCACATCGCACTGGTGATCTTCATCGCCCTGCTTTTCTTGTTGGCCTTCGTGCTGGTAGGCCACCAGGAACGAGGACGTCCGGAGGAGATCAGCTTTTCGCAGCTCCGGCAGGACATCTCCCAGGGCAGGGTGCAGGATCTGACCTTCCGCGGCAAGGAGATCACGGGAACCTACACCGACAACCAGCGCTTCCGTACCCTGGGGCCCACCGATTCCGAAACCTTCATGGAGATCCTGGAAGAGAACGACCTGGTCCCCAACTACGACAAAGAGCCGACACAGGGCATCGTCACCTCGCTGCTGATCAACGGCATCCCCATCGTCTTGATCATCTTCCTCTTCATCTTCTTCATGAGGCAGATCCAGTCCGGGGGCGGCAAGGCCATGAGCTTCGGCAAGTCGCGGGCGCGCCTGCTCTCCGACGCCGGCAAGCGGGTCACCTTCGAAGATGTCGCCGGCATCGAGGAAGCGAAAGAGGACCTCGAGGAGATCATCGCCTTCTTGAAGGACCCCAAGAAGTTCACCCGCCTGGGGGGGCGCATTCCCAAGGGTGTGCTGCTGATGGGCGCTCCGGGCACCGGCAAGACCCTGCTGGCGCGGGCCATCGCGGGCGAGGCCGGCGTGC
>CAYVQL010000172.1:0-23184 GCA_964454135.1 uncultured Enterobacterales bacterium | reverse complement strand
CCGGCCCGCCCGCCCCCCACCCCGCCACCACCGCCAGCAACGCAATACCCCCACCTCCCCCCCCCACCCCCACCCCGCAGCTGCAACCCCGGCCCTCCTCCGCCCCCGGCGCCTCCGCCAGCTCGGGCACGCAATCCGCCCCCCCCTGGAAGCTGGCCGAGTCCATCAGCGTGCCGTCGGTCAGCCGGGCCTCCATGGTGGCCGTGTCCCCGTCGACGCTGATCTTGAGGAAGTGGTGCACCGACTCGTTGTAGAGCACCGTGTGGGGCGCGCTGCAGGGCTCATCGACCTCGTACAGGCCCGCGCCCGCCCCGGCGGTGATGACGTAGGGGATGCCGTTGTCGGACTCGCCGCGCTCGTAATAGTGATCATGCCCCGAGAGGATGGCCGTGACGCCGTAGGCCTCGAACATGGGCAACAGCGCCCTCATCTGCCCGCTGCCCGTGCGTGAGCTCTTGGACGAGTAGGGCCCCGCGTGCACCGCAACGAAGATCAGATCGGTCTGTTGCCGTGTGCAGGCCGTGGCCAGATCCTGCTCCAGCCAGGCCAGCTGCTCCTCGTCGAAGCAGTCGTAGACCAGGCTGTCGTCCAGCTCGCAGAGCAGCACGGTGCTGGCGTGGCTGTCCAACACGATGAAGTGCGCGCTGCCCCAGTCGAAGGAGTAGTAGAGCTCGCCCTCGGGCAGGGCGAAGGCCTCTCGAAACAGCTGCGCGTCGCCATCGTACTCGTCGTGATTGCCCACCGTGGGGAAGAGCGGGATGCGCTCCATCAGGGGCTGCTCGATGGCAAAGAAGGTGTCCCACTGCTCGGCCTCCTCGCCGTCGGAGACCAGGTCGCCGGTGTGCAGCGCGAAATCGGCGTCCTCCAGATCCATGGCCTCGGTGACGGCGGCGTGCTCGTCGTGCCCGGAGCGCGAGTCGCCGTAGACCAGGAACGAAAACGCGGTGCCAGGCTCCGCCGCGGTCCGCAGCTCGTAGCCCTCCACCAGCGCTTGGTCCCCGACGTAGATGGCGTACTCGTAGCGGGTGTGGGGCTGCAGGTCGCTGAAGCCCACCTCGTGGTGGCTGTCCGACGAGGAGAGCTCGCTGAGCTCGTCGCCCCCGGCCGCGGCGAGCCTAACCTCCGCCTCCGCGGCCTGGTCCAGGTCGAAGGCCACGATCACCGAGCTGGAGGTTGTCTGCTGCAGGTAGGGGCCGCGCGTGAGCTCCGCGGCGCCCGCAGGCGCGGCCAGCAGGAGGAAGACCGAGAGGGCGGAGGCCTTGCGCATGACGCCCCCTAACCCCTCGCGGTCGTTCAGATGGGGCCGGAATCCGAGCTGTCGCCCCCCCGGCTGCGAACGATGGCGGACGCCAGCTCGTTGAGGCCGCCCGACAGGTCCCTGAAGAGATCGATGGCCAGAACCTTCGACAGTCGCCCATGCTCGCCCATGCTCGGCGACGGCAGCTCGCAGTCGTCCAGCCTGACCGGGATGATGAAGCCGTAGGTCCCTTGACAGCGCTCATCACGCCGCACGGCCAGGTCGAGCTCTTCCAGGACGCCGGTCTCCCCAGACTGCAGGCGACGAAGCAGGTTGCTGGAGCAGCACAGCACGAAGTGATCCGCCCACCGAATCCCATCCGCCACGGCCATGCTGATTCGCGCCCCCCCATGCATGGCTGCGCCATCCCACCAGACCTCGATCCTGCGCGATGTCAGCCCCATGAACAGACGCTCCACGGCGAGCTTGTCTTGGTGGACGTAGGAGAGAAAGACGCGCGGGGCTCGAGGTGCGGGCTTTGTGCTCACCGGGATTGCCGGCGCATCGCCATCGTCCAGATAGCCCTGGTCCTCGAGCCAGAGCTGGAAGAGACCGCTTGGCGCATCCCAGCGGGGCCTCCTTCGCTCGCCGACCTGGCGGATGAGCCCGTTGAAGAAGAGCTCGTCGATGGCTCGCTTGGCGCGATCTGGCTGCCTCTGGCAGAGCTTCACGGCGTCGAAACGCTTGATCGGCGTACCCGCGCTCGCCATGTGGCAGTAGAGCTTCCTCGCGTCCTCTCCGCAGGAGCTCCACCAGCGCTGGAAATCCCCGGGCCGTTCGTCGAGATAGGCCCAGCAGACCTGTTCTACGTCGTCATCGATGGGTGGCCGCTCGAAGACCCTGGTGCGGTCCCAGAGGCGGCCCAGCAAGTACTGGGCGAGGTACGGGCTCCCTCCCGCGGCGTCGAACAAGGCCTCTTGCACCGATGCATCCAGCCCAGCGGGGAATCCCATGTCCACGAGCTCGAACAGCGCTTCGTCCGGGAGCAACGCCAGCTCCTTCTGAGTGGTGACATTGTGGAACGGGGAGCCGGCCGTGTTCCAGAGCTCCTGGCTGTCAAGCGTGCCTGCGATGACCACAGAGACCTGGTCGCAAACCGGGCCCACACTGACGAGGTGCCGCAGGTTGTTGAAGAAGGTGCGCGCCCAGCTGTGTTCTCTCAGCTCATCGATCTCGTCCAGCATGATGACGAGACGGAAATTCGGCCTGCCCGGCAGCTCTTCGACAAGAACCCCGCTGAAGGTCTCGAAGACCCTGTTCCCTGCCCGTCCGTCCAGCAGGCGCTGAGCCGCTTCTCTTATTCGTTCGGCTGCATTGTCGGTGAGCAGGTCGCATAGCTCGATCAAGATGGCGGCATAGACGCCCTGAGGGGTCAGCTCGTCGAACTGGTGGGTGCTGAGAAAGACGGGGCCCACGACCCGCCGCGGACCGTCGGGGAAGTCATCTCGCGTCAGCCGCCGCTTCAACTGGAAGAGCAGCGTGGTCTTCCCACTGCGGGTGCCCCCCAGCAGAGCGAATGACTCGCTCCGGCGCAGCTGCAGCGAGATCTCCTGCAGGAGCGGTCTCCTACCCACGAAGAGCTGTTCATCATCCACAGGCCGATCGAAGACGTAGGGGTTCTCAATTGGTATGCCCTTCATCAATCCTCCAGTCCCAAACGGTGGAATCGAAGATACAGCCGCAACAGGCGCATAGGAATATGGTACTGGTCTCCGCGCCTGCATAGCACGCTGAAGTTCTCGAGAACCTCAAGGTCCTTGTTCACCTGCGACAAGCTCGCCCCCTCTTCCACGAGCTCTGCGGAGATGACGGATCGGGTCATCAGCTCGGATTCGTTGCCAGCCAGGACATAGAGCAGCGAACGCTGGCTCGCACTGAGGTAGGAATCCAGGATCTGGCTCAAGTAGCCGCTCTCTTGGGAGAGGTAGTCCTCCGCAGCCTCGACGATGGCGGCGCTGCTGATGACCGCAGGGCGCTTCCCCTCCAGCGCGGCCACCGCCGCGCTGCACAGCTGACGGCTGATCATGGGATGTCCGCCGCTGTAGTGGTACTGTTGGTCCAGCGCTCCGTCCGTGAAGCTGATGCCCATACCCATCCCGAGGCTGGTCACCAGCTCCGAGCATTCTTCTGGCTCGAAGGGCGCCAGGTAGACCTCGGCAAAGTACTGGAAGACAGGGTTGTCCCGCCCACCCCACTTGCCATCCAGACAGAGCCTGGCGTCGGCCCCGATCACCGCAAAGGAGAAGATGCCATCGGCGTCCGACTGGTGCAGCCCACGCAGCATCCTGAAGAAATCGTCGTAGCCCTTGAAGCCTTCGTAGTAGGTGCCATCATCCCGCGGATGAGGGATCATCAGCTCGATCTCATCCATCAAGAACACCAGGGACTTGATCTCCATGCTGGCCAGGATGGTCTCCCGGAGCCGGCGGATGTTGATCTCCAGGGCATGTATGGCACCCGGAACATCCTCCGGAACGGGCACCAGATCGGGCGGAGCCGGCTTGTCGTGGAACTTGGACCGCCAGTCGTCCAGGCTCTGTGCGCACAGCTCCCGGGCGAGGTCGGCGCAGGAGCGACTGGAATGGGCCTGGAGATCCACGAAAGAGACCACCGCGTCCGCGATCTGATCTCGCAGCCGGAAAGCCAGCGAGGTCTTGCCTATCTTTCGCAGCCCGAACAGGCCGAAGACCTCTCCGCGGTTGAACTTGGCCGCCAGCGATCGCAGAACGGAACCCCTTCCGAAGAAGCCGGCATCGCTCTTGATCGGGTTCTTGTTGTCGAACAGGTCTTCGCCGAGCAACCATTGGGACCTCAGCTGGCTGAGCAGCTTTTCGAAACGCAGCTCCGCGACCGCGTCTCGTAGCTGTCTTTCCCACAGCGGCACCAGCTGCAGACCTGGCTTCTCGATCATCAGCCCGAGCACCATGTTCAACACCGTAGCCGAAGGCCGACCGGCGCTGACGATGATCCCCAGCCGCTGGTCGTCCCCATCGCGCTTCTCGAGGCTGTCCACGAAATCCGTCAAATCCCGGGGCAAGGGCGCTCGACTCTCGAACACGCGAAAACGCGCCCCCTTGAACTCTGGCCACCACGCGAATGCATCGTCCCCAACCGCTCGCAGTCCCAGCTCCGCCCATCCCCAGGGGGAGATGTCTATCAACCTGCTCTCGACCCCCATCAAAGACAGTCCGAGCTGTACGACCGTGACGAGATCGTACTCCTGAACGAGGTTCGCGGTCCGCTTCAACGCCAGCGAATTGCTGGCCTGCACTCGAGCCACATCGGCCAGGATGGCCAGGGCACGCTCCGGTCTCCCCAACCAACGGTGAATATCGGCCATCTGAAAGGGAAGCGCGTAGTCGTTCGGGTGCTCTTTGGAGTAGATGCGGAAGACGGCCTCGGCAGCTGCCCAGTAGGAGGGCTTGCGATCCGTCGCCTCTGCAACGGAAGCCAGCATCTCGCGACAGTCCGCCCCGTCGATGATGTGCTGCAATGCGGCCAGCACCGCTGCCTCCTGGGCATCGTCGTTGGTCTCCAGCAAGGTGCTCAGCCTGTCTCTGACCAGCTGCGCATGCTGGGGGCTTTCCTCCAGGGACCGCACCAGGAGCGGCACCAGCACCATCGCCCCCCCCGGCGGAGTCCCCTCCATCGCGACGTGTTCTTCGAACTCGGAGCGCATCAAGGCCTCGGTCCAGCAAGCAATGGCCTCGGGAGAACCATCGAAGACCAGGGCTTCCCGGGCAAGGGACAGTGCGCCGTCGGGATCGCCGTTCTCCAGCAAGAGTCGGCTATTGGGGAGCAGAGCTTTCAACCGCGCGTCGCCCAGCCGGGTTCCCAGGGCGAGAGCGCGATCGTAGATCTCGATGGCCGCCTGGTCCTGCCGGCCTCGCTGGGCGTAGGCCTTGGCCAGCAGAGCGACGATGGGGGAATCGGGAATCCTCTCGAGGTGGCGCTCCAGGCGCTCCACCAGGCGTTCCTCGATGGGCGCGGAGGCCTCCATGGCCAGCGCCACCAGGTCGGGGAGGTCGCCGTCGTTCGCCCCTCCCTCGATCAAGGCCAGCAGAGCTCCCCGAACGCCTCGCTCATCGTCCTGCCGAATATGGAACTCGAGCATCGCGCGCAGCACAGTCCGATGAGCGGGCCAACGCTCGCTCGCCCGCTCCAACATGCGTCGCTCGAGGTCGAGCCTGCCTTGCTCGCGGCGTATGTCCGCGATCGCAAGATAGGGCCTCTTCCAGCGCGGGACGAGGGCCTGCATGTAGTGCATGGAGGCCAGGGCCAGCTCGCGCCGGCCCACCATACGGAAGACCTCGCCCTGCATGAACAAAAAGCCCACCAAGCACAGCAAACCCACGCCAGCCAAGAGAAGGTACCGAAAGACGACTCTGTTCCTCTCCTGGCGATGCGCGTACCTCGATGAAAACGCGAGGTGGTCGCGGGACCTCGTGTCGGAGGGGGCCAGCTGAACCGCGAGCCCGCATGGGATCATGGCTTCCCGGAACTCCGCATCCTCCACCAGCCGCCTGCATCGCAACTGGCTTTCCTCCAGCCGTTCCTCCGTCCAATCGTAGATCTCTCGCGCTCTGGGGATGTCCGGATCCAGGTTCAAGATAAGTACGGCGGTGGAGCGGGCGTAGAGCGCCTGCTCGTCGCGCAGTGGCTTCTCCAAGGCCTGATCCAGGTTTTCGATGAAGGTGGCAGCCAGGGCCTTGCGCCAGCGCCCATCCGTGATCGATTAGGCTGATATTGGTGGTTAATGTTACCATATGGACGCCCACGCACCACCTGGAAGACGCCTCCTCGGTCCAGGGGAATGTAGGAGCCTCGTCGAGAAGCCTGCTCGAACGGGGATCGGTCTCGTGCTCGTGACCCCGTCCAGCGCAGGTGGAGTGACCTGCACAGGCCCAATGTCCTTCCATGCTGCCGGATACTGCAGGTACAAGGCGGTGTAATGCTTAACCAGACACGCATGCGCCAGCGCCGATGGGCCAGACCGTCGCGGGGAAGCGCGTCCACCGCCTGATGCAGGTGATCCAGCGCCGCCGAGTGCATTCTCTCGTGAAGCAGGCTTGTCCCAACGCGGTAATGGTACAGCCCCACCGCCTGCTCCGGATTCGGCAGGCAGGTGAATCCATGAACATCAGCCTCGACAAGCAGGTCCTTCGGTGTATGGACGCAAGAGACCAGCATTTTGCCGGGGTGCCCATCCTTGCAGGCTTGCTCCTGTTTCTTGAGCAGCGGGCCGAGCCACGCCAGCCAGGTGGCGATCCGTTCAGGGTGTTCCCGCAGTCTCTTCGACAAGCCGCCTACTCGAAGCCCATCGACGCATTGCGCGATTTCCATTCCAGGTGCTGGGATTCCAACGTCTTCTCCGGAGGTGGCCTGGCCGAAGGCCGCGCCGCTGATGACGATGAGCCCCAGCAACAGCGCACCGAGCTTGCCAAGTCGTTTCATGACATCCACTCCCTGCCGAACAGCACGGCGGACACCATAGCATGCAATGCCCGTCGCACGACCAGCCAGAGGTCCGTCGAGTCGTCGCGGGACCTGCGCCCCCCCGGTTCGCTCCCTGGGCGCCGCCGCGCCTAGCCACCCACCCCGCGGCGCGCCGCCAGCTCGCGGCTCTTGGGGCTGTTGGGCCCGTACCAGCAGAGGTCGCAGCATCCCCCGAGCGTGCACAGCCCCAGTGGGCGCAGGCAGCGCTCATTGCTGCCTTCGGGCCGCAGATCATCGAGGTGGATCAGCTGCATTCCCCCGCTCGAAGGCGAGACGCGGCGGGAACCGTCGTCGTATGGCGCTCTGCTCGACATAGGCCTCTACGTAGCTCGAAGCGCCGCTCGCGGCCCGCCGCGGTCCACAGCCGAGCCGCAAGGAGACCACGCCCTACCCTGAAGCGGCTTTCCGGGGGGGCCTGAGGGTGTCTGCACGGGCAGCACGCCTCGCGTTACTCCAACCCCACCGCTTCGAGGGAAACCCATGGACAACAGGACCAGGCGCTATGCGCTCCTCGCCTCGCTGGTCCATCTCGGCCCGAGCCCGCGGCCGCACCTACCCACGGTCCTGTGCGCTTGCCTCCTGGCGGCCTGTGGCGCCGGGGAGGAGCCTCCGCACCAGGACCCAACCCCAGCCCACCAGGGGCGGCCCCCCCCTCCCGACATGCCCCTTCACCGCGACGAGCGCAGCCTGCAGCTGGACGCCATCGCCGCCCTGCAGGCCTATCTCGCGGCGCCCACTGATTCCGCCACCCTGGCCAGCGCGCGAAAGGACCTCGAGGCGACAGCCCGCAGATCTCTCAGCCATCGCGCCGAGGTATCCACCTCCCTGCTGCTGGACATCGCCCAGCGTCTCGCCGAAGAGCCCTCCGACCTGCCCATAGAGCGGCAGCTGATACTGGATTTCCTGCTGCCCCCCCCCACCCAGACCGAGCACCTGCCTCCCCTCTTTGCGACCATCCAGAAGGACCTGGATCCCGACGCGCCCCTAAGCGCCGCGCTGAAGCTCCAGGCAGGGCGTCCCATCTACACCCAGCTCGCCGGAGACCACTTCCACTACGCCCGGCCCCAGTCACCCTACGCCAAGGTGCTGCCGCACCTCCAGGCCCAGACGGGCCTGACCTTCGAAGAGGGCGCCCACATCGCAGACATCGCCAGCGGCGTTGGTTCCCTGAGCTTCGAGCTGGCCCGCCAGCTGGGACCCGACAGCCGAGTCTGGGCCGTAGACATCGATCCGCAGGTGATCGCCTTCATCCGGCAAGCCTGCGAGCGCCTGCCCGAAGGCCCACAGGTGCAGGCGGTGCACTCGACGCGCGACGACGTCATGCTGGCCGAGGCCACGCTGGACGGCGCAGTGATCATCGGCAACGGGTTCATGGGCTTCCAGGAGGGAAGCAGACCGCCGCCGGAAACCGGCCGCTTCCTGCGCAGCGTCCTTCAGGCCCTCAAGCCCGGCGCTCCCCTGGCCATCTACGCCTTCGAGCACGCCCAGGCCCTGGACTCCAACGCCAGGGCCGCCGGTTTCGAGCACCAGGCACTGGTCCACTCGAAGAAGACGCTCTTCAGCAGACCGGGCGCAGACGTGGCCTGGCTGGTATTGCGCCGCCCAGCCCAACGCTGACTCGCACCCGGCCCGCTGTGGGATACGGCCGCACGGGTACCCGGGCCCCGAAAGGGGTTCCCGGACCCCAGTCATCCAGTCGAAAAGGGAGAAAGGACCGTCGACCCCGGTTGGCACGGCCTGTGCGAAAGGTAGGGGTCGGAGGTAAGCGTGAAGAGCATCCATCTCCTGCCGCTCCTGCTCGCAGCCGCCTGTGGCGGCCGCGCCAACGACACAGGCTACATGGACTACGACGAAGACGGCTTCGGCGTGGCCCAGGACTGCGACGACGACGATGACGAGGTCAATCCCGGTCGGGTCGAGATTCCCTACGACGGCCTGGACAACGACTGCAGCGAGAGCACGCCAGACGACGACATCGACGGCGACGGATACGGAAAAGACGATGACTGCGACGACACGGACGCGGGGATAAACCCGGGCGCCGATGAGCTCTGCGACGGCGTGGACAACGACTGCGACGGCTACGTCGACGAAGATGCCCTCGACACCCTGGCCTGGTATCCGGACCTGGACGGCGACGGCTACGGCGACGCAGACCAGCAACAGCTGGCCTGCGAGCAACCCTACGGCTACGTCTCCGACGGCAGCGACTGCGACGACCAGCGCAGCGACATCAACCCCGGCGTAGACGGCGACGGCAGCGACTGCGAGGGTCAAGGGGACGAGGACGGAGACGACGACGACCCCTACGACTGGTATCAGGACAGCGACGGCGACGGCTACGGCGACCCGCTACACTCCACCAGCGCCAGCAACCAGCCCGCTGGCTACGTGGGCAACAGCGCTGACTGCGATGACAGCGACGCCGCGATCA
Source organism: uncultured Enterobacterales bacterium (assembly GCA_964454135.1). Lineage (GTDB taxonomy): Bacteria > Myxococcota_A > UBA796 > UBA796 > JAFGLY01 > CAYVQL01. Next base: position 13,957 of record CAYVQL010000172.1, on the reverse strand, counting down.
ACCCCGGCGCATCCGAGCTCTGCAACATGGCGGACGACGACTGCGACGGCAGCGTGGACGAGGACAACGCCTGCCGCAACCAGGATCCCTCGCTGCACGGCGACTGGTGGACGGGTGACAACGCGGGTGACGGCGCAGGCCAGGCCCTGGCCGGCGGCCAGGACATCACGGGCGACGGCTACGACGATTTCATGGTGGGCGCCCCCGACTCCTCCAGCGGCGGCACGTTCTACATCCTGCCCGGAGATGCTCTGGGCGACGCCACCGGCCAGACCCTGGCCACCGCTTCGTCCTACGGCGCCATCACCTGGTCCACGCCCGAGACCGGCGCCATGCTGGGCGGGCAGGTGGCCGTCTTCCCCGATCTCGACGGCGATGGCGTGACGGACTTCGCAGCGGGCGCCCGCGGCGCCGACGACTCGGCCAGCAACAGCGGCCTGCTCGCCATCTACTACTCCAGCCAGGACACCTACTACTACGTGGTCACCGATGGCGTGGAGTCGGCCCTGGGCACCGTGGCCTGCGCGGGCGACGTGGACCGAGACGGGCTGTCCGACATCATCCTGGGCGCTCCGGGTCTGACGGCCACGCAGTCTTGGCAGGGCTTCACGGAGCTGATGCTGGGCTCGTCATCCGATCTTGCGGAGCTGGGCAACTATTGGATTGGGGAGAATCCCAACGACATGCTGGGAGCGACCACGGGCCCGGCTGGCGACATCGACGGCGACGGCTACGACGATTTCATGATGTCCGCCACCGGCTACGCCAACGGGAGCTCCATGGGGGCGGTCTACCTCTACATGGGCACCTCGACCTGGTCCGGAAACCAGGTAAGCCTCTCCTTGGCCGACCATCGCTTCTACGGCGCAGCCAACGGCGACAGGGCCGGCCTGGCCCTTGACGGCGGCTGCGATTTCAACGAAGACGGCTACGAAGACTTCGTCATCTCGGCCCCAGGCAGCGACGACGGCGCCAGCGACGCCGGCAAGGTGACCCTCTGGCAGGGGGGCCCCTCCTGGGCCGGCCCGACCCAGAGCCTCTCCCTGTCCAGCGCTCCGGTCAGCTGGACGGGCGAGTCGGCCAACGACGGCGCCGGCGCGTCCGTGGCACTGCTGGAGGGCTTCGACGGCGACGGCGCGGCCGACCTGGTCGTGGGCGCGCCCAACAACGACGCCGGCGGCAACCAGGCCGGCAAGGCCTACCTGCTGCTGGGCGGAGGCTCCGCCTGGATCGGCGAGAACGACCTGGCCGACGCGGATGTCTCGTGGGTCGGCGAGGCCGCTGGCGACCAGCTGGGCACGGCCGTGGCCGCGGCGGGCGACGTGGACGGCGACGCAGGGAGCGACCTGCTGCTGGGGGCCCCGGGCAACGATGAGGGCGGCGCGGACAGCGGTAAGGTCTACCTGGTCCTGGGCTGGGGTCCTTGAGAGCCAGGCCCGCGCGCCCCTGAACTGCGCAAGAGCTTGCCCACCCACCGATGCCCCGGGTATCAGGCAGCATGATGCGCGACCTTCTCCCCCTTGTCCTGCTGCTGGCCGGCGCCTGCTCCAGCGGCGACTCCGAGCTGGTCGTCGAGGCGGACAACGCCGCCATCACCCTGACCCTGCGCAACCCGACCCTGGACGCCGATCCCAGCGAAGGCGTCAGCAGCATGCGCGTCGACGTGGTGGTCGCAGGCGAGGTGGTCGCCTCGGAGAGCTTCGACTACCCCGGGGGCAACGCCGAGCTCGAGGGCATCGCGGAATACGGCGTGGTCCGCTTCCAGGTTGCGGGCACGGACGGCTACAGCGTGCGCTCATTCGGGCGCAGCGCACAGGTGGTGATCGAACCCGGGGCGGACCAGGAGGTGCCCATCACCTTCCTGCCCGTCAACCGCGTCTTCGCCTTGAGCGCCGGCATGCACGAGCAACGCAGCGACCACCAGGCCATCACGCTGGGGGACGGTCGCATCCTGATGCTGGGGGGGCACGATCCCTCGTCCGCCGCGAGCCACGACGAGCTGGAGATCTACGACTTCAGCGTGGCAGGCTTCGAGGCGCAGGCCGCCCGGCTGGACGTGGGCGTCGGGGGCGCGCGCACGGTCTGGACCAGCGACTCGCAGCTGCTCATCCTGGGAGGGGAGACCGCCGCCGGGGTTCCGCAGACCGCCATCGCCCTCTACGATCCGCAGCAGGACAGCGTCGAGACGGTCTCGCAGCTCAGCCTGCCACGCAGCGGGCACTGCGTGGCCCAGTACAGCGAGGACTCCCTGATCGTGCTGGGGGGCGAGGACACGGGCAACAACGCGGACCTGGTGCGCTACTACCCCGAAGACGGCAGCTGGCGGGCCACCTCCGTGGCCCTGCAGAACGGGGGCTCCTCCGAGTCCGCCACCGCCTGCGCGGCCGACGAAGAGGGGCTCGTCTTTGTCCAGGGCGAGGACCAGTCCAGCACCGGCATCCTGGATCCCTTCACGGGGGAAGGGATTGGCGATGCCTTCCAGCCCGTGGGCGCATCCGGCGAGGGCATCTACGTCTCCGGCGCCGTGCTGGTCCCCAGCTCGGAAGACAGCTTCTGGCTGGGGGGGGGCGTCGACCTCGAGCAGGGCGCCGTCACCAACGCGGGCCAGGAGTTCCGCATGGACGTCGCGTCCTTCGTGGACGGGACAGCGCTGGCCACGCCGCGGCAAGGTGCCGCCTGGGCCGACTGGACCGAGGAGGGCTGGATCGCGGTGGCTGGCGGCTACGCGGATGTCAGCGGCCTCGACCCGGTCAACAAGATCGAGCTGCTCAACCCCATCACAGGTGAAGACGGCCCCACGGCCGACTTCGACCGCCCGCGCCCCGGTTGTGCGGTCAGCAGCCTGCCGGACGGTTCGCTGCTGGTCAGCGGGGGCTTCGAGCCGGGGGCAGCCTCCAGCACCAGCTCCGCGGCCATCATGGTGCCCTACTTCGAAGAGTGAGTCGCGTCACAATGAAAGACCGGATCAAGCAGCTCGCCCGCAGCGCCGGAGCGCAGGACGCAGGCCTGACGGGCGTGGACCGCCTGGGCGGCCTGCCCTCCATGGACGCCAGCTACCTGCTGCCCGGGGCCCGCTCGGTGGTCTCGCTGATGGTGGCCCACGATGCGGACATCGTGGAGCGCTACCTCGCCAAGCAGGACCGGATGGCCATGCAACGCCACGAGACCGAGCTGTACCGGCGCCTGGATCGCATCGCCCGCAGCGTGGCGGTCTTCCTCGAGGAACAGGGCTTTCGCACGGCTGTGCCCGAGCCCAACCTGGACTACCGCTACAAGCGCAAAGCCGCCTATCGCAGGGTGCCGCCGCGCGTCAGGCAGGGCCTGACGGACTGGCTCGCGCGGGACGCCCCGACAGCCCTGCGCCCGCTGAAGAGGGCGCTGGTCGCCCGCCTACCGGAGCAGCTGCTCAGCGGCGGCAGCTTCCGACTGATCCCGACCTTCTCCCACCGCTACGGCGCCGTGGCCGCGGGCATCGGAGCCCTCGGTTGGAGCGGCAACGTCCTGCACCCGCGCTTCGGGGCCCGGGTGCTGTACGGCTCGGTCCTCACCGATGCCGTGCTGACGCCCGATCCCATGCTGGAAGAGACGCCCTGCGACGGCTGCCGCATCTGCACCGCGGTCTGCCAGGGCGGCTTCATGGATCCCAAGCGCCAAGACAGCGTCGTCATCGGCGGCAGGCGCTCGCACCACAACAAGAAAGCCAGCAACCTGCGCTGCATCTTCGTCTGCGGAGGACTGACGGGCCAGAGCCGCCATGCGCGCTGGTCCACCTGGTCGCCCGGGCGCATCGAGCTGCCCGAGTCCGACGGCGAGCTGCCCGACCTGTGGCAGCGCGTGGCCCGCGCCAGCCTGGGGCACCGCAACCACTACTCCCAGGCCCTGGCGAACCTCCAGTACCACGCGGACCACGGCTACCTGCGCAACACCCAGGAGCGCTTTGTCATCACCTGCGGCTACTGCCAGCTGGTCTGCGCCCCCTCCCGCCAGGCGCGCAAGCGCTTGCGCCGGTGCATCGTGCAGGCCGGCTGCGTGCCGGCCGTGGCCCCGCCCGACATCGGGCAGGGGTCCTGAAGAGCACCACCGGGGGGCGAGCGGCGGACGGGCCGATCCCGAGTCGCTAGATGAATGGGCGTGGCGCAGGCCCTTCTCCCCCTGGCGCCCGGAGGATCGATGTCGTTTGCCCTGCTCCCCCTGCTCATCAGCTTGACCTGGTCCGCCTACGCCGGCGAGCTCGCAGGCATCACCATGCCCGACAGCCGCGCGGTGGGCGGGCAGGCCCTGGTGCTGAACGGCATGGGGCTGCGCGAGAAGTACTTCGTGGATGTCTACGTGGGGGGCCTGTACCTGCCCTCCAAGAGCGGCGACTGGGAGCAGGTGGTTCAGCAGGACAGCCCCAAGTGCCTCTTCATGCACTTCGTCCTGAGCGAGGTCACCCGCGACAAGATGATCGCGGTCTACGAAGAGGGCTTCGCGGACAATCCGCTGAAGAGCTCCCTGCAGTCCGAGATAGCCACCTTCCTCGGCTGGCAGGAGGCCATGCACGCCGGCGAGCAGATGAGCCTGGAGTACGTGCCGGGCGCAGGCACCACCGTCACCATCAAGGGACAGAAGAAGGGCACCATCGCCGGGGTCGATTTCATGCGCCTGGTGTTCAACAACTACCTCAGTCCCAATGCCAACAAGGCGTTCAGGTCGGGCTTGTTGGGGCAGGGGTAAGGCCGCGGTCCTCTCCCCGATTCTGGCTACTCGCAGTCCACCCGCCAGCGCTGCTGCCAACCCACGGAAGTGCCGGGCAGGCCCAGGATGTCCGCCCCAGGCTGGTCGGCCCGCGGGTCGTCGAAAGTGGCTATCTCCACGGTGCGGGCGTTGGCGTCCAGGTAGATGGAGGGGCCCGACATGTCTCCCACCCCGGTGCCGTTCTGGAAGCCAAGGTAGTAGTAGGTGTTGGCGCTCATGGTCACCGACAGCCGGGTGGGGTGGGGCAGCCAGCAGTCGTTGCAGCCGGAGTAGGTCTCGAAGGGGGTCGAATCGAGCACCGTGCCCGAGGCGTCCATCACGTAGTAGGAGCCCTGGATCGAGGTGTCCGCCGAGGAGTGCTGGTAGAAGGCCAGCTCCGGGTTGGCGCAGCCCTGGGTCAGCAGGATGCGCGAGGCCACACGGCCGTCGCCGTTCATGGCCGACCACTCGCCGTGGCTGAAGCCATCCACGGTGTCGGTGGAGGGCATCTCGATCACCCCGGACCAAAGCTCGGCGCTAAGGGTGACGCTGACCTCGGCCGCGGTCCCCGCGTCGTCCCCGTCGTCGGGGGTGGCCGTGCAGGTCCACTCCTGGCCTGAGAGCGTGTCCTCGGCCGGCACGGTGTCGTCGGTCCAGGTGGTGGTGTCCGGCCCCAGCCAGCCGGCCCCGGTGTCGCCGGTGTCGGCGCTGCCGCCGGCAGCGTAGGCCACGCCGTCCACGGTCCAGCTCATGCTGTAGCTGATGCTGTCCCCGTCGTCGTCGTGCGAGTCGCTATCGACGACGCAGAGCAGGTCGTCCGTCCCCACCGCAGGCGTCTCGGGATCGATATAGAGCACCGGCGCCTCGGGCGGCGTGTTGAGCACGACGATCGAGCTGGAGGAGACGGCCGTGCCGCTCTCGGTCCCGTCGTCGGGCGTCACCTCCACGTAGACCTCTTCGTCCTTGTCGAAGTAGCTGGCCCCGTCCAGGCTGCTGCCCGTGGCACCCACCAGGCTGCCGTCCACGTACCAGGCGTAGCTGATGTTGACCGTGTCGCCATCGGCATCCGTGCTGGAGACCGAGGCGCTGATGGTGTCGTCGGTGTAGACGCTGCTGGGGCTGATGGTCACCGAGGTGACCTGGGGCGCGCTGTTGGCCACGGTCACGCTGTCGGAGACGGCCGTGCCCGTGTCCGTGCCGTCGTAGGGGGTGACCGTGCAGACCACCTCGGCGCCCGAGCTCAGGGTGCCGCCGAAGCTGCTGCCGCTACCCGCGGCCGCGCCGTCGATGGTCCAGGCGTAGGTGCTGGCGTCGGCGTCGCCGTCGGCGTCGATGTAGCCGCTGTAGCTGCAGGTCAAGCTATCGCTCAGGGTGGGGCTGGCCGGGCTGATGCTGACCGAGCTGATGCTGGGCGCCGTATTCGAGATGATGATGCTGTTGGAGGAGACCGCGGCGCCGTCGTCCGTGCCGTCGTTGGGGGTCACCGCGCAGCTGACGGTCTCGTCGCGGTCGAACCAGCTGGAGGAGAGGGTGGAGCTGGTCTGTCCCGGGTCCACGCCGTCCACGTCCCAGGCGTAGGCGAAGCTGGCCGTGTCCCCGTCGTCGTCGGCGTAGCTGCCGGGGGTGCAGACCAGGCTGTCGCCCTCGTAGGCCGGGTCGGGCGTCAGGGTGACCGCGTCCAGCACGGGCGGGGTATTGCTGATGGTCAGGCTGTCGGAGACGGGCGTGCCGGTGTCCGTGCCGTCGCTGGGAGTGACCGTGCAGACCACGCTGTCGCCGCCCACAAAGGCCCCGCTCAGGCTGCTGCCGCTGCCCGCGGCGCTGCCGTCGACGGTCCAGGCGTAGCTGCTGGCGTCGGCGTCGCCGTCCGCGTCGGCGTAGCCGCTGTAGGCGCAGCTCAGCGTGTCCGCCGCGTAGGCCGGATCGGGGCTGATGCTGACGCTGGTGATGCTGGGGGCGCTGTTGTCCACCGTCACCGAGGCGCTGTCCGAGGCCGTGCCCCCGTCGGCGTCCGTGGCCGTGGCCGTGCAGGTGATGCTGTCGCCGGGCGAGCTGGTGGAGGTGGTCAGGGTGACACTGGAGCCCGTGCCCAGGGAGCTGGCGCCATTGGTCCAAGCGTAGGAGAGCGTGGGCGTGCCCCCGTCGGCGTCGCTGGCCGTGGCCGTGCAGCTCAGGGTCTCGCTGGTGGTGACGCCGCTGCTGGGGCTGATGCTGACGCTGTCCACCGTCGGATCGACGTTTTCCACGGTGACCGAGACGCTGTCGCTGCCCGTGCCCCCCGCGCTGTCCGTGGCCGTGGCCGTGCAGGTGATGCTGTCGCCGGGCGCGGCGGTGGAAGATGTCAGGGTGACGCTGGCGCCCGTGCCCAGGCTGCTGCCGCCGTTATCCCAGGCGTAGCTGATGGTGGTGCTGTCGCCGTCGTCGTCGCTGGCGCTGGCGCTGCAGGTCAGCGTCTCGCTGGTGGTCACGCCAGTGCTGGGGCTGATGGCGATGTTGTCCACCACCGGGGCGCTGTTGTCCACCGTGACCGAGGCGCTGGCGCTGTCGGTGGCGCCCTCGTCGTCCGTGGCCGTGGCCGTGCAGGTGATGCTGTCGCCGGGCGCGCTGGTGCCAGGGCTGAGATCCAGGCTGGCGTCGCTGCCCAGGCTGCTGCCCCCGCTGCTCCAGGCGTAGCTGATGCTGGGCGTGTCCCCGTCCGCGTCCGTGGCGCTGGCGCTGCAGGTCAGGGTCTCGCTGGTGGTCACGCCGCTGCTGGGGCTGATGACCGGCGTGCTGATGACCGGGGCGCTGTTGTCCACGGTGATCGCAGCCTCGCCCGGCTCGCCGTCGCCCGTGCCGTCGCTGGGGGTGACCACCACCCGGTAGGCCAGGCCCTTGGTGGTGGCGCTGGAGGGGAAGATGGCCGAGCTGCTGGCCGAGGAGAGCACGCCGGCCTCGTACCAGGCGTAGCTGTAGCTGACCGTGCCCGAGCCGTCCGGGTCGCTGCTGCCGCTGGCCGTGGCCGTCAGGTCGTCGTCGCTGTAGGCCGGATCGGGGGTGATGCTCACGGTGGGCGCCGTGGGCAGGGCGTTGACCGTGAAGCTGACCATGGCGATGCTGTACAGGCCGGCGCTGTCGGTGACGGTCAGGCTCAGGCTGTGGTCACCGGCGGACAGGCCGCTGCTGGCGAACTGGGCCAGCCCGGTGCTGTCGGCCCCCTGGGTGGAGATGACGCCGTCCAGGTCGGACGCCCATGACAGGGACAGGGTCGTGGCGCTGTCCTCGTTATCGGAGACCTGGGCCGCGAAGCTGATGGACTCGCCCTCGTTGTGGACCTCGCCGCTGGCGGGCGCGCTGATGCTGACCTCGGGCGGCGTGCCCACGGTGTAGAGGATGAAGTCCGAGCAGGTGTCGCCCATCTCGTCGCTGACCATCATGGTGATGCTGTGGGTGGCCACGGACAGGTCCGAGGTGGAGAAGGCCAGCTCGCCGGCCGTGCTGGGGGAGCTGGTGCCCAGCTCGCCGTCCCAGTCGCTGCTCCAGACCACCGATAGCCAGTCCGCCGGGACGTCCTCGTCCGAGACCAGTCCCTCGAAGGTCACCAGCGCCCCTTCCTCGCCGGCGGCGCCGCTCTCGGGCGAGGTGATCTCGCAGCTGGGTGCGCTGTTGGGCGGGCCTACCGTGATCACCACGCTGTCGCTGCCCGTCTTGCCCACGCTGTCTTCTGCGTAGAGCGCGATGGCGTGCTCGCCCTCGCTCAGGTAGCCGGTGCCCAGGATCTCCCCGCTGGAGTCGGGATCCGCGGCCACATCCAGCTCGCCGTCCAGGTCGCTCTCCCAGCGGGCGGTCAGCTCGTCGGGCGCATCCTCGGCGTCGGAGACCAGGCCCTCGAAGGTGATCTTCTGGTCGCTGTAGTAGATGCCGGCCGGCTCGGGGGCCACGATGGTCACCTCGGGGCCCTCGGTGGGCGTGATCTGCAGGGTGATCACCTCGACCCCGGCCGCGCCCTGGGGATCCGCCACCTCCAGGCTCAGCGAGGTGTCCTCCAGGCCCACGATGGCCTCGCAGGACGTGGCACCGTCGCTGGTGGGCGCGGCGGCCGCGCAGATCTGATCGCCCCCCAGGCGCCAGGTGGCCAGCAGCTCCTCGGCCTCGTGGTCGGCGTCGCTGACGATGCCCAGGAAGACGACGGTCTCCCACTCCAGCAGTCCGTCGCCGTCGGCGTGCGAGGTGATGGTGGCTTCGGGATCGGCATTGACCGCCTGCAGGCTCTGGTCCGGGCAGGCGCTGAGCAGGGTGGTGGCGCAGAGGGCGGCGGCGAGGGAATGGAAGCGGATCATGAGACCTACCCGGGGAAAGGGACGCTATGGGCTGATCGATGGTAGCACGGCACGGGCATGGACTGTCCACCCGAGCCGACGCGGGCTGTCGCGGCGAGTCTGGGGATCAGTTGCAGGGATTCTCGTCGGAACACGAGGTGTTGGGCCAATTGCGCACGAGGCACCCCAAGCGCTCCTTGTACTCGCCGGCATCGTCGCCCCAGGTCCAGCAGTCGCCGTTGGTGGCCAGCAGGGCGAAGCTGTACTTCCCGATGCGGTAGTAGAACTGGCACCGAACAGAAGCCGCCAGTCTTGCCGACAGTTCGAGGAGCTTCCGCAGCGCTGTTCCAGGGCTGCGTATGCAGCCCTGCGCCGCTCATCAAGCGGCGAAGATGGGGGGGAGAGGCGGTGTCCGCCTCGGATAGGGGGGGAAGAATCTGTCTTCCCCCCAAAAAAACGGCGCCGACTGTTTCCGCCGACATTGTCGGCGGAAATGGTCGGTGCCGTAGAACTGGCCATTGGCCGTGGTCCCGTCCGCAGCCGTATCCCCCCAGCGGAACAGCCCGCCATCCGGTTGCAGCGTATGGCAAACCGCTCCCTCCAGGCAGGACTCCACGGTGTTGTCCGGAAAATCGGCCACACCGAAGCCCCAGGAAGACGGCCAGCCTTCCCAGATCTCCACCAGGAGGCCGCTATCACCCTCACGTAGGACCACCCGATCAGGCTCGACGATCGCCCTCGCGGGTCCGCTGTCGTCCGTCTCCACGGCCGAGTCTGCGGAGTCGGCCGGCTTCCTGCCCCCGGATGCGGCACAAGCGAGCGATAGCATGGCCAGCATGGGATATCGCTGTGCGGTCCTCATCATCATGTCGGCCTTTTCGGGAAGAGATCACCGTGCAAGGATCGCTCGCGTGAGCGCGGCGAAGGGGGTGGAGCGGTCTGTCATGTCCCGGAAGTGCTCATCGCGCAGCTCGGGCCGGATGCGAGAGAGGGTCCTTCCGACGCGCGCAGCGTGCGCGTCGTAGAGTTCGAGGAGCTCCATGCGGTCCAACCCAAGGATCTCGATCGTCTTGTGCCCCTAGGGACTCCCGCCCCGCGGGATGGGCGTCCAGTGCGCACCGACGCGAAGGAACCGGATGTGTTCCTCCGGATCCTCGGATGCGGGATCGATCAAGAGTGGACGCTCCCCTCCCGGGGGCAGCTCCTCCGCTTTCAGCGGGACATCGTGAAGTTCGGGCGGGGCTCCGCCCCTCAATGAGGACCGCTCCCCCCTCCCTCATCGCCGGGCTCGATCTCCTTGATCTCACCGGAGGCATCGATCAGGAGCGCAGGCTCGTCGCCCTCGAGGGGGCCGTCCAGGACCCTGACGAAGACCTCCTGCCCGTCGACGGTCCCTTCGAAGGAAAGACAGGGCCGCTCCGGGCCGGTGGACCAGCTCATCAAGGGTGGTCGCTCGAAGACCTCTGTGAAGGCGCTGATGTCCAGGAAGAAGAAGGGGTAGACCTCCGAAGGTTCGCCATCGCCCTCTTGCAGCAGCAGCGCGGCTGGCCAGACGAGCAAGCCGCCGTCCGCGTCGAGCTCGAAGCGGATCGGCCCAGCGCCAGTAGCGGTCATGGCCGCGGACAGGGTGTCGGTCACCGGGGCCAACCAGGTCGGCGCGAGTTCCTCCGGATCGGGCGTCGCCTCTCGCAAGTAGTCCGGCAGGTCGAGAGGGCTCAAGGGCCCGACCCGCTCCGAGAGCCGCCGGATCTCGGCCTCGAGCATCCCTTCAGCGTATGTGCGATCCCCGATGCGAACCACGCGCGGCGTATCCCCGCAGACGATCTCGGCACCGCAGGCCAGCAGCAGCTCATCGTCGGGCCAGCTGCTCTCCTGAGGCCAGTGGGACCGCGGCACGGCGCAGACCAGCTCGGCTCGCGCCTCTCCCCTGTCGTAGCCCTCCACGTCCTCGTGGTAGATGGCCGCCAAGGCTGCGCTGGGCGCGACGACGAACCAGTCCTCTTCGTGATGGTGCGTGGTACACCAGTAGAGCTTCATCGGTCTCTCACTCCCTCGTGACCTACCACCAGGTGATGGCCCCGATGGCATCGCTCAGGTACTCGCGCACCTGGCCGGGGTTCTGCGGATCGAAGGCGTCCAAGGCCAGCACCAGCGGTCCAACGTTGATACCGAAGTAGTCGTGCGCGAACCACTGTCCGCTCTCGCTGGGCGTGCCCAGGTTCAGCCCGTCGCGGAAGCCGTAGATGCCCCAGGCATGGGGGTGCTCCAGGTAGAGGTTCACCAGGTTCTGTAGCGGCTCGTTGAGGTCCGGATCGCTGTCGTAGAACAGGGTTGCCATGGCCTCGGCCGCTGGGCTGACGTTGCCGGCCGGCACCACCGTCGGATCGTCGGCGCAGGCCTGGGCGCCCCAGGCGCCGTAGACGCCGTAGCCCGTGGCGCCCTGGTCAGGGTCCATCCCCAGGGCGGCCGAGAGCCCGTGGGGCAGCACTTCCAAGGCCGGGTAGGCGGCGGCGTTGGACAGGCTGTCGGCCTCCATCTCGTCGAAGAAGGCCCGGGCGTTGGCGAAGTGGTCCATGCCCACCATCTTCACGACCTCGCAGTCCAGGTGGTAGTCGGCCTCGCTGCCCATGGCCTCGAAGTCCCAGAACAGATCCGCGAGAACCTCGGCGTAGGCGCTGCCGTACCAGTTCTTGGCCGCCAGGTCCCCATTGCTGTCGGAGGGGTTGCGGATGACCTCCCAGAGCACGCACTCGTGCAGCGTGTCCTCAGGCGTCTGCACACCCAGGATGGACATGAGGGTCACCTCGTCGCTGTGGTAGGCCCAGGTGTAGGGGTCGTAGTCGCCCTGGCCGTCGGCCACGCCCGCGAACCAGCCGCCGGTGCTTTCGTCCGGCAGCTCGTAGCCCGCCTCGTAGTCGGGCTTGTAGGCCAGGTGGAACTGGTACTCGTCGTCGGGGTCGTAGCTGGCGTAGCTGGTGTTGACGAACCAGTTCCACTGCATGGCCCAGTACAGACTCTCGGCGTAGCTCTCGATGTCGCCGCCGAAGCGCTGGCCCGCCACCAGGGCGCCCGTCGCCAGCAGGGCCGTGTCGATGTTGGAGATCTCGGAGACCGCGCCCAGGCTGTCCACGAAGGCGGCGGGCGTTGCGCCCGAGATGTCCAGGAAGTGGTGGTAGAAGCCGTTGACCGACAGGGATCCCTTGTTGTCCAGCAGGGAAGCGAGCGCCGTCTCGATCAGGGCCTGCGCCTCGCTCTCGTCCGCCAGGCCGCGGTCCACGGCCGCGGTGAGCGTAGCCAGCCCGAAGCCAACCGCGGCGATGCTCGATTTCTCCGCCGTGGTGGCCTTGTCCTGCATCAAGCCGCTGGCGCCATGCGCCCGGTCCAGGAAGAAGCGCGCCCCGCGGGCCACCTGCAGGTCGATGAACAGGGAGTAGTCGCCGGGGGTGGACAGGCCGGTGAAGTCCGGGAAGTCGGTGTCCACGAAGGCCACCTCGTCCACGCAGAGGCTGCCGCTGGTGGCCGGAACCTGGTCGCTCCGCAGAAGCAGGGCCAGCTGAGCCAGGTGGTCGAAGTCCACGCCATCGGCGCTGGCCGTGGACAGGTCCACGCACTGCTGTTGCCAGCTGGAGGACACGCTGACCGAGGCCGAGCTCGAGCTGTTGCCATTGGCATCGGAGAACTCGACGGGCACGTCGTAGTCGGCGCTGGCCCCAGGATCGCGCAGCCACAGGCAGAGCTGCTCCATGCCCACGAAGTCGTCGTCCAGCGCGTAGTCCTGATCGCCAGGCATCAGCCAGATGGCGGCGACGTAGTCGCTGGCGACCTGGTAGTCCAGCACCAGGGAGCGGGCGCCGTCGGCCGCGTCCGCCTGGGTGGCGCTCCAGGCCAGCGAATTGGCCCCGTCGTGGAAGACGGCGCGGCAGGCGGCGAAGTCGTGGGTGCCGTCCGCGCAGCCCAGGTCGTTGTCAGCGCCCTGGTCCGCCTCGGCGTCGTCCAGCCAGTATGTGACCTCGGTGGTCTCGTCCGTGGTGCCGTCGCAGTCGTTGTCCAGCCCGTCGCCGCTGACCTCGGCGGCGTCGGGGTGGCTGTAGCTGACGGCGTCGTCGCAGTCGCTGCTGTCTTCGACGAAGCCGGTGGGCTGCTGGCAGGCCTGGCCGGTGGCGTCGGCGTCGCCGTAGCCGTCGCCGTCGCTGTCTTGATACCAGGTGGAGGCGTCGAGCGCGTCGTCCTCGTCCGTCGCGCCGTCGCAGTCGTTGTCGATCTCGTCGCAGACCTCGTCGGCCTGCGGGTTGATCGCCGCGTCCTGGTCGTCGCAGTCGCTGTCATCCGCGATATGCCCCTCGGGCTGCTCGCAGACCTCTGCGCTGTCCGATGCGTCGCCGTAGCCGTCGCCGTCGTCATCGGCGTACCAGACGGACAGGCCCTGGGCGTCGGGATCGTCCTCGTCCAGCAGGCCGTCGCAGTCGTCGTCGACCTGGTTGCAGACCTCGGCCGCACCCGGATTGACGGCCTGGTCGGCGTCGTCGCAGTCGCTGCTGTCCGAGACGTAGCCGCTCACGCTGGAGCCGCATTCCGCCTGGATGGCCTGGCTCTCGTCGCCATAGCCGTCGCCGTCGGCGTCGGGCGAGAAGAGGCAGAGGGCCGCCGTGTCTTCGCCGCCCTCGCCGCTGTCCTTGTCATCGCAGGCGCAAAGCAGGCAGCCCGCCAGCAGCAGGGCGGGCAGGGAGTGGCAGCTGCGCTGCGTGGGCCATGGTCTCGATGGTCTGGGGGCGATAGCGCTGCGCTGGTGGCTGGGGAGCGTCATGGGCGGACTCCTTGGACCTGGAGCCTGTAATCCCCTTCCGTGGGGGTTGGGGGATTGCGGGCACATATCGCCCGCCCTGGCAGCCCCCGACCCCTGCGCGGATCGGCCTTGGTCATCGTTGCGGCCATTCGGCCGCAAC
>CAYVQL010000171.1:22289-23469 GCA_964454135.1 uncultured Enterobacterales bacterium | reverse complement strand
GCGCCATCTTCCAGGCCGCCGCGGCCTGCAAGAAAGACGGCATCGAGGTGCTGCCCGAGGTGATGATCCCCCTGGTGGGCCATGTCAACGAGCTGGCTGTCCAGCGCAAGATCGTGGTCGAGGTGGCGGACGAGGTGCTGGGGAAGGCCGGCGTGGAGCTGGACTACCTGGTGGGCACCATGATCGAGCTGCCACGCGCGGCCCTGACCGCCGACCAGATCGCCGCCGAGGCCCAGTTCTTCTCCTTCGGCACCAACGATCTGACCCAGACCACCTACGGCATCTCGCGCGACGACATGAACAAGTTCGTGCCCGACTATCGCCAGGCCAAGGTGTACGACAGCGATCCCTTCCAGGTCTTGGACCAGGAGGGCGTGGGGCAGCTGGTGCGCATCGGTGTGGACAAGGGCCGCAGCACGCGCCCGAACCTGAAGGTGGGCATCTGCGGCGAGCACGGTGGAGAACCCTCGTCGGTTATCTTCTGCCATGGTATTGGTCTGAACTACGTCAGCTGCTCTCCTTTCCGCGTCCCCATCGCCCGTCTGGCGGCGGCCCACGCGGTGCTGAAGGAGGCCTAGCGGCTTCGCGAAGCGAGGATCGCCCATGAAGTCAACCAGCCATCGTCCCCCGCTCCTGGCCCTGGCCGCTGTGGGGCTGGTGGCCGGTTGTCGCTACCCGGCGGGCACCTATCCCCTGAAGTCCCTGCCAGGTGGCGAGGCGGATCTGGAAAAGGTCGCCATCACGCCCCTGGTGGAGCTGGAGCACAACCCCACCACGGGCTGGGATCTGCTGCTTCAGATGCAGGTGCGCGCCGAGCTGGGCGTGCGGCCCTTGGTGGATCTCTCCCGCACCATGCTGCGCTCCGACCAGGTGCGCTGGATGTCCTGCAACCTGCCTGCGGACACAGACACCGAGGATCTGCGCATCAGGCTCTTCGAGGAAGAGAACATCAAGATGCAGCTGCGCTGCCTCGACATCCAGCGCCCCGAGGAGCGCTTGGAGCTGCGCATCCCCATCAGCGGCACCGGGGGGCGCGCCTACGTGGAGATGACCTTCTGCGGCGTGTCCGGCAAGCTGGAAGCGGAGAGCATGGAGCTGGACTGAGCGGACGGGGGGGGGGGGGGTAGCAAAAAAAAAAAAAGAAAGGAAAAAAGGAGGGTGTGTGGAGGGAGACCCCCCC
>CAYVQL010000171.1:0-22279 GCA_964454135.1 uncultured Enterobacterales bacterium | reverse complement strand
GGGCCGCTCCGCCACACAACCCCTTCTCCCCCCACCCTATGGTTTATGGGACAACCCCGCACCCCCCAGCGATGTTACGCTCACCCATGCCTCTCTTGCCTCGTTCCCACACCACGCGCCTGCACTACCGCACGCTGGACGGCCAAGCTCATACCTGGCAACCCTGCGATGGGAACAACGCTATCGGCGAGGGTTCGGAGCTGCGTGCCCGCAACTCTGAGCTGGAGCTGCGGCTGCGCTGGCGGGAATGCCGGGGCGGCCTGAAGCTGACCTGGGAGCTGCGCGTGCTGGGCACGGAGACTCTGCTGCTGGACCAGGTGCTCCCCGCCATCGTAGACGGCCGCTGGCCCCTGCTGGCCGATCCCGCGGCGCTGCGCCTCTTTCAAAACGGCTACCAGAGTTGGACCCCCAGTGGCTCCGTGGCCGGCGACGGGCGGCCGCCCCGCCCCTGGCTGCGCAGCTTCTCGCTGATGAACCACTACGTGGACTCGCCCTTCTGGGGGCGCCGTGACGGTCTGTCCTCTTCACTCTTCACGCTGCTGCGGGGCTCGGGGGAGGAAGAGGGGGTGCTGGTGGGCTTCACAGGCCAGCGCTGCGGGCTGGGGGAGCTCTTCTACCAGAACAAGGAGAGCACGCGCCTGCACTGCAGCCTGGACTACGGCGGCAAGCGCCTGGAGCCTGGTCAGGTCTTGCAGGGGGAGGGCCTGTGGTTGGCGCGCGGTCGGCCCGAGCAGCTGCTGCTCGCCTACGCCGAGCGCGCCGCCCAGGACATGGATGTGGCGCCTCGGGATCGGGCCCGGATCGAGCGCAGCCCGGTGGGTTGGTGCTCCTGGTATCAGTACTACGCCGGGGTCCGCGAGGAGGACGTGCTGGGGAACCTGGCGTTCCTGAGCCACCGTCCCGAGCTGGGGGTGGAGTTCTTCCAGCTGGACGACGGCTACCAGCGGGCGGTGGGGGACTGGCTGATCATCAACGACAAGTTCCCCCGCGGCCTGGCTCCCCTGGCGCGGGACATCCGGCAGCAGGGCTTCAAGGCCGGCATCTGGACGGCGCCCTTCTTCGCCAGCCCGCGCTCCGAGCTGTTTCGCGAGCACCGGGACTGGTTCCTGCGCGCCGGGACGAAGCATAGCAAGCGCGGCCTGGCGGACTGCGGCTACAATCCCTTCTGGCGCTGCCGGCTCTACGCCCTGGATCTGACGCATCCGGACGTGCTCTCCTGGCTGGGTGATACGTATCGCGCGCTTGTGGCGGCCGGCTACGACTACCACAAGATCGACTTCCTCTACGCCGGATTGCGCCACGGCGAGCGTCATGATCCGAGCCTGTCTCCGGTGGAGGCCTACCGCGGCGGCCTGCGGGCCATCCGCGACGCCATCGGCGCGCAGCGCTTCCTGCTGGGCTGCGGCGCGCCCCTGGGGCCCAGCCTGGGCTACTTCGATGGCATGCGGGTCTCGCAGGACGTCAAGGAGCAGTGGGACAGCTGGTTGGCCTCCAGGGCGGGGCGGGGCTGCGGCTACCCCTCGGCCAGCGGCAGCCTGCGCAGCAACCTGACCCGCTGGTTCATGCATCGCCGCTGGTGGCTCAACGACCCGGACTGCCTGCTGGTGCGCGACAAAGACAGCAAGCTCGACCAACATGAGACCGAGACCATGGTCAGCTTGCTGGGCATGAGCGGAGGCATGCTCTTTCTGAGCGACGAGCTGCCCGCGCTGGCCCCGCAGCGCCTGGCCATGGCCGAAGCCGTGCTGCCTCCGACGCTCCTCGAGGGGCGACCGGCCGACACCATGGCGCGACACAGGCCCGAGACCGTATCGCTGAAAGGGCAGGGGACGCGCCTGCAAGTCCTGGTGAACTGGTCGTCGAAGCCGGTCCGGCGCTCCTTGCCCGATTGGAGCGAGACCGAGACGGTCTTCGACTTCTGGGGGGAGCGGATCCTGGAGCCGGGGGCGCTGGAGCTGGCCCGCCATGGCGTGCGCGCCTTGCAGCGCACGCCGATCGAACCCGGCCCCCAGCTGGTGGGGAACAGCTTCCACCTGGCAGCGCTCTGCGACGGCAGGCTTCGCTCGGAGTTCGACGAGGAGAAGAGCGTGCTGCGCCTATGGGGCAGGGACATGGCGCGTCGCGAGGGTAGGGTCTGGGTCAGGCTGCCAGAGGGCTGGACCTTGCGCGAGCGGGATTTGCCGAGCCTGTTGAAGGGAGTGGAGCGCTGGCGCCATGGCGTGGTGCTGATGCTGAGCGCCTCCGGGGCCTGGAGCGCCGCGCTGCAGCTGCAGTGGACCGGAGGTGCGTCGTGATCGGCAGCCTGCTTGCTTCCTACTGGCTGGTGATCTCAGGTGGCGTGTTGCTGGGCCTGGGCCTGGCCTGGTTGGCGATGGCACTGCACCTGGCTCGCCGCCACCCCGAGCCCCACTGGGACTGGGACGCCATCGACACCGAAGAAGTCCGTTTCCCGGAGGACTTCCTCTGGGGCGTGGCTACGGCGGCTCACCAGGTGGAGGGGGGCTGCGACAACAACAACTGGAGCGCTTGGGAGCAAGCCCGCAACGCGCGAGGCGAGCCGCGCATCGCCAGGGGCCAGGTGGCAGGCGCGGCCTGCGAGCACTGGAAGCGCTACGAGCAGGACATCCAGCTCATGAAGCGTCTCGGCGTGCGCTCCTACCGCTTCTCACTGGAGTGGAGCAAGATCGAACCCCGCCAGGGCTTCTTCGATCCGGCCGCCATCCAGCACTACCACGACGTGTTCGACGCCCTGCAGCGCGAGGGCCTCGAGCCCATGGTCACCCTGCTGCACTTCACCTGGCCAAGCTGGTTCGAGGAGCTGGGCGCCTTCGAGAGAGAGGAGAACATCGCGATATTCCAGCGCTTCTGCGAGCGTGTCTTCGGCGAGTACGGCCACCGCGCGAGGCTGTGGTGCACCATCAACGAGGTGGAGGTGGTGTCGTTGATCGGGTATCTGCTGGGAATGTTCCCGCCTGGCAAGCGCGATCTGCGCGCCACGGCCCAGGTGATGCGGAACCTGGTGTTGGCTCATGGCAGGGTGTATCATGCGCTGAAGGCCATGCCTGGGGGCCAGCGAGCGCGCATCGGACTGGTGAAGAACATCTTCCAGTTCGATCCCAGCCGGCGCTGGAACCTGCCGGACTGGATCGCCGCTCGCCTGGTGGAGCGGGCTCACAACGGCTGCATCCTGGACTACCTCGAGACAGGGGTGTTTCGCTTCCGCGTCCCGGGCATCGTCTGGCTGATCACCCACGACCCGGAGGTGAAGGGGGCGGGTGACTTCATCGGGCTCAACTACTACTCCCACTTCAACGCGCGCGTCCGGCTGCACCCCTGGCAGCCGGTGTGCAACTGGCCCCGGCCCGAAGACCAGATGAGCGACATGCACTACCCGCTCTACCCCGAGGGCTTCCACCGCGCCCTGCACTGCATCGCGCAGCAGCGCATGCCCATCTACGTTACCGAGAACGGCGTGGCGGATGGGGACGACCGCCTGCGGGCGCGTTTCATCCGACGATACATCTACGCCATGCATCGCGCCATGCAGCAGGGCGTGGACGTGCGCGGCTACTACTACTGGTCGTTGATGGACAACTTCGAGTGGGCCGAGGGCTACGACATGCGCTTCGGTCTCTACGAGGTGGATTTCGATACGCAGGAGCGACGCCTGCGAGCGGGGGCCCAGCCCTTCCTGGACGTGGTGCGGCGCAACAGCAGCGGCAGCTAGCCCCCGGACTCCCAGACCAGCACGTAGTCCTTCAGGGCCTGCAGCGTGGCGCTACCCACCTGGGGCGTGTCGGCCAGGTGTTGCATGGTGTCGTGCGGGCGATGATCCACGATGTTGGCGGCTGCGTCGGAATCCAGTCCAACGTCCACGTCCAGCAGCTCGTAGCTGGCCTGGTTGGCGATCTCCAGCACCACCTCGGCCTCGTGGGCGCTGAATGACACACCGTCCCATGTGTCGCCAACGCCACCCGCTGCCCCATGGTCCAGGTACTCGAGGATGGCCATGATGGAGGCATCCCCCACCTGAGGCACATCGTCGACCTCGTCCAGGTCGTCGTAGGGATCGTCGTCGTGGCTGCCGCAGACGGCGTCGTCGCCATCGCGGTGGCGCACCAGGTTTTCGGCCGTGTCCGAGTCCAGGGGAACATCGTCGTCCAGCAGCTGGAAGCTGGTGGCGCAGTCGTTGAGGAAATCGAGGATGCGACGAACCTGTGCGTCCGCCAGGCCCAGGCGTTCCTGGGCGCTGGGCGGAGCGCTGTCGCCACGATCGGCGATCTGGCTGTCGTAGGAGCAGCAGGCGAGCAGCAGGGCGAGCGGGGCGTGCTTGGACATGGCGGGCCTCTCTCAACGAGATAGCACTCATTTTATTCGGGGGGAAGACAGATTCTTCCCCCCCTATCCGAGGCGGGCACCGCCTCTCCCCCCCATCTTCGCCGCTTGATGAGCGGCGCAGGGCTGCATACGCAGCCCTGAAACAGTGCTGCGGAGGCGCCTCGAACGGTCAGCGGGAGGCTTGTTGTCCTGCGCCATGACCATGCACCTGGAGGTACGCTATGATGAGACGAACCGCCGCTTTGATCCTGGCAGCAGGGAAGGGGACGCGCATGGGGGGCGAGCTGCCCAAGGTGTTGGCGCCGCTGGCGGGAAGGCCCATCGTCGACCACCTGATCGATACCATCCGCGCGGCGAAGGTAGACGACATCAACCTGGTCATCGGTCACGGGGCCGAGCAGGTGCGAGGCGCGCTGGGGGAACGCTTCGGCTACGCCCTGCAGCGCGAGCAGCTGGGCATGGCCCATGCCGTGGCCTGCGCTCGGGAGCTGATCCTGGCCAAGCGGCCCCCCGTCGAGCAGCTTGTAGTGACCGTGGGGGACAGCCCCCTGCTGCGACCCCAGACCCTGCGCGGGCTCCTGGCCCTGCATGAGGACAGCGGAGCCGCCTGCAGCTTCCTCAGCGCGCGCTACGAAGAGCCCCCCCGCTACGCGCGGGTCCTGCGGGACGACCGGGGCCGGGTGCTGCGCTGCGTGGAGCAGCACGCCTGCAACGACGAGCAGCTGGGCGTGCGCGAGCTGCTCACCTCGCACTACGTCTTCGACGCCGACGCGCTCTGGCGGCACCTGGACGCGGTGCGTCCGTGGCCCGGCACGGGAGAGCGCTACCTGACCGACATCACTGGCGTCTTCTCCGAGCACGGCTTGCGCATGCAGGCCCTGCCTGTGGAGGATCCAGGGGAGCTGACCGGCTTGAACACGCCCCAGGAGCTGGCCTGGGCCGAGGCACGGCTGGCAGCGCGCCGTGGCTGAGGGGCCCGAGGAGCGCCTCACCCAGGGGCTGCAGCGTGCGCGCCTGGCCTACGAGCGCAGCTTCGGGCTGGCCCCCCGCCTGCTGGCCTATGGGCCCGGGCGCATCAACATCATCGGCGAACATACCGACTACAACCAGGGTCTGGCCATGCCCGCGGCCATCGACCGCTGGGTGGTGGCGGCCTTCGGCGCGCGGCAGGACCGCGTCATCTCGATGCGCAGCGAGGACTTCGACCAGAGCTTGGAGTCCGCCCTCGGGCAGCAGCCAGAGCTGCGCTCCAGCTGGCAGCGCTTCGCCTGGGGCGCCCTGTCCGTCTTCGGACAGCGCTTTCCCTTGCAGCGGGGCCTGCAGGTGGCCATCGCGGGCGATGTTCCGCTGGACTCGGGGCTGTCGTCGTCGGCCGCTCTGGAGGTGGCGCTGATGAACGGCCTGCGGGCCCTGTACGGCGTGCGCCTGGAGGACGGCGAGCTGATCCGCCTCTGCCAGCGCGTGGAGCACGAGCACCTGGGATTGGCCTCCGGTTTGCTCGACCAGCTGGCCTCCCAGTGCTCGCTCCCCGGTCGTCCCATGCTGGCGGATTTCAGAAGCGGCGAGCACAGGCCGCTGCGGAGCGGGTTGCAGGGCTGGCAGTGGCTGGTGGTCCACTCGGGCCGGCGGCGGGCCCTTGCGGACAGCGCCTACCAGCAGCGGGTGGACGAGTGCGCCCGCGGACTGGCCGTGGCTCGGCGTTTCGATCCCCTCGTAGCTGGCTTTCGCAACCTGCGGCCCTGGCACCTGCAGGTGCTCGAAGAGCTGGGGCAGCGCGTTCCCGCCATGCGCTTACGCCATGTCATCGAAGAGAACCGGCGCGTGCGCGCAGCCGCTCGGGCGCTGGCGGAGGGCGATGGCGCGACCCTGGGACGCCTGCTGGTCCAGTCCCATCGCAGCCTGCGCCATCTCTACCAGGTCAGCTGCCGGGAGCTGGACCAGCTGGTGGAGGCCGCTTGCCGCTGGCCGGGATGCGCCGGAGCGCGCATGATGGGTGGGGGCTTCGGGGGTTGCAGCCTGAACCTGGTGAGGGCGGGGCAGCTGCCGGGCTTCACCGCGCACCTGGAGCGGGAGATTCCATGCGCAGGGCAGCGCGCGCGGCCCAGCTGGCGCGTGGAGCTGGTGGGCGGAGGCGGGGTGGTTCGGGACCTCTGAACCTGGTGTCCGACCACCCCCCGGCAGCTTGCCAAATCGAGCGACGTGGCTAGGTTCTCTGCCCAGTTTCCAGGAGACCCCATGTCCCGCATCGATCCCCATTCCTACACCGATCCCGCCCAGGGCGTCATGACCCGCCTCGACTGGGAGCTGCGTGCCGACTTCGAGGCCCGCGTCCTGCACTGCCAGGCCTTGCTGAGCTTCGAGGGGGAAGGACAGGGCCCACTGGATCTGGACACGCGCGAGCTGGAGATCGAGTCCATCGAGCTGCCCGGCGGCCCCCAGCTGGAATGGCAGCTGGCCGAGCCCGAGGGCTTCATGGGCACGCGCCTGACCGTGCAGCGGCCCGCGGGCACGCGGCAGCTGCTCATCCGCTACCGAACCGTGCCCGGCGCCTCGGCGCTGCAGTGGCTGGAGCCCATCCTGACGGCCGGCAAAGAACAGCCCTTCTTGTTCAGCCAGTGTCAGCCGCACCACGCGCGCTCCATCGTGCCCTGCCAGGACAGCCCGCGCGTGCGCTTCGCCTACCGGGCGCAGGTGACCGTGCCCCAGCCCCTGGTGGCGGTGATGTCCGCCGCTCCGGGCGAGCTGGTCGCAGAGGACGAGGCCCGTCGCACGCTGGTCTTCGAGATGCCCCAGGCCATCCCGGCCTACCTGCTGGCCCTGGCCGTGGGAGACCTGGCCTCCCGCGACCTGGGGCCGCGCACGCGGGTCTACGCCGAGCCCTCCGAGCTGGAGCAGGCCGCCTGGGAGTTCGCCGAGGCCGAGAAGATGCTGGCGGCCGCCGAGGCGCTCTTCGGCCCCTATCTCTGGGACCGCTTCGACTTCCTGCTCATGCCGCCCGCGTTCCCCTACGGGGGCATGGAGAACCCGCGGCTCACCTTCCTGACGCCCACGCTGATCGCCAAGGACCGCTCCCTGGTGAATGTGCTGGCCCACGAGCTGGCCCATTCCTGGACCGGCAACCTGGTCACCAACGCCAGCATGAACGACTTCTGGCTGAACGAGGGCTTCACGGTCTGGGCGGAGCGCCGCATCCTGGAGGCGCTCGAGGGCCCTGAAGAGGTGGCCCTGGCCGCGGCCATCGGACGCCATGGCTTGCAGCGCGAGATCGAGCGCTTCGGCGCGGACTCGCCGCTGACCTGCCTGGAGACGGACCTGGCGGGCGTGGATCCTGACGAGGTCTATTCTCTGGTTCCCTACGAGAAGGGCTTCCTCTTCGTGGAGCTGCTGGAGCGCACCATGGGGCGGCAGGCTTTCGATGACTTCGTCAAGCGCTATATCGCCGAGTTCCAGTTCACCTCCATCACCACGGCGGAGTTCGAGGCCTTTGCGGACAGGGAGGCGCCTGGCCTGCGGGAGCAGGTGGGGGCTGATGACTGGATCCACGGTCCGGGCATCCCGGACAACTGCCCGCTGATCGAGTCCGCGACCCTGCAGATGCTGGGGGATCTGGCCGCCGGCTGGACCGCAGGCAAGCGCCCCGATCCGGAGCTGGCGCGCGCCTGGCCCGTCTCCCAGTGGCTGGTCTACCTGCAGAAGCTGCCCCGGTCCTTGCCGGCAGCGGACTGCCACTGGCTCGACGAGCAGTTCCAGCTCAACGAAAGCGGCAACTCCGAGATCCTCTGCGAGTGGCTGCTGATCGCCGCCGCCTCGGCCTATGCGCCGGCCTTCGACAGGATGCGCAGCTTCCTGGCATCGGTGGGCCGCATGAAGTACCTCAAGCCGCTCTACAAGGCGCTGTACGATGGCGAGACCACCCGCGCGTTGGCCTTGGAGATCTTCGCCGGCGCCGCCTCCAGCTACCATCCCATCGCTCGTGCGGGGTTGGAAGCCATGATGAAGGCTTGAGCGGGCCCTCCCTCCCCAAGTGATTACCGGTTAGGGACAGCGCCCCCCGAATGCCCCGGAGCGAGCGTGCGCAGCCTCCTCAGCTTACTGGCAGTCGCGCTGCCAGGCTGTATCAAGGATTCGCCCTATCCCTATGTGGGTTCTTGCGCCGTCTACCCCGACGGGTCCTACGAGTACGGGCAGATCGGTATCGGCACCTGCCTTGCCGCGCCCGCGGATCTGCGCTTTCTGGAAAATGGCGAAGACACCGTCCTGGCGGTGAGCAATGCCAACGCTTTTCGGGATTTTTCGGGCAGCTCGGTGCTGTTCATCGACTGGGACGGGCTCGACCTGGACCAGGAGCGCAACTTGCTGGGCGACTTGCAGGCCGCGGGAAAGGCCCACGCCGTGGACCTGCCCCACTTCGCGGGCACCCTGGCCGAGGTGCCCGAGCGCGACCTGCTTGTCGTGCCGGTACGCCACTCCGAGGACGAGAACACCCGCGTGGCCTTCGACCAGGTCCATCTGATCGACATCTCGGATCCGCTGAATGCCGGGTTCGCGGACGCATCGGGCGAAGGAGACGGCTCGACGCTCCAGGTGCAGAGCGACCCATATGCCGCCGCCTACAATGCCGAAGATGGCCTGGTCTTCGTGGGCAACCGCACCAGCCACACCGTGTCGGTGATCGACGCCTTGGCCGAGCCAATCGCCTTGCTGGATGTCATGGGTCGCGCACGTATCGGCTCGGAGCGCTGGTTCGACGAAGACCACTCCGGCTCCAACGCCGCCTTCTCCACACTCGAGGTCAGCGACAGCTCGGCCCTGGCGGACGAGACCTGGGACCTGACCTACATCGAGGGCAGCTACCGACTCTGGCTTCCTGGCGAAGACGGGCTGCACCGGCATGACAGCGGTGGCGACGGCCAGTGGCTCGAGAGCGCCTACGGCGTGGAGCTGAACCCGGAGGACAGCGAGGACGAGGTGGAGGAGGTGGGCGACCCCCATCGCTACGAGTCCTCTTCCCTGGGCCCGCGCATGCTCTTCACCGACCGCGGCACGCTGCGCGGCGCCTCGCCCGCCGCATTCGCCTCGGACTGGTACTTCGACGCGGAGCCCCTGCTGGAGGGGCGCGAGGGGGAGTGGGACGAGACCCTCTCCGGGCCCTGCGCCCTGACCCATGAGGGCCTCACCTGGCTGTTCTACGACGGCACCGGCGCGGATGGCACCTGGATCGGAGTGGCGACCTCCGCTACCGGCTACGACGGCCTGGGGCGCGTCTGGGACGAACCCCTGATGGTTGCGGGCGGCGAGCACGACGCGCTAGGGCAGGCGGATCCCGTCGTCTTCTACGACGATTCGTCGCGGGCCTGGCGCATGCTCTACAGCGCCTGGGACGGCTCTCGCTGGACCATCGGTCAGGCCTGGAGCGACGACCTCGAGACCTGGACCGCCGAGGACGAGCCCGTCTTCTCGGTGAGCAGCGGCGATGCTGCCGCCCCGGAGCTGGCCTACGCAAACGGTCGCTTCCACATGTACTACGCCACGCGGGCCGGCTCGGAGCTTCCCTGGCAGGTGGCCTACGCCACCAGCTACGACGCCTTTGAGTGGAGCGACGAAGGGGTGGTGCTGGAATACCCGGGATTCACCGGTTCGCGGGGCGGTCCCCCTCCGGGCCTGGCGCTGGAGGTCGAGGCCTACGCCAGCTTCCGCATCGAGGGCGAGCAAGAGGGCATCACCTCGCTGCACGCCATGAGCGGGGTCACCATCGAGTCCAGCAGCTACGGCTGGCGCCTGCGGGTGGTCTCCGGGCAGCACGCCGACCTGGACGACTTCGGCGACGGCGCGATCAACGGCGCCAGCGTGTCGTCCGTCCTGGCCGAGCAGGGCCTGGTCTACGTGGACATGATCGACGAAGAGGAGACCTGGAGCATCGGTCTCGCCGACTGGGACGGGGAGCAGCTGGCACCCCAGACCGGGGCGGTGTTGGAGGCCGGAACCGGGGGCGCATTCGACCAGGACGGCGTGTCGTCGCCCGTGGTCTTCCAGGACGACAGCGGCCAATTCGTCATGCTCTACGCCGGCCATGGAGACGGGCAGGTGCGCATCGGGCGCGCCACCAGCGAAGACGGCCTGCAGTGGACCCGTGACAGCGGATCACCGGTCTTCGAGCTGGGCACGGACTGGGACAGCTACGGCGCCTGGCCCGGGAGCGTGGAACGGCTGGAAGACGGTAGCTGGCGCCTGTGGTACTCCGGCAGCAACGGCGAGCGCATGCGCATCGGCGTCGCCACCAGCTCCGACGGGACCAGCTTCGAGCAAGCCGAGGAAGAGGGGAGCTGGATCTTCGGAACCGGCAGCCCCGGCGACTGGGACGACACCTCGGTCTACCACCCCTGCGTGCTGAGCGACGGCGAGCAGCTGCACCTGTGGTACGCGGGGCACGACGGCGAGGTGGTCAGCATCGGACACGCGGTGGGGTCCGCCGACACGCTGGAGTTCGAGCGCGATGTGGACGAGGAAGAGGTGCCCTACCCCCTGCTGCAGGGCGAGTACGGCCTGTTCGACTACGGCGGCGTGGAGCGACCGGTGCTCTTCGAGACCGAGTCGGGGTACGGCATGTTCTACAAGGGGCTGGACAACGCCGTCTTCCGGCCTGGCCTGGCTGCGGGTCCCCACGCCGAGGCCTTCTACAAGACCGCCCGCGTGCCCTCGGTCAACGACCGGCTGCAGTTCGTCACCGAGACGGGCTCCTCGGCCGTGGACGCCATCGATCTCGATGGCGAGGTGGATGGCTACGCCACTACGGGCACGGGCCTGTCAGAGCTCTTCGTAGACCAGCAGCGCGGCTTCATGTACGTGGCCAGCAAGCTGCTCTCCTACCTGACGGTGATCGATATCCGCGACGACTCCCAGTACCAGGGCGATGACAGCAACTACCTGGGCGTGGAGGCCCTGCTGGCCACCGACACCTCCTCCGGGGGCACCGGCTTTCGCGGGATGACCCTGAGCGCCGATGGCACGCAGCTGTACGCCCTGAATGACAGCCCGGAGAGCGTCTTCATCTTCGACCTGGAGTCCTTGGCGGATGACGCCACCGAGGAGGTGATCCGCGGAGCCCAGGTGGGCTACCTGCCGGCCCCCCGTGGCGCCGATCGGGACATGGGCGCGTCCAACGTCTCCAGCGTGGGGCCCAGCGGGCTGGCGCTGCTGCCCGATGGTCACACGCTGCTGGTCACCAACTTCAATCAAAACAGCGTCGGGGTCTACGATCTGCGCATGGGCGCCTACGGGCAGATGATAGGCGAGATCGAGTTCCTGGGCGAAAACCCCCACAGCGTGAAGGTGGCGCCCGACGGTCGTCATGCCGTAGTGGGCGTCTATGCGGGCGAGGTCGACGACCGCACCATCAACAGCACGCTGGCGGTGATCGATGTGGATGAAAGCAGCGACACCTGGCTGGAGGTCTTGACGTGGATTGCCAACCAGTAGGGAGCGCACGCCGCCTGACCCTGGCGCTCTGCTGCCTGGGCTTGTCCGTGGCCTGCAGCGACGACGAGGAGATCCCGTTCCACTTCGACGGGCCCGTGGCCGTGACCGTGCTGCATCCGGAGCAGGGCGGGCCTTTCGAGGAACCGGTGGGCTTCGTCTCCAGCAGCCGGTCGGGCCAGATCACGCCCCTGGACCTCAAGCACGGTCGAATCCTCAGCGACACGGCAGCCTCTTCGTTCCTGCGCGCCGCCTACATCGCCACGGGCAGGGATCGCATCCTGGGCGACATCGCCGTGCGGGCACCCGATGCCGAGCAGGTCACGCTCTTCGTCGCTGACATGTCCCACGATCTGCTGGTCGAGGCGCCCTATATCGTCGCCATGGACGGTCAGCCGGTGCGTAT
This sequence comes from uncultured Enterobacterales bacterium, assembly GCA_964454135.1. Taxonomy (GTDB): domain Bacteria; phylum Myxococcota_A; class UBA796; order UBA796; family JAFGLY01; genus CAYVQL01. Next base: position 10,062 of record CAYVQL010000171.1, on the reverse strand, counting down.
CGAGCCGGTGGCCAGCGACCCCTTCTTCCTCGATGCCGACGGCTCCGGAGACCAGGCCAGCCTGGACGACCTGCAGCTGCGCGACGGCTACACCACCACCGAGGACTGGGTGCTGGAGTACGACGGCGAGATCTGGGAGGTCACCGGCAGCCGCTCGGGCACCCAGGGCAAGACCGCCAGCTTCGGCGAGCCCTACCACTCCGGCTATCGGGAGCTGGAGTTCACCATCAGCGGCAGTGCCAGCGCGGGTGACCGCATCGAGCTCTCCACCGACACGGGGGTGCTGGAGCACCAGGTGGGTGGCGTGGTGCAGGGCATGGCCTTGCATCCCGACCAGTCCCTGCTGGCCCTCGGGGTCTTCGACCGCGACACTGGCGAGGGCGCGCTCTCCTTCTTCGATCCGGCAGCCGGGGCACTGCTGGGCAGCCTGGCGCTGGCGGACGGCTCCCAGCCCTACCGCATGGTCTGGACGCCCGCCGGGGATCGCCTCTACGTGGCGGACGCTAGCCTGCCCGTGGCCTGGGAGCTGGCGCTGGACAGCGCCGATCCCCTTGCTTCCACGATTCGCGAGCTTCCCATGCCCGCGGCGCTGGCCGATCTGGCCTACGTGGACGCCACGGTGGGGGAACGCCTGGCCGTGGCGCCGGTGGGGCTGAACCGGGTGGACCTGTACGACATCGCGCAGGACGCCTTCATCGACCCCAACACCTATACCGCGGAGGTGGAAGGGGTCGATCTGGGCGGGCCCGTCACGGGCCTGGCCGCGGCACCCTTCTCCGTCTTGTTGCAGGAGACCACCGAATGGGGCGCCCGGCTGGAGGACGACGTGGTGGCGGTCTCGCTCTTCTCCGGTCATATGGCCCTGCTCGAGGTCAGCACGGGCTGCCTGGCGCAGGATGAGAATGGGCCCCGCAGCATCGAGAGCAGCGACGACTACTTCGATTTCCAGGACTACGGCAGCTACAGCGATCCCTACATGTGGGAGGACGAGGCCACCTCCAGGCACATCGCCGTGAACTCCTGCGCGGGCGTGGCCCGCGACGAGGAGTGGTCTCTGATCTACGACGAGCTGCAGCAGGGCTGGCTGGTGGAGGGCTCGGTCTCGGGCTTGCAGACCGAGCTGGCCCGCAACGACCAACGCTACGTCAGCGACGAGGGCGCCATCAGCTTCACCGTCATGGCGGGCATCTCCCCTGCGGATGATGGCGACCGCTACCTCGTGACTGTGCGCGACGGCATCTTGCTGGCCTCTGGAGACCTGTACCGCGACGGAGACCCGGAGCACGCCTTCGAGCTGCCCGGCCGACCGGTGGTCTTCTGGTACGACGCCGGCCCCACCGGCGGCGGCTGGGACGAGCTTGACCGGCGCGCCTACGCCCTGTGGCCTCTGATGAACTCGGACTTCGTGGCCCGCGTGCGGCTGTCTTCCGGGCACACGGAGATCGTCTGGGACTGAAAGGCCTGTACCCTCAGTCCCCCTCGACCCGCGCCTCCAGCGCTACCACGTGGGATCGCGAGGTGCAGTTGTCCAGCAGGAACTGCGCCTGTCTGGCCAGCTGCAGCGCCTGGTCCAGCTCTCCGCGTCGCTCGGCTGCGACGGCCAGGTTGAGCAGGGCCTTGCCCCGGACGGCGCCCTCGGCCTGCTCGGCGGCCAACTGCCACTGGGTGGTGGCGGCCTCCCAGTCTCCGCCGCTCATGGAGGCGACGCCGGAGCGGATGCCGGCGCTGCCGCTCTTGTAGAAGCGCCGCGTGAAGGCGGCGGTGTTGGGGGCGATGAACTCGGCGATGTCGTGGGCCACCTGCCGGGCGGCCTGGAAGTGCAGCGCGCCCTGGTCGCCCACGGCGGCGCGGGCTTCTGCGTGGTCCAGTCCATCTCCCGTGGCACTCAGCTTCACGGTCGCATCGCTGGCGACGAGCACACGGCCCTGGCAGTCGTAGGCCGACCAGAAGGCGTCGTAGCTCAGGTTGAAGCCCGCCGTGGCCAGCTCGTACTCTTCACGCACCTCCCTGGTCTTGCGCTCATCACCGACGTCGTACTCCTCGGTGCGTGTGTGCTCCACCTGCTTGGTGGCCTCGGTCCACTGCGGGTCCGCTTGCAGGGACTCCAGCACGATCAAGCCGTCGGCTCCGGTGGCCGCGCAGATCGCCTTGGAGACCTCGGTGGGCAGGGGCCTGTTGGCGTCGAGCTGGTGCTCGGCCAGCACGCCCTGGGCTGCCTGGCGATCCGTGACCTCGTAGCGTCCCGAGGACTCGAGGCGGTCGCCCAGGTCGCCCACCACCTCTGCGGACAGAAAGGCCTGGGCCCGGTCCACGGGCGTCAGGCGCTCGATGCTGGAGGGCAGCTCGAAGGCGGCAGGAGAGGAAAACTCGATCCCGACATGGCCGAGGCATCCCGTTGCGGCCAGGAGCAGGCAGGGCGGGAGGTGGCTGGGGTTCATGGGAACTCCTCTGGTTGGGCGCGCGGCATCGAGGGAGCGAATCCGAAGGGACGCTCCACGCCTATAGAGGAAATCGGCCACTCAGGTCAGCAGCTTCAGGTTTTTTTGCATTCGACCTAGCCCTGGCCCGGTCCGAGCAGGCTCTCGACGGCCCGCAGCAGCCGGTCCAGATCATCCGCCACCTGCCCGTCACCCAGCTCGCGCTCCAAGGTGGCGCGGTGGGCCAGAGTGCGGGCCAGACCGCGCATATCCGCTGCCCGTACGTGCTCGCGCGTGGCCCGTTGGTAGCGAGCATCGGCCAGTAAGGGCTGGCCGCGTAGGGCGGCCACATCGCCCAGCAGACGGTGGGCGGCCGCCAAACATGCGCGCTCGCCAGCTTGGCCGTAGAAGGAGAGCGCGCGTTCGACTTGTTGTTCGGCCACCTCTAGCTGCCCGCGGCGCAGGGCTAGGTCCGCCAGCAGGCGCGCATGGTCGGCCTGCTCCAGGGGTTGGGGGGAGCCGTTGAGCAGGGCCTGCTGCAGCTCCACCTCCGCGGCGTCCGGACGCCCCTGGACCAGGGCCAGCTCGGCGCGGGCCAGACGCAGCGAGCTGGGCAAGACCCCCTGGTGCTCCAACGGGGTCAAGAGCTCGCAGGCTCTGTCCAGCTCCTGCTCCGCTTCTTGTTCGACGCCCTGCGCGATCCTCAGACAGGCCAGGCTGCGCAGCGACAGGGCCAGGCCCAGGCTGTCCCCCAGGCTGCGAGTGATGGCCAGCGCTTCCTCGAGGTGTTCTTCGGCGGCCGCGAGCTCCTCTCTGCCCAGCAAGCGATCGGCGCACCTGCGGTGCAGGCCGCCCAACAGAGCCGTGGCGCGCTCGCGGCGCAGCTGGGTGGCGGCGATTTCGTAGGCCACCAGCGCCTCTCCCTGCTCGCCATCGGAGAGCAGGGCGTCGCCCTCGGCCCAGGCCAGGCGGGCGGCGGGCAGCCCGCTGTCGAAATCGCTGCGCTCTCGGCTGCGCCAGACACGGGCCGTGCTCGTGTGACCCGCGGCCACCTGGAAGCGCGACCAGGCGGCGGCGGCCCGGCTGGCCACGTCGGTGTCGGGGTGGTGGGCGGCCAGGTGGCGCAGCAGGGGCATGTCTCGGGGATCGGGCTTTCCAATCAGGGACGGCTCTTCGGCCACGCGCAGCAACGCAGCGCAGCGCGGGTGCAGGTCTTCGGCCAGCTCGGCGTCGGAACGGGGGCGACGAGCCCGCAGCGCTTCGGCCACCGAGCGGCGCATGGCGACGCGACCCGCGGACTGAAACAACAGGAGATCACCGGGTACTCCGACCGGTGCAGCCCCTGGCACGCCCCCCATGAACGCGGCAAGCAGGTCGGCCGCGGGGGGCAGTTCCACGAGAAAACCCCAGGGATCCTCGCCGGAAGGACCGCAGCCACGCCGCAGGCGCGCCAGCACGAGGTTGGCGGGCGGAGGCTCCGCACCGGCGTCGATGTCCCGCGCTCTGGCGAGGGCTTGGCCATCGTCGAGGGCGGGCATGGAGACGACGTGCTCCATGAGCACCGCCCTGCGGCCCACGGCCAAGAAGCGCGCTTCAGGGGCGACGGCCGAGAGCCTCTCCACCACGGTCTCGGTGCCCGGTGCGTCCGCGTCATCGAGCACGAGCAGAATGGGCCCCGCCTCGGACAGCGCCTCGCAGACGGCGGACTGGTCACGGGGAAAGGGCGAGCCCAGGGCGTGCCCGATGGTGTGAAAGATATGCGCCACGTCCGCGCCGCCCGCCAGGCGCGCCACGCAGACGGGGAGGCGGCGGGCCATGCGCGTGGCGACCGCGCCTGCCGCCGTGGTTGCGCCCGTGCCCGGGCCCGCCACCAGCGAGACCAGCGCGCCAGGCTTGGAGAGCACGGTGCAAAGCGAGACGACCAGGGCCGTCCGGCCGGGCGGCTCGGGATCGATGGGCAGCCATGGCGGAGGCTGGAAGGCCTCCATCTTGAAGGGGCACATTTTCGCAGTCCGAAGAGTGGCTTCTGCGGACTACCTAGATGACCTCGGTGGAAGTGGCAAGCCGCTTCCACACGCGTCGCGCGCCCCGCTGTGCGGGGCCGAGGTCATCCAGTGCTTTTTTTTTGGGGGGGGGCAGCCCCCCCCCCCCCGCCGGCGCCCCCCCCGGGGGCCCCCCCGGGCGCCCCCGCCCGCCCCCCGGCCCCCCCGCGGCCCGGGGGCGCGGCAAGCCGGGTTGCCGGTGGCGCCGCTGCCGTCGCTTCCGCCTGCTGCGGCCCTTGTTGGGCATGGTCGTCTCGGTTATCCCTACGGCCCGCTCGCAGCGTGTTCGAGCGGCCTTGGCGCAGCGGTCGTTCTTCGGTCTCTTCGCGGTTCTCATGCCCCTTCCAGGGGCTCTTCCGGAAAGCAGGGAGTGAGCATGATGCAGATTCGCACCATCGGCGTGGTGGGCGGCGGACAGATGGGCAATGGCATCGCCCATGTCGCTGCGCAGGCTGGCTACGATGTCATCGTCACCGACGTGGTGCCAGCGGCGCTGCAGCACGCCGAGGCCACCATCCGCAAGAACCTGGGCCGCCAGGTCAAGAAGGGCAAGCTGTCCCAGCAAGACGCAGACGCCACCCTGGTGCGCGTACGCTTCGAAGGCGAAACCGCGCCGCTGGAGGCCGCGCAGCTGGTCATCGAGGCCGCCACCGAGAACAGCGACCTCAAGTTCAAGATCTTCGAGGATCTGTCTCGCATCGTCCCGGCCGGGGGGGTGCTGGCCAGCAACACCTCCTCCATCAGCATCACCGCCATCGCGGCGCACACCGACCGCCCCGACAAGGTGATCGGCATGCACTTCATGAACCCGGTCCCCATCATGAAGCTGGTGGAGATCATCCGCGGCCTGGCCACCAGCCAGGACTGCTACGACACGGTGGTAGACGCTGCCCAGCGCATGGGCAAGACCACGGTCGAGGGCCGCGACATGCCGGGCTTCATCGTCAACCGGGTGCTGATGCCCTACATCAACGAGGCGGCCTACGCGCTCTACGAGTCCATCGGTACGGTCGAAGACATCGACACCGCCATGAAGCTGGGCACCAACGTGCCCATGGGTCCGCTGCAGCTGGCGGATTTCATCGGCCTGGACACCTGCCTGGCCATCATGGAGGTGCTGCACCAGGGGCTGGGTGGCGACAGCAAGTACCGGCCCTGCCCCCTGCTCCGCAAGTACGTCGAAGCCGGCTGGCTGGGTCGCAAGGCGGGCCGGGGCTTCTACACCTACTGACCGTCCGCAGGCCGAACCAAGCGAAGATCGAGCAAGGAGTCGCCATGGCTGGCAGATACCAGAACATCACGCTGGAGTTCCGCGGCTTGGCCGCGATCATCACCATCGACAGGCCCAAGGCCCTCAACGCGCTCAATGCAGAGACCCTGGACGAGCTGGCGGAGGCCCTGGTGGACGCCGCCTCCTACGAGGAGCTGCGGGTCCTGGTTATCACGGGCGCGGGAAAGAAGGCTTTCATCGCCGGCGCCGACATCTCCGCCATGGCGGAGTTCAGCTGCGTCGAGGCCGAGGACTTCGCCCTGCAGGGCCAAGAGGTGCTCAACGGCATCGAGAACTTCCCGGCGCCGGTCATCGCCGCGGTCAACGGCTTCGCTCTGGGGGGCGGCACCGAGCTGGCCATGGCCTGCGACCTGGTGATCTGCTCTCCCAACGCCGTCTTCGGGCAGCCCGAGGTCAAGCTGGGCGTGATCCCGGGCTTTGGCGGCACCCAGCGCCTGGCGCGGCTGGTGGGCGCCATGCGCGCCCGCGAGCTGATCTTCACGGGCCGCAACGTCTCGGCCGAAGAAGCGGTCGAGATAGGCCTGGCCCTCAAGATCGTGCAAGAAGATGTGGTCGAGGCCGCCTTCGCCCTGGCCACCCAGATCGCCGGGCGCGGCCCGGTGGCGGTGCGCCTGGCCAAGCGGGCCGTCAACGAGAACATCGACGCCGCGCTGCCCACGGCCCTGGCCGCCGAGCGCACGCTCTTCTCGGTCTGTTTCTCCACCGAGGACCAGTCCGAGGGCATGGTGGCCTTCTTGAAGAAGCGCAAGGCCGTCTTCAAGGGCTACTGATTTCCCGATCCTTCCCGTCCCAGGCCTCTGGCCGGGCGGGCTCTCCCATGACCCATGCAGAGGTGGAGCCATGTTCGAATTGTCCGAGGAGCAGGAGCAGATCATCGGTCTGGCCCGTGACTACGCTCGCAACGAGATCCTTCCCGGCGCGCAGGAGCGCGACAAGACCCACGAGTACCCGGATGAGCTGATCCGCAACCTGGGCGAGATGGGCTTCATGGGGATGATGATCCCCGAGGAATACGGCGGCTTCGAGCTCGACAACCTCACCTACGCCATGAGCCTGGCCGAGATCTCCTACGCCGACGCGGCCGTGGGCGTGGTGATGTCGGTCAACAACTCCCTGGCCTGCCATCCCATCCTGGTGCACGGCAACGAGGAGCAGAAGCAGAAGTACCTGCCCGATCTGGCCACGGCCCAGAAGATCGGCTGTTACGCGCTGACCGAGCCCAGCTGCGGCTCCGATGCCGCGGCCCTGCGCTGCCGCTGCACCAAGCTGGACGACGGCTCTTGGAAGCTCAATGGCACCAAGATGTGGATCACCAATGGCCCCCAGGCCGAAGTCTGCGTCACCTACGCCACCTCCGACCCCGACAAGCGCCACCGGGCCATCAACGCCTTCGTGCTGGAGTCGGGCTTCAAGGGCTACGGCATCGGCAAGGTCGAGGAGAAGATGGGCATCCGCGCCAGCGGCACCAGCGAGCTGATCTTCGACGAGCTGGAGGCTCCGGCCAGCGCGCTGCTTGGCCAGGAAAACAAGGGCTTCCACGTGGCCATGGCCACGCTGGATGGCGGACGCATCGGCATCGCGGCCCAGTCTCTGGGCATCGCCCAGCGCGCGCTGGACCTGGCCATCGACTACGCCAAGGACCGCACGGCCTTTGGCAAGCCCATCGCCCGGCTGCAGGCCATCGAGTGGATGATCGCCGAGATGGCCACCCGCGTCGATGCCTCCCGCCTGCTCATCATGCGCGCGGCGGCCCTGCGCGACGCGGGCAAGCCCCATGGCAAGCAGTGCGCCATGGCCAAGATGTACGCCTCCGAGACGGCCAACTTCTGTGCCGACCGGGCCCTGCAGATCCATGGCGGCTACGGCTACAGCCAGGAGTACGAGGTGGAGCGGCTCTATCGCGACGCCCGCATCACCATGCTCTACGAGGGCACCAGCGAGATCCAGCGGCTGGTCATCGCACGCAGCATGTTGGCCTGACCTGGCGTGGTATCTTGGTGATCTGCGCGACGGCTCGCTCCTGGCTCGACCGGGGCCAGGGCGAGCGAGGGCGCGAGCGCGTGAACGACTGAAGGGCGACAGGCCAGGCAGCGGCGAATGGGCACCAAGCCAGCATTGATCACCGGCACCTCGCGGGAGTATCTGGGGCGCCGCCCGCTTCCACGGGCGCTGCGGCAGCGGCCGCTGGTGACCATCGGCGGGCCTGCCGGCGTGGGCAAGACCTCGGTGGCCAAGGTGATCGCCGGGCCCGAGGCCCGCTACCTGGACTGCCGGGCGCTACGCATGGCCACCGTCTGGTTCGTGCGCCGCAACCACTGGTCCAAGGCCCTGCTGAGCGTGCCGGCCTTGATCATCGACGGTCCCGTCTTCCTGCTGGAGCGCCCCGCGGCCGCGGCGGCCATCCAGCTGCTGATCCGGCAGCGTGTGGCCGCAGGCCTGCGCACCGTCATCTGCGAGGGCAGCGTGCGCGATGGCTCCATCTCGCTGCTGATGGACGCGGCGGATCCGTTGCAGCGCGCTACGCTCAACCTGCGCTTCCCGGTGGGACGCGGCAAGCTGCGCCTGGCCACGCGCCTCTGCGACGAGCAGGGCATCCCGCGCGGCTGCGCCAAGGGCACCGTGGACCTGGAACCCTGGACCTACGAGACGGTGCGGGCGGAGCTGGAGCGGCTGGGGCGGGAAGGAGGGGAGGAGGGGTAGGGGCCGGACCTGCAGCGCCGAATCAGGTGAAGGCCCACAGGGGCAGTACCCAGGTGCGGTTGTCGAGCCGGAGCGGATCGCCCATGTGCAGGATCAGGCGGTAGGGGACCTGGACGCCAACCTGCCGGGCGTCGGTGTCGAAGGCGTCCAGTCCGTGCAGCCAACGGCGGTTGAAGCGCTCACCGAGCTTGATCTCGAAGGGGATGTGGTAGCCGCGGTTCGAGACGACCAGGTCGACCTCGGAGCGACTCGTCTTGCTCCAGAAGCGCAGCTCGGGCGCAGTGGGCTCCAGGCTGCACCACTTCTGCACCTCCACGATGGCCAGCAGCTCAGAGTACAGGCCCAGCATTCCTGTGGCTTCCAGGATCCTGCGATCCTCGAAGGCGCGCAGGCCCCACAGCAGGCCAGGATCGGCGAGGTAGAGCTTGGGAGCCTTGACCACGCGCCTGACTGGATTCACAGCGAAGGCGCCCAGCCGGATCAGGTTGAAGGTCTGCTCCATCAGGCCCACGTACTTGCGCAGCGTGACCGATGTGGTTCCCACCTGCTGGGCCGTGGGCTCCCACTTGAAAGGACTGCCTGTGCGAGCAGCCACTTGGCGCAGGCAGCTGCGGAACAAGGCGACATTCCCGACCGCCGCCAGGCTCTGGATGTCTTTCTCGAGGTACGTGGCGAGGTAGTCCCGTATCCAGGCCTCGGGTTCTTCCTGGCCGCAGGGTTCGGGGAACAGGGGCTGCCGCAGACGCCTGAGTGCTTCGGAACGCCGCTCGGTTTCGTGCCAGCGGCTTCGTTCGACCAGCTGATCGAAATCCGAGCGCTCGAAGCGGCCCCGCAGCAGGCGGGAGACGATGGGCCCCAGGCTGGCCCAGTCGGGGCGCTCCCCGCGTACGTGGCCGAAGGCCTCGGCCAGACAGAATGGCATGACCGGTACGATACGCGCCCTCCCCGCGAAGGACTCGGCTACGGGATCGTGGATGGCCAGGGCCGACGAACCCGTGATGACCAGGCGCAGGCGTGCACCGTCCCGGTCGTGGAGGGCCTTCAGGATCTCGAAGAGCGCGGGAGCCTTCTGCGCTTCGTCCACGACCAGGTGGAAGCGTTCCACGGCGCTCCAGGGCCGGCCTGCCCTGCGCTCCATGCTCCGCAGCAGCGCCCCCTCCTCGTGTACCAGGCGGTCTCGCAGGAAGGGATCATCCAGGTTCAGGATCAGCTTCTCTTGCCGTGGAAGATGCTGGATCAGGGCTTCTGCCAGGGTGGACTTGCCCGCCTGCCGGGGGCCGATGAGCACCAGGATCTTTCCCTGATCGAGGGCCGCTCGACAGAGGGGCTCGATGGCACGTGGGGTGTAGCGGGTCATGAGAGGGGTTCGACGTGAGGATACGATAATAGCTTATCGAATATGCAATGTAAAGTCGAAAGTGTGGTAACGGAAATGCGCGAGCGCATGGGAGGGTATGCGACACGGCGCGACCAGCGCCTGGTGAGAGGGGAGGGGGAGGTGCGGGTGCGGGTGGAGGTGGGCGGGGAGGGGGGGAGGACGGCTTGGGGTACGCGGAGGTGGTCATGGGCGCGGCGGAGGGCCGGTCCGGCGGTACAGTGGTGTTGGTGGTGG
>CAYVQL010000170.1:0-23669 GCA_964454135.1 uncultured Enterobacterales bacterium | reverse complement strand
TCGACGCCCGGTGTCGACGGACGCGGCGGGCGGTGGCCCGACGATCAGGGCCACGCGTCAAGGCAAGGCGCTATCTTCTGTTTGTGGAGCCTCTCCTACCAGATAGCCGGAAGCCCGGTCCCCTTCGCATCCTCGCCATCTCCGACGTGCGGTCGCAGCCCCTGGGCTTCGTCACGCGCCTCATCGAGCGGACGAGCCCCGACCTCGTCCTCTACGCGGGCGACGACGTGGAGCGACTGGGCCCGCTGCCCGACTGCGCCAGGCTGAACATCGCCGCCGAGGCCATCGAGGACGCAGAATCGCGCGAACCGGAGGATCCCCTCTTCAAGGCCTTCGGCTTCTGGAGTGGGCGCAGCTCGCTCCTGGCCAAGCCCTGCAGGGTGAAACCCTGGGACGCCTTCAAGCAGGATCTCGAGGGCAGCGCCGCACCAGGGAGAACAGTCAGGCTGCCCGACGGAACGCGAGTCCTCGCGCTGCAGATCGGGGAGCAAGGCCGCCTCCGAAACACCGAGCAAGCCCAGGAGTACCTCGCAGGTCTCAATCCGCTCGGATCTCGGATGAGCTTCAGGCACGCAGCTTCCAGGCTGTGGTGCATGTGGATCGCCCGTCGCCCCAAGCCCCCCTCGCGACTCCATCGAGCTCTCGATGCGGTCCCCTTGGGCCTGGCCGGTGTCCTGGGCAACGACTGCCACCCCATCTACACCCACATCCTGCGTGCCCCCGGAAGACAGAACCTCCATGAGAGCCCGATGACAGTCGGGGATCTCGCCATACTGGGCCTGCAGGGCTCGCCCGCCGGCGGCATCGGCTACATCCTGTCGAGTGACGAGGAGCGCCGGGAGCACCTCGAGGCGCAGCTGGCGACCACCAGCGACCTGCCGTGCCTCTTGGTCAGCCATACCCCACCGGAAGGCGTCCTCGATGAGGCGAGGCGGTTCGGGCCGGATCACATCGGCTGCCGTGTGGTTCGCGACGTCATCGAGCACAATCCCCGACTGGTCGGCCTCGTCTGTGGCCATGTGCATCGCGAGGGCGGGAAGGCCGAGAGATTGGAAGAATGCCTGGTCGTCAACGTCGCCAGCCACGACCACGAGGGAGCCCCCCTGCGCTACGCACTGCTGCGCTGGGAAGATGGTGCCCTGCACCTCGATGAGCTGAATCTGGAGCCCATCACCACCACCCGCACCTCCTGGATCTGGAACATCGGTGAGGTCAGGGAAGCGAAGCTCACCGCGTCAGGCATCGGCAACATCGGCGAAGTGGTCCAGGCTCAAGAAGGCGTCATCGAAGCCGTGCTCGGTGGGCCAACGGGGCGGCTCATCCGACATCAGGCGCGGGCCCAGATGTTCGGCCATCCAGTGGTCTTTGCTCGCGAGCCCTTCCCGGATCCCCTCATCTACCTCGATGTGGAGACCTCGGACGACACGAAGGACGATCCCTGGCTCATCGGAGTCCTCCTGCCCGATGAGCAGGAGGTGCGCCAGCTGGTTGAGCTCGATGCCGCGCGCCACGGCGATCTGTTCACCCAGCTGGGCGAACTCGTCGACGAATGGCCCGAGGCGCCCATCGCTTCCTGGACGACGTTCGACTGGACCTCCATACGCAAGGCCCACGAGCGCCTCGGCCTCTCTCTCCCTCCTTGGATGCAGAAGGCCTGCTGGCTCGATCTGCCAGCAGCGATCCGCAAGCGGCTGGCTCTGCACTCCCCCAATTACAGGCTGAAGACCGTGGGATCGTTCCTGGGCTACCCATGGCCCCCGAAGGAAGTCGATGGCGCCATGGTTGGCTGGTGGTATCGCCGCTGGAGAGACGAGGGGATCGACTTCGATATCGAGGTTGTCAAGCGCTACAACGTCCACGACGTCAAGGCCATGCGCTTCATCGTCGAACACCTGACGGCACTACTCCACGACGACGGTGCCTGAGCTCCGGGATCTCCGCCGTAGATGCGTGGACTTCCACCATGCCCCTCGCTATCATCTTCCATCCAGAACGAGGGGTTCACCGTGCTCCAGCTGCCTGTCTCCGATGTCGAAAAGGACCAGCGCGCCACCGCAGCCTATGCAGCCGCGCTACTCCACGCGCTCGCACGTGACGAAGCTGCCGGGCGGCGCCCTGTTCGGCTGACCGAGCCGGGGCTATCCACCTGGACCCGCTTCAAGGGAAGGCTGGCCCCCGCCGATCTGGTCCGCCTGCTGTTCGAAGACGCAGCGGTGCTGCACCGCATCCCCTTCGACCCGGGCATCCTCTCCGGAGACCTGAAGCTCCACCGGCTCCACGACACCGTGGTCCATCCCTGGCTGCAAGCGCTCACGGAGCTCGAGCTGGAAGCGCCAGGGCCAGACTACATCGCGGCCCAGGCTCGACTGCTGGGGCTTACCACGCGTTTCGCCCGCTCCGATCTCCATCGAGTGCAGCGCCACCAGCGCGTTCTGGAGCTACCCGGCACAGGGGGGCAGCTCGCCCACCACCTGGTGAGCAACCAGCCAGAGCTCTCCCTGCGGGACAACTTCACCATCGCTTGCGATGGCTGGCGGGAGCTGACCATGGCCGGCGTCGTTGCTCTCGATCTCGCTGCCCCGAACACTTCGTTCGTCTCCAGGACCGACATACGCGGGCTGCGCGACCCGGGCCACGCCGTGCGCAAGGGGCGCTACGACTTCGTGGTGGGGCTCGCTCCCTCCAAGGGTGGCCTCTTCCAGAAGAAGGACCAGCTCGAGATCTGGTTCCACGGCGCCACCATCCTGTTGGTCTGATCTGACGCCGAATCCACCGACCCTTTCCGGGAGGCCTCATGCCCGCACACTTCATCCCGGTCGGAGAGCCCGCCCACGACACCGAGCGTCAGGCGCTGCGCTTCCTCGTGGAAGGGCTCCCCAACACCTACGCGGTCTATGGGAATCCGTGGCTGGTGGAGCGCTCGGGCGTGGTGTACGAGTTGGACGCGGTCGTGGTGGCACCCCACGCCGTGCTGGTGGTGGAGATCAAGTCCTACCGGGGCGCCATCGAGGGCAACGACCACGACTGGTACGTGCCGCACCCCATCCCCAGCCCGCTCAAGCGCAACCGCAAGACGGCGCAGGTGCTGGCCAGCCTGCTGCGGCGGGAGAGCTACAAGGCCGGGCAGGCCTGGGTCGAAGGCTTCATCTTCCTCTCCTCTACGGTCAATGTGGGAGTCCGTGGCCCCGCCAGCAACGACCGCATCCACACGCGCAAGACCATCCTCGACGCCATCCAGGACGAGAACCTTGTCAAGCGGCTCGCGCGTCGCCAGGTGCTCACACCCACCGAGGGTGACACTGAGAGCGAGGTACTGCGGCTCTTGACGGGCGCCAAGCAGGGGCCAGGGCCCACCCGGCGCATCCGCGAATACACCATCATCGAGGCGCTCGACCACCAGGAGACCTTCACCGAGTACCTGGCCCACCACACCCTGTTGGATCGCAAGGCCAGGTTGCGCGTGTACGGTGTGCCCCACCTGGCCACCGATACCCAGCGTGAGCGCATCCGGGACCGCGCCCGCTGGGAGGCCCAGGTGCTCGCTCGGCTGGGCCGCAGCCCCGGCATCCTGAGCGCAGATCCGCCCTTCGCCGACGAGGCCGGCATCGCCATCCCCTTCGAGCACTTCGAAGGCATCACGCTGACCACCTGGTTGGAGCGGTACGGCCCGCAGGTCCGTGGGAAGAAGAAGGCCGACCTGCAGACGCGCACCAACCTCTGGCTGAAGCTCGCCCAGACGCTGCAGCAGGCCCACGAGCAGGGCGTGGTACATCGCCTGCTCCGCCCCGAGGTGGTGCTGATCGAAGACGAGATCGAGCCCGTGCACCTACGTGTGACCAGCTTCGACCTCGCGAAGCAGCTCAGCCTCGAGACCACCATCTCCCTGACCACCGTCTCCGACGAGCGCTTGCGCTTCGCGGCTCCAGAGGTGGTCAACGCCTTCAGCTCCGCGGAGCCGGCGTCGGACCAGTTCGGGCTCGGTGTCCTGCTGGCGCTCATCCTCACGGGCAGGCCCCTCTTCGAGAGCACCCGGGCGCTGATGGCTACGGGGCGTCTGGTCACCCGGGTGCGCGATGCTTCTCAGCGCATTCCCCTCGGCCTCGACGAAGCGGTGGCCCGGATGCTGGCCCTGCGCCCGCCTGATCGCTACCCGACGCTCGAAGAGGCCATCGAAGCGGTCAAGCGAGCCAGGGAACCCCAGAGGCGGCGCCCGCAACCCCTCTTCCATGAGCAGCAGACGGTCATCGACCCCGATGACCTGAAGAAGGGAATGAGGCTCGGGCCCGACTACGAGATCATCTCTCGCCTCGGCCGCGGCGGCATGGCCGTGGTCTACGCGGCGCGCCACCTGGTCAGCGGCCGCACGCGTGCGCTGAAGATCGCGCGGGCCCAGTCCGCGGCCGAAGAGGCCTTGCAGGGCGAGTACCAGGCCCTGGTGGAGCTGGACCATCCCAACCTCGTGCGCGTCATCGATCTCTCCAAGATGGTCGAGGGCCGTCTGACCCTGGTGATGGAGCGTGTCGGAGGCCAGAACCTGCGTCACTGGTTGGCCGAGAATCCTGCGCCCGACAGCAACACCCAGCGCCGCTTCGCGGAAGACCTCCTCGCAGGCCTGGACCATCTGGAGCAACAGGGCGTGGTCCACAAGGACCTCAAGCCCGACAACCTGATCGTGGGCGACGGTGGGCTCACGATCCTGGATTTCAGCCTGGCCAAGGTTCCCTCCGATGCCCTGTACTGCGGTACGGCGTTGTACCGCGATCCTGCAGCCACCCACTGGGGCCCGGCCACAGATCGCTATGCTGCGGCGCTCTGCCTGTTCGAGCTCTTCACCGGCAGGCATGCCTTTGATGGGCGCGTGCCCGAGCCCGACCAACACCCCAGCGTCGACGAGCAGGACATCGATCCGCCGGGCCTGGCAGCCTTCTTCCGCAAGGCTTTGCACCCCTCACCGGAGCAGCGCTTCGGCTCGGCCAGGGCCATGCGCGACGCCCTGCTGGTCGCCCTGGGCGCTGAGGTCGAGCTTTCGAATAAAGGGCCTGGGACAGAACAGCTCGAGGCTTCCACGCCGCTTCGGCTCACGGGCCTGTCGCGGCGCGCCGTCAACCAGCTCGCGCGCAGCCGCGTGCTGACCGTGGGGGAGCTGCTGGCCCTCGCGCCGCACCAGGTGCGCTCCATCCACGCAATCGGTCGCAAGACAGCCTCCGAGATCCTCGAATTCCAGGCCGGCCTTCGCGAGCAGGGGCTCGTGTCCGTGGTGGAGCCCGCGTCCAGCGAGCCTCCCATCGTGCCCGAGCTCAGCACCTCACCTGAGCCTCTGTCCCGGCTCTCCCTGCCCGCAGCGGTAGCCTCCGCGATCGAAGCCCACGGAATCCCGACAGTGGGAGCCCTGGCCGGGCTCACCCGCAGCCAGCTGCTCGCGGTCGAAGGGATCGGCCGCGGTCGCCTGGTGCAGATCGTGGAGGGATTGCATCGCTTCCGCGACCACACCCCCGACCCCCGCGAAGCCCACACCCTGGATCGTATCTGGGACCTGGCGAGCCGGCCCCTGGCCGACGACGAACGTGAGGCCCTGGAGCGCGTCGTGGGGCTCAAGGATGATCCTTGCACCCAGGCCGAGGTGGCTCAACAGCTCGACGCGAGCCAGCCACAGGTGAGCGCGCTCTGCTCCCGGGCCATGGACCGGCTCGATGTGGGCGCCTTGACCCAGGCCCAGGTGGCGCTCGAGCAGGTGCTGGACAGCATGGGCGGGGTGGCGAGAGCCATCGATGTCGCTGAGCGCCTGGAGAGCGCCTGGCCGGGGGGCCTGGTTCGGGGCAGCGGTCTCATGCGTCTCATCGTGCGCGTTTCGGGAGGGCGCCTGTCCCTGATGGACCTCGACGGTGTCGATGGCGGCGCCCTGGCACGGCCCATCTTCGACCGTCCGACGCTGCGGGCCTTCGTGCATGAGACCACCCGCCTCGCGTCCCTCTGGCCGCCGCAGGAGCCCGGCGCCACCCGGCGTGCCCTGGCAGCTCTGCTACCCCACTACCAAGGAGATCCCCTGGCCTTGGCGGTGCGCCTCTGCGTGGACGTGGACTACACCGACGCGGGCCACCTCTTCATCCACCCCCTGCAGCCGAGCCAGAGCATCGGCTTCGTCCTGGAACGGGAGCGCAACGCAATCGAGTTCGCGGAGCTCAAGGCGCGCGTGAGGCGCATGTTCGGCCCAGACTGTCCCTTCCCCGACCGCGACCACCTGCTCGAGTTGCTGCGCGAGCTGGGCTACCAGCGCCAGGGGGACCGCATCGTCCCCGACAGCGGCCGTTCCGTCACCCCGAGTCCAGCTCTGGAGCCTGATCAGGTGCCCATCGTCCTGGGAGCCGAACGCAGCCCCGAGGAGGTGGTGCGCGACATGCTGAAGGACGCGGTGGACACACGCGGATTCCGGATGCTGGTCACGCCGCCGGAGCGCCACGCAGAGATCGGTCCTTCCGTCGCCGCCGCCCTGGGCGGCCACTGGATCTCCTTCGAAGACGCCTTCTTTGAGATGCACGGCGGCGACATCTCCAGCCTGGAGCGCGCCGAACGCTTCACGGCGCAGCGCTATGCCCTCAACGAGGCCACAGAGGATCTGATGGAGCGCCTGCTCGAGGAGCACGGCCGGCCCGGAAACACCGTCGTGCTCGGGGACACCGCCCTGCTCGGACTCTGCGATGCCCTCGACCTGCCCAGGCGGCTCTACGACGAGACCTTGTCGGGTGGGATGGGCTTCTGGGTGCTCGTGGTGCCCGGTGTGATCCACCGGCGCCAGCCCCGCTTCAACGAGGGCCCCCCCCTCTGGCACCTCGAGGGTGCCACCCTGCCGCTGCTGCGACCCCTCCCCGGATCCATGCCATGAACCAAGCCCAACGACGTGAGCTCACCCGAATCCTGGCCGATCATGTCTCCGAGCTGGCCCGAGACCTGCGCACGAAGGTGCTGGTGCCTGGCAACACGAAAAGACGGGCCAAGAAACTCCACGAGGACGAGAAGGTCGGTGAGGACTTCGGAGTGTGGACCGATCTGCTCGCCCGGCGCGCCGCCGTGCTGTGGGTGCTGCAGTCGGTCTACGTGCGTGTGCTCGAGGACCGCGGGCTGCTGAGCCCGGGGCGCATCCTGGACCGCGAGGCCCAGCAGCTCTTCGAGCGATTGGCGCCGAACCTGGGCGAGACCGCCTTCCTGCGCTGGATCTGGCGTGACCTGGCCTCCGGCAGAGGCGGTCTGCCCGAGCTCTTCGCCGCCCAGCCCGCCCAGCTGGTGGAGCCTTCGGACCGCCTCTCACGTCGCCTACTCGAGATCTGGCGCGAGCGGGATCCTGACAGCGGTGCTCTGCGCTGGAGCTTCGCCGACGAGCGCTTCGACGGCGAGCTGATGGGCGACCTGTACCAGGAGCTGGATCCGGTGGTGAAGAAGCGCTTCGCCCTCTGCCAGACCCCGGACTTCGTTCGCGCGTTCATCCTGGACCGTACCCTGGCTCCAGCCATCGAGGCATTCGGTTCGGCAACCGTGAGGCTGCTGGACCCAGCCTGCGGTTCGGGGCACTTCCTTATCGACGCCCTGCGTCGCCTGGTCGAGGCCACCGGGGCCCAGCACCCGGATTGGTCACGCCTCGAGGTCGTGGAGCACGCCCTGGATCGCGTGGTGGGCATCGACCTGAACGACTACGCCTGCGCCCTGGCCCGGGCGCGCCTGGTGATGACCGCGGCAGAGCTGGCAGGCGTGGATTCGCTCGAGGCGGCGGCCCGCTTCTATCCCCACGTGTACTGGGCCGACGCATTGGAGCAGGTGGAGAGGGAGGAGCCTGACACGGGGCAGCAGCTCTCCCTGCTGGAGACGCCACAAGAGCCAGCGCCCCGGGCCAGCCTGACGCAGCCTGAGGTGCGGGCTGCCCTGCGACCTGTGCTGGAGCCCGGCTTCCAAGCCGTGGTGGCCAACCCGCCTTTCATCACCGAGAAGGACAAGGCCCGCAAGGCATACCACCGCGCGAAGGTTGGCAAACGTCGACGCTATCTCTCCGCCTACCGTCAGTACTCTCTGGGCTCGCCCTTCTTGGAGCGCTGCTTCCAGCTGGCGGTGAGGGCGGGCTTCGTGGGGGTGATCACCTCGAACAACTTCATGAAGCGCGAGTTCGGCAAGCCGCTGATCGAGAAGGTGCTTGCGAGCGTGGACCTGACCTTGGTGGTGGACACCTCGCAGGCCTACATCCCCTGGCACGGCACGCCTACGGTGCTTCTCTTCGCCCGCAACCGCAAACCGCCGCGGGAGGAGGTGCGGGCGGTCATGGGCAAGCGGGGTGAGGTAGGGATCCCGGAGGATCCTGAGAAGGGGCGCGTTTGGACGAGCATCGTTGAGGGGTGTGGGCAGTTGGGTTTCGAAAACGACTTCGTGAGTGTGGTCGTGGTGCCGCGTCAGATCTTCAAGGAGCACCCCTGGAGCCTTGGAGGGGGGGGGGCGGTGGATTTGAAACAGCGACTGGAAGAAGCCGGTGAGACCACATTGGGATCGATCACGACAGACATCGGGCGCACCACCGTGTGCGGTGAAGACCCGGTCTACATCATGCAGCCAGACGCTGCTGCGAGACGGGGAGCGGGTGAACTCGTTGTTGCCTTGACAATGGGCGAGGTCGTGAGGGATTGGGCAGTTCAACCATCGGAGTTTGTCATCTACCCCTATGTGGAGATGGGAGGCGACTCCGTTGGATCGGACCACGATGCGGTGATGAGCCATTTCTGGCCGTTCAAAGCTCTTCTTCGGAATCGAACGGTTTTTGGGAAGACCCCTGAAGAGCGAGGTGGTGCCTGGTATGACCATCTGGAGCACTACCGACACAGGTTGCTCACCCCCCTCTCCATCGCCTTCGCATTCGTCGCTACCCACAACCACTTCGTCCTTGACCGCGGCGGCAAGGTTTTCAACAGGTCTGCTCCCGTCATCAAGCTCCCCGAAGACGCCACCGAAGACGACCACTTGGCCCTGCTGGGTCTGCTTAACTCCTCCACGGCCTGCTTCTGGATGAAGCAGGTATTCCATCCAAAGACCCATGCCAGCCAGCGGCATCACCCTGATCCCTCCCGCGGTGTCTACGAGTTCACGGCGACCGGGATTCAACAGCTTCCGCTACCCGAGTTCGGCGATCTGCGACTTCGCCTTGTTCAGCTTTCGAGTTTGTTGAGTGAGGCGGCAGCAGAGTCTACCGCGCTGCTATCCAGGGACAAGCTCGATGCGATCCTCCAAGACTCGGCGGATGGCCAAGCTTCAAGGAGAGCGCTTGAGGCGAGGTGGAGGGCTGCAGATACCCTGCGCGAACGGATGGTTGCGCTTCAGGAGGAGGTCGATTGGGTCGTCTACGTAGGCTTCGGAATGGCCGACAGTAGCTGCCTTATTCCGCCCGAACGTTATTCTGACCTGAGCTGTCCGAGGGGGGACCGTCCGTATGAGCGAATCACCCCGAGAGTGTCTACCATACGCGTGAGAGGGGCCTATCTCGAGCTGAGCCAGGCTGAAGCCCCTCCTGTCGGGAATCTGCCTCCCTGGGCAGAGGCGTGCTGGAAGCGAAGGGTGGAGGCCATCGAAGCATCCCCCGATCTGCAGCTCATCGAGTCCCCATTGAATAAGAGGCCGTGGAGAGATACCGACAAGAACATCGCGGAGCCAAAGTACAGGAAAGACAAGGACACGTCGGATCTGCGGGAGTGGCTGCTCGAATGGACCGAGAGGTGGTGCAGGACCAGAGATGCCGCTTTCACCCTTCCACAGCTAGCCTCTGCGCTTCAATCGATCCCCATCGTGGCGAAGGCTCTCGAAGCACTTTCAGGGAGGCGTGACTTTGCCATAGAAGTGATGATCCTCCAGTTGTTCGAGCCTCAAGCGATGCCTGCTCATCCGTACCACGTCTACACGGATGACGGCCTTCAAGTACGCAGAACATGGGAAGAGACCTGGGATATCCAGAGACAGGAGGATGCAGGTGTCGACGTTGGTGAGATACCCGTACCACCCGTCTACAGCCAGGGAAGCCGCGGCAAACCCACCCACTTCCTGCGCACCGCGTACTGGAAGCTGCGCGGCAAGCTCGACGTCCCCAAGGAGCGCTTCATCGCCTTCACGGAGGTCCCCGGCGCCGACGGTAACGCCACCCTCTACGGCTGGGCCGGCTGGACCCCTTTACAGCGGATCCGTGTGATCCTGGCTCTGGACGAAGATCTCGAGGACCGCGAGGTGCCCCTGGAGGACCGCATCGCCCTGCTGGACTCCGCCTGGCGTCTGCTACACGACGCTGCTCGCGAGGACGAACGGGCAACCTCGAGCCTCAAGGCCGAGCTCGTATCCCTGGTGGGGCGCGAGGGGCCGTCGCCCGTGCTGCTCGAGTCCTGGAGGGAGCGCTTCCCACCACCTCGAAGAGCCCGTCGGAGACGGAGGAAGAAATGACCATCTACGACGACGACCGAGAACAGGGCTCGGATCCCTGGGGAGCCGCCGCTGGGATCACCCGCGACGAGTCCATGAGCAAGAACCCCATCCGGCAGCGTATGGGGATGGACCGATTGGCCATACCCCCGGATCGGCTCACGGACCTGGTGGCACGTGCGCGCGACTTCTTCCACTCCATGGTGGGGCAGACTCTGCGCCGGCGCTACAAGCGCCCGCCCATCTACCTGGTGGACGGCTGGGTCACCCAGGCCTTGGGCCTGTTCACCACGGGGGACATCCATAGAGGCCCATCCCGAGGTGCAGGCCCGCGGAGCGGCGCGTCACCATTCCAATCCGTCCACGCCATCTTCGCGGCCCTCGAACGAGTGCTGGAGAGCATCGCTGGCATCCGCGTACTGGATCTGCAGCAGGATGCCCAGAAGCTGGAGCACTGCTGCTTCCAGATCCTGCAGGGCCAGGCCGGGCCGGCCGAGATCCACGGGCTCGGGGCCAGCGTGCTCAATCTGGTGGAGCGGGCGCTGATCGTGCTCTCCGAGGACCGCGCGCTGAAGGGCTACGTGCGAGACGATTTCAGACGAGAGCTGCTCCAGGCCTTGCGAGCCTTGGAGGGTGCTGCTGAGAGCTTCCAGCGCTCCGGGCCACCGGCCATGGATCTGGTCTCCTTCCACCCGGAAAGGCACTCGGGGGTGGTGTTCCAGAGCATCCCAGAGCTGGACATCGAGGGTCCAGCGATCCTGGTCTCACCTTCCAGCATCCTGCACTGGTCTCGAGGGATGCCCCGGCTTCCAGGATGGCTGCTGGAGCGGCAGCGCTCCCGCGAAGGTCTGGCCACCTGGTTCGGGCTCAGGCACCCCGAGGAGGCTCCCTTCGCCCTCGCCCTGGCCAACGTGGTGCAGCACGAGCTGACCCACGCCATGCTGGCGTTGCCCAACGATCCCGTCGAGGAGGAGGACGCGCTGCATCACGGGCACATCAGGCTCTACCACGAGCTACCACAGTTCGAGGAGGGCTTCGCCAACTTCATCGCCGCCCTGGGCGTGAACACCGCGCTGCTCAAGGCCCACTTCGGCATCCGTGGCAACCAGATGCCTGGGCTCGCCAGCAACAAGTACGGTCCTCCCTTCGATGAGCTGCGTCCCCTGTTCCACTGGAGCTATGAACGCTACCACGAGAAGGCCACCGAGCAATTCCTGCACGCCTGGGAGTGCAACGGGAGGAACCTCAAGGCGTTCTCCGGGCTGGCTGCCGTCTACGCCACCGACGTGTTCAAGAACGACTGGGAGAAGACCTTCGAGGCCTTGGCGCAGGGCCGGGTCTCCACGGGGAGCAGATGAACACCCACCAAGCCACCGCCTGCCCCGGAGTATGGGCTTCGCAGATGACCTCCATGATGGGTGATTGGGCCCTGGTACGGGCAGGTATCCGTGACCTGCGCACAAAGCGACGGCAGCAACGCGTCCAGTCCTGGGAGTGCTCGATGCTTCGCCTGCTCGATGAGCAAGCGGCGCTGCGGCGTGCAGGGCAATGGAGCTCGACCATCACTCCGGACCTGCTCTCCATCATCGGCCGGTCACGACGGGAGGTCGTCCTCTGTTCAGTCCTGGCATGGCTGCTGGATCCCTTCGAGGGGCACGGGCTCGGTTCCGTGATGTTGGACTGGCTGGTCGGTGAGCTGGGCCTGGAGGGCGGGGCTTGGTCGCCAGGTCAAGTCCAGGTGACCACCGAAGAGGTCAGGGGCCCCCGCAGGGCAGACATCATCGCCCGGCTTCCCGGCGCAACCGTGGTCTTCGAAGCCAAGGTCGACGCTCCGGAGAGCCGCAGGCAGTGCGAAGATCTGTACCGGCTCTTCTCCCCCGAGCCTGACGCCTGCTTCGTATTTCTCACACCCCGCGGGAGGCCGCCCAGGACGGCCGGTCCAACGGTCGAGGCGTGGAGGAGGCTCTCCTTTCGCCAGGTGCGAGCAGCCCTGGCCGAGGCCCTGGAGCGTACAGAATCCCAAGGAAATGCCTCTCGTTTCGCTGCGGCGATGACCTACCTGCACACCCTGGAGCGCGAGTTTCCCGAAGGAGACGCCATGACCCTGGATCCAAGGCACATCTTCTACCTTCGACACCGAGAGCAGATCGAGACCTGGGCCGCCCTCAAGAAGGAAGTCCACCGCGAAGCCAATCGCTTCTTCCGCTCCCTGGCGGAGCCGCTGGAAGACCTGGCGGCGGATCTGGGCGACGGCGTCATGGCGCTGCCCCTGCTGGACGGAAGCTGGCCCAAGCTGTTCCTCGTGAGGCAGGAGTGGTTCGGCCTCTATGGGCCCAAGGAGGCCATCTCCGTCGCTGTTGGGCTGGAGTGGGCCAAGTCCTCTTCGATGTTCGACAGTGGCTACCTGGGGATCTGGAACAACAAGGACGACTCCGCCAGATACCAGGAGCTCCACGCGGCCCTCAAGAGCGCGGTGGGGCGCCCCGCCATCGCGGCTGGGGCGAAGAGCTCCGCCTGGTGGCCTGTCTGGCACCACGAACGTCCTCAGGCTCCGGAATTCTGGAACGAGCTACCCGCCTTTCGCGAGCAGCTCCTGGGTAGATTCCGCGATGCCTGGGAATGCTACGCGCCTGCGGTGGACCAGGCCATACGTCGGACCATGGGCGAGCAGTAGCCAGGTGATAGCAGAAGCAGAGACGGGCGACCGCCTGGAATCGGGAGAGAGCACATGACCTTGACCATCACAGACGCCTACCACCTGCCCGCGCCCGAGGAGATCCGGGCCATGGGCTTCGTGATCCGTTTGCGCGAGGCGGATCCCCACGGTCCAGAGGTGCAGAAGCTGGTCGGCGACTACGTGATCACCCCGGCGGTCTCGCAGGAGCTACCCAAGATCTTCGAGGACATGCGCCAGGTGCAGGCTCGGGGCGAGGAGTACGGCCGTTTCGTCCACGGAAGCTTCGGCAGCGGCAAATCGCACTTCATGACCATGCTCTCGCTGCTGTTCGAGGACGTGGATGCGGCCTGGGACAAGTTCCTGCCCACTCTGGAAGCGGCGCAGCAAGCAAAGCCGGTCGAGAAGCGAGTGGACCACCGAGCCTGGGTACGTGGCGCCAAGCTGCTGGTGGTGCGCATCCACATGCTCTCCGTGCGTGGCAAGGACACCGGCTTCGACCGGGCTGTCTACGATGCCTTCAACACAGCTCTGCGACGCAGGAAGAAGGCGCCCTTCGAGTTCCTGAACGTCGAGGGTCTGCTCGACGAGGCCCGCCGGGAGGCCCGCACCTACGGCGGCTTGTTCTGGGAGAAGCTCAAGCAAGCCGGAATCGTCGGCAGCCAGGAGGAGTTCGAGGCGGTCGCAGGTGGCTCGACAAAGGCGCGGGAGCGCCTGGCAAAGGCCTGGCTGGTCTACAAGGGGCGCGATCCTGCCACGGCCGGCATCGATCCCAAGTGGACGGTCGGCTTGAAACGCCTGGCTGAGCACGCCAAAGGCCAGGGCTACGGCGGCATCGTGCTCATGGTCGACGAGTTCCTGCTGTGGCTCGCCGAGAAGGAGGGCAAGGACTTCGTCGCCGCCATCAACGACATGAACGTCGTCGTGGACCACAACACGGGCATGCGCAAGGCGCCCATCTTCGTGTTCGTGGCCCGGCAGCGCAATCTCAAGGAGTTCTTCCCCGATCTGGTGGACGAGGACCGCCTGCACGCCCGCATCGACCACCACGCCAAGCGCTTCGAGATCACCAAGCTGGAGGACGTGGAGCTGCGGCACATCGTGAGAGGGCGTGTGCTGCAACCCAGGGAACCGGCCGCTGTGGCCAAGGCGGTCGCGAGCCTCGCTCGGCGCCAGAAGCGCATCCTCCCCGGCCTGCTGGCCAACGCCGATGTGGGCTACCTCGAGGATGTCTACCCCTTCCACCCGGCCCTCATCGAGATGCTGGTGGATGTCACCTCGCTGATGCAGCGCGAGCGCTCTGCGCTGCGATTGCTGTACGAGCTGCTCGTACTCCACCAGCCGGGCCTGCGGTTGGGGGAGTTCCTCCCGGCAGGCTCGGCGTTCAACGCCATCTTCCCCCAGTCAGGGGTAGAAGCCAGCAAGAAGGTGGAGCTGCTGCAGGATGTCCACCGCCAGTACTACGAGCGCCTGGCTCCGGCCATGGCCAAGCTGGCCAGCGATCCTGCGCGAGGGCTCGACGAGCGCCGGCACGCGGCGCTGGACCAGGTGGTCAAGACGGTGCTGCTGGCCGAGGTCTCTCCGCGCCTGAAGGGTGCGGGTCTGACCATCGAACGGCTGGTGCAGCTCAACTCCGTCGACGTGGAGGGTGAGACCTACCGTGGCCGGCTGCGCGTCACCGAATCCGACCTGCTCGCCCTATCTCAGGAGGTGCCCGACCTGCAGGTGGCCGGTCAGAGCAAGACCGCCATCGTGCGCTACGTGCTCGGTCGCGTCAGCCTGGGGGAGATCCTGGCTCGCGCACGCTCCAAGGTGGACAACACCGCGCAGCGGTTCAAGGTGTTCTACGCCGCGCTCAAGGGCGCCCTCGGCATCGACAAGCTCAAGGGCTTCCAGGAAGGTGGTCCCAACGAGGGCGACTGGGTCCTGTCGTGGCGCAGGACACCCCGCAGGGGCACGCTCAAGCTCGGCAACGTGCGCGAGATGTCCTACGACGACTTCGAGCCGCCCGTAGGTGGATTCCGCGTGGTCGTGGACTACCCCTGGGACGACCCGGGGCATTCCGTGGACGAGGATCGGCTGCGCGCCACCAACGTCCGCAAGAAGAAGGGGAACCGCTACACGGTGTGCTGGCTGCCGCGCCACTTCAGCCCAACGGAGCTCGGCGTGGTCACCGAGCTGGCCGCGGTGCGCTACCTGCTCTCCGCACCAGGCCAGGAGGATCTGCTGGAGACCTTCGGGCCTCAAGACCGCACGAAGGTGCTGGAGCAGGCCGGCGTGCGCGAGCGCTCTCTATCCAAGCAGCTCATGGACTCGCTGCGCGAGGTCTACATCTCAGACGGCGAGTTCTTTCCTTTGGTCGGTGACGTGGATCAGAGCCGACCCCACGAGGGCCTGGCCGACAACCTCGCACACATCGCCGCGGTGCTGATGGACAGGCAGTACCCGGGGCATCCCGATTTCAAGGCCGAGCCCCGTAAAGCAGACCTGGGGCTGCTGCTCGAGTGGATGGTCGTGGCCGGCGAGTCTCCTTCGGTGTCAGTGCACTACGACGACGCCACCGAGAAGGTGCTGCGCACCCTGGGTCAGCCCATGGAGCTCGTGAACCTGGGCCAGACCAAGGCCTCGCTGCGGCTGGACTCACGCTACATCAAGGACGTGCTGCAGCGGGCCGACCGAGACAGCCTGGCCTGGGCTCCGGTGGCCGAGCATCTGCGAGACACCTACGGTCTGCAGCCGTGGGTGGTGGATCTCTTCCTCTGCTTCCTGTGCAGGCGGGATCATAGGGCCCTTCATCAGGTCACCGGGGAGCCGCAGGAGGTGTCCATTGGCATGACGGCCGTCCCGCTCAAGCTCCAGCGAGGCAAGCTCGTCGAGGCTGCCGAGTGGCACCGCGCGCGTGACCTGGGTTTTTCTCTGTTCGGGCAGCAGAAACCGCCGGCCCACCGCTCTCTGCAAGGCCAGGACCGCTTCACGGTCGAGCTGAAGCAAGTGGGATCTACGCGACGCGGAACGCTTCAGGCCCTGCATGAGCGTGTGGTGGGGCTCGGCGTCGAAGAGGGCGAACGCCTGGGTGAGCTGCACGAAGCCAATCGGCGGCTGGCTCCATTGGCGACGGTCGGCACGGACTCACATCAGGTGCTGACGGCAGTGTTGGACCTCTGGCCGGATGATGCCTCGGACAAGCACCGCGCCGTGGTACGCGAGGTGGGCCTGGTTCAGTCGGCCTTGGACGAGCTCGACGAGAACGCCCGGAGGTTGCTCGAGAGCGGAACCGGGCATCCAGTCGTGGGCCAGGACGCGACGGCGCACCTGCTCTCCCTGCACGCGCGCCTGGCGGGAGCGCACTCCGTGCACTCCATCGACTCGGTTTGGATTCGAGCCTGGAACGAGAAGGCGCACGAGATCCTGGGGCGGCTCGTCAAGCCGCCTCCGCCACCACCTCCGCCTCCGCCACCACCGCCTCCTCCAGGGCCGCCCACCAAGCCCAAACCCTTCGAAGTGATCTACGAGACCGAGCTCGACACAGCCGATCCCGATGCGCTGTCCGAGTTTCTAGGCTCGTTGAGGTCCAGGCTGAGGGATCTGGACCAGACGGCTGCGCAGATCGCTGTGGTGCAGTGGATACCCGACGATGAGGAGCAGGCGTGAATCCGTCTCAGCTGTTGCTGAGCCGGCTGCTCGAGCGCAGCGGCGGCCCCACGGAGACAGGCTTCGTGCTGGTGCTGGACGGCGAGGGGCTCGAGAGTCTCCCCGAGCAGATGGCCACCTCCCAGGGCACCTACACGGTGCACCGCACCAGCACCGAGATCGGGCTGCGCCACCTGCTCTGGAAGGCAAAGGGAGCGCCGCTGATCGCCGTGATCCCCGGCGAGCTGGCACACAAGCTGCCGCCCGACCTGCTCCGGCGCAGCCGCTACCAGCGCGTCCACGCCCTGTCGGTGAACGACGTGCTCGAGGTGGTGCTGGGCGTGAGGGTGGTGGGTGCGGAGTCGCACCACCTTCAGACGCTCGCCATGACCTATCTGGAGAGCATCAGCCGGGCGATGACGCGGCGCACGCTGCCAACGGTGGTGGACCGCAAGCTGCTCACCGAGCTGCTGGTCGATGCGAGCGTGGGGGAGATGGTGCGCTCCTTGTCGCCCGCGGAGCTGCTGGCGAGCTGGATCGGTGAGCCACCGGCATGGCTGGAGGAGGTGCGCACGTTGGTCACAGAGGCCCTGCCTTCGCTCCACGGCGACGAGGGCCGCCTGCTCGCCTGGGCCCTGGCGGCCGAGGGGCGGTTGGATGTGCTGATGATCCACGGAGCGCTGCTCACCGTCGAGGGCGATGAGCTACCACGCAAGGTCTGGGGTCCGCTCTGGGCGGCAGCGGCACACCCGCCGTTGAGCATGGACCGCCGAATCCTGCGCCGCACGGCCTGCCGATTGGTCGAAGATGCTCTCGGCGTGCTCGCAGACGCCGCTTCGGGCCTCCTGGACAAGGCAGACAAGCTCGGTCGGGAGCTACTCACGGCATCCCAGTTCCAGACCAGCCACGTCTTGCCCCTGGCCTTTCAGGGCCGCTGCCACAGCCTCGCCCAGAGCGCAGCCGAAGGGAAGCCGATCCCGGGTTCGGACATCGCTTGGTTGAAAGCGCACCGCGCCGCCCCCATGGGTCTCAAGGACATCGAGGTTCTAGAGGCGATAGCTCGCGTGACGCGCTGGCTCGATCGCCCCCAGGTCCTCTCTGCCGACATCGCAGCGCAGACGCGCGAGTACCTGCAGCAGAGCGCCTTTGCCGATCTCGCGGCGTGGCAGCTTCGCAGGGCGCTGGCGGCGAGCAGCGGCTACCATGGCGAGGCCAGGAGGGTCCTCGAACGCTGGCGAAGCCGACGTGACAAGCAGAACGAGCACTTCGCCAAGAGCATCGCAGCAGACTACGAGGCGGCCCTCCACCATCCCGAGGTCGTCCCTCTGCACAGGATCTGGCAGAGGATGGTCGCGCCCGTGTGGAGCGAGGATCCGGATGCTCGCATCTACTTGGTGGTGCTGGACGGATGCAGCCACACGGTCTTTCTGGAGCTGCTCTTCGAGCTGTCTCAGGACAGCGTATTCCCCGTTGGCATCACGCCGAATGACCGTGGCGAGGTAGCCGGTCTGCCCGCCCTGGCGCCTCTGCCGACGATCACATGCCACACTCGAGGTTCCATCTTTCTCGGGCAGCTTCCGCACGATCCCCTGGTGGCGGAGACCGTCTTCAGAGACCAGTCGGAGGCCGTCACCGACAAGGCGCGCTTCAATCAGAATCCGAGCCTCGGCAGCAGGAGCCGGCGGCTGTTTCTCAAGGGCGATCTCGCCGATGGCGGGGGAGCGCTCCGGGAAGCACTCCGCGACGACGGCATCCAGGTCGTCGCCTCCGTGTTCAGTGCCGTCGACGAACAGATCGGCTCCTCCAACACCAGCGCCGTCTACCGCATCACTCCGCAGGACATCATCGCGTTGAAGCCCAGCCTCCGCACGGCGTTGACGTGCGGTCGAAAGGTGCTCGTGACGGCCGACCACGGCCACAGCCCCTTCCTGGACAAAGCACTGCGTGTGGGGGCAGGGAGCGCCCACCGCTTCGTCTCACTGCAGCCCAGCGAGGTCGTCCCCGAGGGCTTCGCGGAGGTCGACGTAGCTGGATTGGGTGGGGAGCCGGCGCGCCGTGCCTTCGCCTGGAGGATGGGTGCCTATATGGGTATGCCCCAGGTCGGCTTCCATGGCGGTTGCGGGCTCGAAGAGATGGCGGTGCCCTTGGCTTGGTTGGAGAGAGAGGGATTGCAGGCGGACGAGCCCGAGTGGTGGTTCGGTCGAGGCCTGTCTTCCGAGCCCACTCTCGCCCCCAGACCCGTCACGCCGCCGGTAGCGACGCCGCTGCCCTCGCAACCTCCAGAGACTCAGACCAATCTGTTCAAGCCGTCCACCAGGATCGACGTGCTCCAGCTGCCACTGGAGATGCTCGATGCCTTGAGCGAGGACGAGCAGGCCGTGCTCGTGCTGCTTCACGACAACGGATCGGCGCGCACGAGCGAGCTGGCGGAGCGGATGAACAAGACCCCGATGCGGCTCAATGGCCTCATCCGGGCACTGCGCCGCAAGCTGTACGGGCTCGGCCACGTGATGTTCTCGGACGAGGTGCTGCCCGACGGTGAGACCCTGTACACCTACCTGGGCCCGGAGGAGCAAGGACGATGAGCGACCTGCCAGAGTCCCGGGAGATCATCGCGGCGCTGCGCAGCGGTCTCGTACCCAAGCGCGGTCTTCAGCACTTCGTCACGGGCCTGGAGCCACTGATGAAGGTGGTCGACGAAGAGCTGGACTTCGTCGCCGGGGGCAAGGGGACCTCGAAGTGGATCCGTGGCGAGTACGGCACGGGCAAGACCTTCGCGGCCCGCTATCTCTGCGCCCGAGCGCGTGAGCGGGGATTCGCGACCGCTGAAGTGCAGATCTCCATCAACGACACTCCTCTGCATCACCTGGAGACGGTATATCGTCGCCTCATCGAGCGCCTGGAGACCGCCGCCGATGGTCCCAATGCCTTTCAGGCTGTCATCGAGGGCTGGCTCTTCCAGGTAGGAGAGGAGGTCCAGCGGCTGAGGGGCTTGAACGAAGACGATCCCGCGTTTCCCGACGCCACCGAACAACGCCTCGAGGACAAGCTCGTCGATATCTCGAGACGGAATCCTGCGTTCTCGAGTGTTCTCAGGGGCTACCACAGGGCGATGCACGAGGGTGAGTTTGCCACGGCCCAGGGCCTGCTGGCCTGGCTTGCCGGTCAACCACATACAGAGCGGCGCATCGCCGCCGCGGGCGGTGTCAAGGGCAAGGTAGACGGCCAGGCTGCGCTCACCTTCCTCTCCGGGCTGCTCTTCCTGCTCCGGCAGTCGGGGTACGCCGGTCTGGTCGTTGTGCTGGACGAGGTGGAGACCATCCAGCGCATGAACGCCCAGACGAGGGAGAAATCACTGAACGCGCTGCGTCAGCTGATGGACATGCTGGCCATGGACGAGCTCCCGGGGCTCTACCTGGTGGTCACGGGCACCCGGGACTTCTTCGAAGGCTACAAGGGGCTCAAGGGTCTGGCCCCGCTCTACCAGAGGGTGCAGGTCTCCTTCGACGGCGATCCGCGCTGGGACAACCTGCGAGCGCCGCAGGTGCGTCTGCTGCCCTTCACCGCACAGCGTCTGCGCGAGGTGGGCGCCAAGGTCCGGGCGCTCTACCCGACGCCGAAGCGCACCAGGATCGAGGAAGTGGTGAACGACGCCTTCCTCGCCGCATTGGTGGATCGCGTCACCAGCGGCTTCGGGGGCCGGATCGAGGTCGCGCCTAGGCTGTTCCTGCGCGAGCTCACGGACGTTCTCGACCGGGTGGATCAGCACGCCAGCTACGACCCAGCGGAGCACTACCAGCTCGTCCTCGACGAATCCCGGCTGAACGACGAGGAGCTCTCCGCGTTGAGGGCTGCCGAGGCTGGGCCTGGGAAGGAGGGCGAAAAGCCTCCTGAATCCTCGTCGCGCAAGCGCCGCAGGCTCGAGGGCTGAGCGTTGACAGACGGAGCAGCGCGGCTTCATCCGCACCTGCGCCATGCCATCGTGCACGATCTCGGCTGGCGAACCCTTCGTCCAGTCCAGATCGCGACCATCGAGACGGTGCTCGATGGCGCCAACGCCGTGGTGCTCGCGCCCACGGCCGGGGGCAAGACCGAGGCGGCGCTGTTCCCCGTGCTGTCATGGATCCTCACCCGCGAGATCCCGGCGGTCGCCGCGCTGTACATCTGCCCGATCCGCGCACTGTTGAACAACCTGGAGGGCCGTGTCCGCGGCCTCGCGCGCATGGTGGGGTTGGACGCCTTCGTCTGGCACGGCGACGTGTCCGATTCCCGCCGGTCGCGGTTCCGGCGCGAGCCCCGCCACATCCTCATGACCACGCCTGAGTCCCTGGAGGTCATGCTCATCAGCGCCAAGACCGACGCGAGGGCGCTGTTCGCCAACCTGTCGTTCGTCATCGTCGACGAGGTCCACGCCTTCGCCGGCGACGACCGTGGGGCCCACCTGGCCTCGCTCCTCGAGCGACTCGGCCGATTCTGCGGTCGGGATCTGCAGCGCATCGGCCTGTCAGCCACCGTGGGCAACCCAGCGGTCATCGGGAATTGGCTGCAGGGCGCCTCCGAGAGGGCCTTTCGCCTGGTCGATCCCCCCAGGAGCCCCGCGCCTCGGAGCATCGCCATCGATCTGTGCACGGACATGCACGACGCGGCGCTCGGCATCGCGCAGGTCGCCCGTAGCCACAAGAGCCTGGTGTTCGTCGAGAGCCGCGCCCGGGCCGAGCGCGTGGCGCAGGCTCTGTCGGGCCGGGGAGTGGAGGTGTTCATCCACCACAGCTCGGTGAGTCGCGCCGACCGCGCGCTGGCCGAGGCGCAGTTCGCGCAGGGAGAGAACACGGCCATCGTCTGCACGTCGACCATGGAGCTGGGCATCGACGTGGGCGATCTCGATCTCATCGTCCAGGTCGATTCTCCAGCGAGCGTCGCGTCCTTCCTGCAGCGCATCGGCCGCACTGGCCGGCGAGAGGGCAGCCAGGCCCGTTGCTCGTTCTTCTGCATGAGCCCCGAGCAGCTCCTTCAGGCGGTCACCATCGTCAGGCTGGCCGAGTCGGGATGGGTGGAGGACGTGGTGCCGCAGGCGCGGGCCTTCCACATCCTGGCGCACGAGGTCATGGCTCTCGTGCTGCAGGAGGGCGGGATCTCCAGGTATCGGATCCTGCCGTGGATCCGCCGCGCCTGGCCCTTCCATGCCATCGAGGGCGGAGAGCTGCAGCGGATCGTGGACACCATGCTCGAGAGGGACATCCTCTACGAGTCGGGGGGAACGCTCTCCCTCGGTCGGCGTGGAGAGCAGCTCTATGGTCGGAAGAACTTCTTCGACCTCTACGCCGTATTCGACCAGCCCCCTGTGATGCGCGTGCAGCATGGGCGCAACGAGGTCGGCTACGTCCAGGCGTTCTTCGTCCAGGCGAATGCACGCAGGGAGGGGCCGCTTTGCTTTCGTCTGGCGGGCAGAGCCTGGAGGGTGATCCGCGCCGATTTGGCCCGGGGAGTGCTTTCCGTGAAGCCAGCCGAGAAGGGGCGCGTACCGACCTGGCTGGGGCAGCCTTCGTTCCTGTCCTTCCGGCTCTGCCAGGCCATTAAGGCGGTGCTGCTGGAGCCGCGGCGGTCTGAGGAGCGATGGCTCTCTGCTTCCGCATCGGATGAGCTGCGCGCCCTGCGCGAAGAGTACCAGGAGTTCCTGGATCCTGACGGCCCCACGCTCGAGGATACGCCTGAAGGGATCCAGTGGCACACCTTCGCAGGAGGCGAAATCAACTACCTGCTCTCCGCGGGCCTGGAGAAGGTCACAGGGGAGATGTGGGTCGCCGGCAATCTGTCGCTCAAGGCGAGGGACGTTCCCATGACCGTCGCTCGTGAGGGGCTGCGCAGGCTCGTTGAACTGGATTGGAATGCCGTCGCCGTGGAATCTGCCCAGAGCCTCGTGCGTGGCCGTCTCGGTAAGTTCGCGCCTTGCCTGCCGGAGGACGAGAAGGGAAGCCTGTTGGCGGGAGGGCTGCTGGATGTGGCTGGAACGAGGAAGTTTCTTGGGATCGGGGATGGATGAATCCTCGTCTGGCCAACGTGGCCGTGGCCAGAGCTGTGATTTGTTTTCGCCGTATTCATCCACCATGGACCGCTCCTTGCTTCTGCAGCAGGAATCCCAGCTCCACGCCGCGATAGTCCGCGCTGTCGGTCAGGTGACCACGGATTCCCCGCCAGGGCTCCTCCCACGCGATGACCTCCTCAAATCCCGAAGTAAGCGCGTGGATCGCGGCCTCATCGAGCGCGTGAGGGTGCCCAGCGTTTCGCTTTCTTTCTCCTGGGATCGATTCGCAGGTGAACCAGAACCAACCCCCAGGACGAAGCACCCTCAGCACCTCCGCGATCACCCTTCGTGGTTCCTCGGTGTGGTCGATGCAGTTGGTGCAGATGGCCAGGTCGACCGTCTCGCTCTCCAGCGGAAGTGCCTCCCCCGCACCGGTCGTGTACACTACGCGGTCAGTCGGCAGCGAGAACCTCGCCGCATAGAGCTCGGAGAGCGGATCCACGCAGACCGCCCGTCCGGGGAGCCAACGGAGCGGCGTGGTCAGGCCTCCACCAACGTCTACGCAGATCGCCGAGTCCTGGAGCTTCACACGGGAGACGACGATCTCCATTCGCCGCGCGGATTGCCAGAAAGCACGCAGTCGGGCCTCGGCACCCTCCTGCGCCAGCAGGGGCATCAGGTGCCGGGTCTGCCACTCGAGGGTCCACTGGAGACGGGCCGGCAGTGAATGCAGGTCAGTGGCCACGGCGGCCATCCTGGATACCTCCCGACGCGGCCTGCGCCCTGGCCACGACCACACCCAGGACGAAAGGAGGCTCACCGACGGCTCGCTTCCCCAGGACGCCTGCATCCCCGGTTCCCAAGCTCGTCAACTCCACATGGATCTCCTCTGGAATCGCCGCCATCATGGGA
>CAYVQL010000169.1:0-23739 GCA_964454135.1 uncultured Enterobacterales bacterium | reverse complement strand
GTCGGCGCTGGTTGTCCACCTTCATGCTACCCCATGGCGTTCCGTCGCCTTCTCCTGGGGAGATCACCGAGCTGAGCGTCACCCACTACTGCCCCGCCAAGACGCGCTTGCGGGACTGCCCCTACTCTGAGGACACCGGCTCCGAGGGCTGCGTGCACACCAGCGAGGGGGGGGTCTGGTTCGAGGCGCATTGGGAGCTTGAGATCACGGCGGGCACGGTGGAGCCGGAGGAATTTGAGACCTGCCGGCAGACAGCGGTGGACCAGCATAGCTGCCGGTACGAGGAAGTGGATGGTTGCGAATACAATCTGGGGTGTCAGATCGGGTGTCAGACACTAGGAACTAGGATTTTATGTTGTTGGTCCATAGTGTCCGATACCCACTTTGTGCGGCGAGGGCGCAGCCGTGGCGAACTTCCTTCGGAAACGGGTGTGAAAACGAGTGTCAGACACGAAGAGCCAGGATTTTTATTGTTTGTTCCTAGTGTCTGACACCCATGCCTATAGTGTCTGACACCCATGCGACACCCATGCTGCACGGAGCGCAAGCGGACCCACCTTCCCTGGCCCCCCGTGGCAGGCCGAACCCAGCAGGCCGCTTCATGCGTCGGGAGCGGTCTGGAGAGCTGCAAGGGGCGACCATCAGGAACCTGGACCAAGACCGGAAAACCGGGATAGGGCTTTCTTGCGGGCTGATCGCTTCGAAATACGCAACCAGGAGGGTGACATGCTGTTTCTCGGTGTCTTGATGGTCTCGACGGCCTCGGCCGCTGTTCTCCCCAAGGCTGAGCTGGAGGGAGAGATCCTGGCGCTGGCGGAGCGCGCCGGTGGACCGGTGTTGGCGGGGGCGGCGGGCTCGGCCGCGCAGAAGGCCCTGGCCGAGATCCAGCAGCGCGTACCCGCCTCCCAGCTCGTGGTGGTGTCCATCCCCAGCTCCGGCAGCCACCAGCAGCAGATGGACAGTGCCCTGGCCCAGGCCGAGCTGAGCTGCGGCCTGCGGGTCTCAGCGCTGGGATCCTCCTGGATGGTGAGCGAGTTCGGCAGCTGCGGGGCGGAGGAACAAGAAGTGGTGGCGCCCGTCGCAGAGGCCGCCCCGGTGGCGGCGCAGGAGCAGACCGCGGCTCCCACCCAGGCCCGCAAGTGGCGCACCGCCCCGGTGGTGGTCCCCCTGGTCGAACCGGTGGAAGAACCCGCCGCCGCCGTCGCCGAGGCCGCGCCCCAGCCGGCGTCCGCCGCCTCGAAGCCCGCGCCAGCCGCGCCGAAGGATCCCGCCGGGCCGCTCACCAGCGCCGATCTCTTCCGCGCCATGCGGGCGGCCGCCGCGGGGCCGGATCCAAACGTGGCCCTGCGGGAGAGCATCATCCTGGGCTTCGGCGCCGGCCACTTCTACTCCGGGGAGAAGAGGGAGGGTTTGATCCACATGGGCTTGCAGGCCGGAGGGGCCGCGCTGGGCGTGGCCTGGAGCCTGATCGGCATGAATACGAAGACCAAGGGAGCTAGAGGATTCTGTTTCGGGGTGGCGGTCACTGGAGCGGCTGTGGCCGGCGCCGACCGCGTCTTCGACATCTACCGCGCGCCCTTGAACGCCCACAAGGCGGCCGAGCGCAGGTTGCGGGCGCGGGAGTAGATGAACGCGGCCCTCCACTTGGCGCCGCCAGAATTGGGGACTACAATAGCTATGTGTATAGCTACTCCCATGTGGAGGCACGAAGATGCGCACCGTGCAGATGACCTTGGACGAGGAGCTTGTGGCCCGGGTCGATGAAGCCGTTCGCGAGTTGGGGACGACCCGCTCCGCTTTCACCCGCCAGGCGCTCGCCCAGGCCCTGGCGCACCTGGAGGAGGAGGAGCAGGAGAGCCGCCATCGCGAGGGCTACCTGCGCCGGCCCGTTCAGGTCGATGAGCTCGGCGACTGGGAAGCGGAGCAGGTGTGGCCCGACTGATCCGCTGGGGCGAGGTGCGCTGGTATCAGTTCGCCAGGCCCGACAAGCGCAGGCCGGTGTTGGTGCTGACCCGCAGCTCGGCCATCGAGTACCTGGGGCAGCTCACCATCGCCCCGCTGACCACCACCATAAGGGACATCCCGACCGAGGTGGCGCTATCGCCCATCGATGGTGTGGCGCTAGAGTGCGCTGTCAACCTGGATCACGTGCAGACCGTGGACCGGGGCAAGATCGGCGCACGCCTCTGCACGCTCCCGAAGCGGCGCTTGGACGAGGTGCGGCGCGCCTTGCTCTTCGCCTTGGGGTTCAACCGGTAGGGGATCAGCCCCCCAGCCGCCCCCACACCCCCTCATCAAGCTCCAGCAAGGAACCCAGCCACACATCCGCCAGCGAGAAGCGTGCGTCCCGCGCCTCGGCCGGATCGGGCACGGCGATCACCTTCATGCGGGCCGCCTTGGCTGCGATCACCCCCGACAGGCTGTCCTCCAGGGCCACGCAGGTCAGGGGATCCACGTCCAGCGCTGTGGCGGCAGCCAGGTAGACCGCCGGGTGGGGCTTGGGGTGGGACAGTCCTGCCGCGGATTGCACGCAGTCGAAGCTGTGCGCCAGGCCAAGGCGCCCCAACAGGGCCTCCGCCAGGGCAGGCGCCGAGGAGGTGGCCAGGCCCACGCGCAGGCCGCGCTGCCGGGCGGCGGCCACGGCCCGCCGCGCGCCGGGCATGGGCTGGGCCTGGCGCCGGGCCAGCGCCACCACGCGCACCAGGATGCGATCCGCCAGCTCCGTGACGGATGGCGCTTCCCAGGGCTGCTGCTCCCAGCGCAGGCGCACCACCTCTTCGATGGCCAGGCCGCGCGTGCTGCGGCAGTCGTCTTCGCTCAGCTGCAGGCCCACCGTGGCGAAGAGCTCGATCTCGGCGATGGCCCAGAGGGGCTCGGAGTCGGCCAGCAGGCCGTCCATGTCGAAGATGGCGGCTTGGAGCATGGGTGCCTCCTGCTCCGCCTATAGCCCTTCCTTGTCCTCCATCCCTCTGAAACGCTACATCTTAGGTGGTGCCGCCCCCCTGCACCTGGAAGTGAGCCCTCATGCGAGCCCTGCTGCTCTGTCTGAAGGCCCTGGCCTGGCTGCTGATCCTGGCCATCCCCCTCGCCGGCGTCTGGCTGGCCAGCTCCCTGGCGGCCTACGCCAACGGCCCGGTCTGGCTGGTGGTGGCGGCCGGCGCCCTGCTCTTCCCCCTGCTGCCCCTGGTCTGGGAGCTGGGCGCCGGTTGGCTGCGGGCACGGCTGGACGCGCGGCGCCGCAAGTCCTCCAGCTTCATGGACGACCTGGCGGCCCGACGGCGCAAGCGCTTCCTGAGCTTCGGCGACCGCATCCTGCTGCGCACCCTGGCCCTGAACCTGCTCTTCCTGGGCGGCCTGTTCTGGTTCTGGCCGCACACGGCCTTCTTGGCGGTGACGGCCCGCGGCGACTGGATGCTGGACAGGGTGGACGCTCCCTGGACCGGGCTGGTGCGCCAGGCCCTGCTGCTGGCCGCCGACCAGGTGCAGGAGCGCCTCGAGGCCGAGGAGGAGAATCCCTATGAGGCACTGGCCGAGGAGCGCGAGCCGCCGCCCCCGGCGCCCCTGGAAGAGCCCCTCCCGGCTGAAGAGCCCGAGGATCTGCTGGTGGGCTTCCTGCTGCCCGAAGGGGCCACGGGCCAGGTGGACGAGGATTTCCCCCCCTTGCGCGTGCCCCAGGACGGCCAGCTGCGCCTGAGCGCGGGCCCCCATGCCCTGCGCCTGGTCTTCGAAGACGGCCGCAAGCTGCGCTGCGACTTCGAGAGCGCGGCCGGCCTGAAGCTGATCGTGGCCGAGCACGAGGGCGGCTTCCAGCTCGGCGACGGCAGCGGATCCCCCCGGCCCTGCGAGCAGCTGCGGGCCCCCGATCCCAGCTGGCGCCCCGCCATCCACATGGAGGGCCGCTGGCTGCCCCATTCCTTTGTGGAGCGCGCGCGCCAGATCCTGCCGGCCGAGGTCTTCGAGGACGACCAGAAGCTCTTGGCGGCGCTGCATGAGAAGGGGATGCTGCCTCCGGAGGAGGGCCTCTACTGGGAGTGGGAGGAGCAGGCGGGCCAGCGCAAGAGGCGCGCGCCCTACCTGGTGGAGGAGCGCCTGGTGGAGCCCGGCGAGGTGCTCTCGGTGCGCCTGCGGGAGCCCTACTACCGCTTCGAGCTGGACGAGCCCGCTGCCAAGCGCCTGTGCCAGGCCAGCGAGCAGGCCCGCGGCCGGCGCCTGGTGGTCCTGGTGGAGGGCGAGGTGCGCCACGCGCCGCGCATCGTGGAGGCGCTCTGCGGCGGCATGGTCACCGCGCGTCAGGGCCCCATCGCCGATCGGGAGGAGCGGCTGGTGCCCAGCGCGCCCGTGGCGGGCGCGGCCGTCGGGGGGCTGGCCTGGCCCCTGCCCGAGGCGGCGCACCCCCTGGCACGCGATATCCCCGACGAGTACGAGGAGAGCATCGCCTCGGTGGCGCGCTTCCTGGCGCAGCGCGAGCAGGATCCCTTCCAGCTGGTCAAGGCCCTGCACGATTACGTGGTGACCCGCGTGGCCTACGACTACGACTCGCTGGAGGAAGGCCAGCGCCAGCCCCAGGACGCGGACAGCGTCTTCCGCACGCGCAAGGGCGTCTGCGCGGGCTACGCCAACCTGCTGGTGGCCCTGGGCCGAGAGGCGGGCGTCAAGATCGCCTACATCGTAGGCCGCTGCCGCGCCCAGGATGGCGGCTTGGCGGGCAGCCACCACGCCTGGAACGCCGTGGAGATCCAGGATCGCTGGTATCTGATCGACGCCACCTGGAACGCGGGCTTCGAGAAAAACGGCAGCTTCCAGTTCGAGTATTCCACCGACTACCTGTTCACGCCCGCCGAGGTCTTCCGGGTGGATCACCTGCCGGGCGAAGAGGCCTGGCAGCTCGCCACGCCCATCAGCCAGGGCGAGTTCGTGCGCCAGCCCTATATGCGTCCTTCCTTCTTCGGTGCCGGTTTGGCCCTGCTGCGGCCGGATCGCAGCCAGATCACCGTGCAGCGCAGAGCCGAAATAGCCGTCTCCAATCCCCACGGCGCCTACCTGCTGGCCAGCTACAAGGGCCCGAGCGGCAAGCGCGACTGCACGGTGAGCAGCGGAGGCCGCGTCGCCGTCAGCTGCGACTTCCCCGCCGCCGGCAGCTACACGGTGCAGCTCTTCCACTCCGCGGTGCGCTACGGCCGCTACGACTTCGTGGGACAGCTGGAGGTGAACGCGCTCTGAGGCCTGCGGCGTCGCGCTACGCCCGTGCTGGTGATCCGCGGATCGCGGCGCTACGCTGTCAGCTGCCCCCTCGAGGCCTAGCCATGCCCCCTCTCTTCCGCATCGCCCTGCTGGCCTGCGCGCTGGCTGCCTGCAAGAGTCCCGAGCAGGCGCCCCAGACCCTCTGGGAGCTCTGTGCCGAGGTCTTCGAGCACCACGCCGACGCGGACAGCGCCGAGCTGCTGGCCGTGGCGGAGGAGCTGCTGGCCTGGCTGGAGGTCAACCCCGTGGTGGCGCAGGAGGGCTACGAGGTGCAGGCCCTGACCGAGGCCGCCATGGACGCTCTGGACGAGCAGGATCGCACGGCGGAGGAGATGGTGGGCCTGGCCGTCACCCGGCTGAGCCACCACAGCGTAGAGGACATCACATACGCCCTGGTGGCCATCGAGCAGGATCTGATCTACCCCGAGACCTTCGTGGAGTACGAGCGCGAGTATCTCTCGGGGCCCGACTGCTTCGTGGAGCGCAGCTGCGAGCGCATGGAGGCCCTGGAGGATCTCACCAGCGACTTCGGCTTTGGCGTGCAGACCGTCAGCAAGGCCCACAACCAGTACCTGTGGATCGAGCTGGCCAGCGGCTGGGCCATGGTGCACCGCAACTGGCAGATCGACCCGCCTCAGGCCGACATCTCCTGGCTGGACGTGGACCAGCAGGCCTACCTCAACGCGCTGCTGCCCGGCGCAGGCGGCGTCTGGCGCATCCAGGCCCAGTGGACGGTCTACAACCAGGACAACAATGTGCCCGAAGACGCCGCCAAGCAGGCCGTGCTCGACTTCCTGGTCGAGTGCCACGACCTGATGGAGGGCTACCTGGACATGTTCCCGGTGGGGTAGTTCCTAGTAGCAGCCCTGCTCCACCTGGCTGACATCGAAGCTCAGCGTCTCGCAGATCGTGGTCTCAGCGTCGCCGTTGACCTGCACCGTGGCGCCTTCCTCCTGGGTGACCTCGGCGTCGCCGTTGACCGAGACC
Source organism: uncultured Enterobacterales bacterium (assembly GCA_964454135.1). GTDB lineage: Bacteria > Myxococcota_A > UBA796 > UBA796 > JAFGLY01 > CAYVQL01. The sequence continues at coordinate 17,511 of CAYVQL010000169.1, read as the reverse complement.
ATGGCGCCGTCCTTGACGTAGAGCACGGAGTCGCTGCCGTTGAGGTTCAGGATGGCGTCGGACTCCACGTACCAGCTGCCCCAGGAGCCGTTGCCTGTGACCGAGGCGCCGTCGCAGAGCCAGACCAGGGCGTTGGACTGGCTGTAGGTGGTGGCGCCGCTGATCACGTCCACGTTGGCGGGCAGGCTGACCTGGCAGGGATCCGGCACGTCGCTGTCCGTGTCCGAATCCGTGTCCGTGTCGGTGTCGGCGTCGGTGTCGGTGTCGGCGTCGGCATCGGGCTGGGTGGCGCCGGAGTCGTCCAGGTCCACGCCCGCGCGGTGGCAGGCGAGGAGGGTGACCAGGGTGAGCAGGGCGGGCTGGCATGCGATGGACATGTGACCTCCTGCCAGCCTCTAACTCGCCGGCCTGGCGTCATTCATTCCGTGGGGGCGGCTGGTGAGACGCGCCACGCCTCAGATGTTTCCCGACCGCCACGCGAAGTAGCCCCACCTGATCAGGGTGGAGAGCCACACCAGCACGGGTTTGGCCTCGGGGTAGGGGATCACGCCCGCTCCCTCGGGCACCTGCTCGCCGATGAGCGCCATGACCTCGCGCGTGTGCTGCCCGCGCATGGGCGGCGGATCGGCGTCTTTCATAGGAGTCGCCGACAGGCGCATGGGGCTGCGCACGAAGGTCAGCTCAGAGGGGCAGCCCGGGAAATCCCGGCGGCGCACAAGGGGGATGGGGCTGTTGTCGTACTTGCGGATGTCCTTGCACAAGCTGCCCATGGGGGGCACGGCGATGACGGCCGCGTCGCCATCCTGGCCGGCCTGGGCCAGGCTGGCCTGCCAGTGGGCGATGGAGCGGGCCTTGACCCGCTTGCGCGCCAGGGCTGCGTGCCAGGGCGTCCCGGATCTGGCCAGGCCCGCAGCTCTCAGCCAGGCCTCCAGGGCGTGCCGCCTGCCCGTGGCGCAGGCGAAGCCGTCCCGAGCGCGGAAGATATGGGCCAGGACCTCCTGCTGGGGATCCATGGTCACAGCCGAGCCCTTGGTCCTGGCGGCCTGCAGGCATTTCTCGCGCTGGAAATCGGCGATCCAGTCCAGCTGGAAGAGCACGGCCATGCGCGTCAGGTGGGTGGCCGAGAACACGCCGCGGCCGGTCCTGGCCTGGTGGTAGAGCCCCAGCAGGGTGGCCGAGGCCCCCAGCAGGCCCGAGCCGATGTCGATCACGGGCGTGGGCAGCAGCTTGGGCACGCCGTCGCGCCCATAGGACATCTGGATGCCCGAGACGGCCTGCACCACCTGCTCGAAGCCCGGGCGGTCGCGCCAGACGCCCTTGTCGCCGTAGGCGTTCAGGTGGGTGTAGACGATGTCGGGGAAGTGCTGGCGCATGGACTCGGGGTCCACGCCGATGCGCGCGGCCAGCTCCAGGTGGCGGTAGTTCTGGATGAAGGCGTGGGGCTTGAAGTCGTGGGCGATGGCCCAGAGCTTCTTCTTGCCCTCGTCACCCGTGAAATCCAGCGTGACCGATCGCTTGCCGGTGTTGAAGAGCAGGTGGAAGGAGAGCGCCCAGTCCAGGCCGGTGGGGCTCTGCACCGACAGCACGTCCGCGCCCAGCTCGGCCAGGATGCGGGCTGCGCAGGGGCCGGCGATGATGCGCGAGAGATCCAGCACGCGCAGGCCCTGCAGGGGGTGGCGCAGGTCGCTGTCCGGGGTGGTGTCGGGCGCCGTGTCGGGCCGGGGATCGTCCTCCCAGCGGGCCAGGATGTCGCGCTCGGCGCCCGCAGCGCTGCGTCGCGCCTCCAGGCGTGGCGGGAAGTCGGGGGCCGTGACCGCCGCGCCCGTGGCCAGCAGCTCGCCGAAGACCGGATCGTCCACGGTGCAGGCGTCCTCCATGCCCGCCTCCAGCGAGTCGGGCAGCCACTCCTCGATGGTGCGCACCTTGATACAGCACAGCTCCCCGCCCAGCAGCTCCTCCCACTCGTCGGCGCTCTTGCTCAGGAAGATGCGCTCGTAGCGCTCGCGGATCTTCTTGGCCTCGGGGATGCTCTTGACCTGGCTGGGGTCGCGCATGGTCTCGGCCGAGAGCACCGAGCGCAGGTCGGCCACCTGCTCGGCGTAGCCGTTCTCGTCGAGGATCTCGAGGATGCGCGCGTTGTGGGCTGGCAGGGTGATGTGCAGGTAGATGTAGCGCTGGTCGCCACAGAGCCAGGAGCCCATGAAGGGCGTGCCCACCATCTTGAGGGGCACGAAGCCGCGCGGGATGCCGGTCTTCATCAGCACCAGCAGGATCTGGGCGAAGATGTCGGAGCCGTAGGTCGAGGACTCCACATGCTGGCCACGGCCCATGCGCTCACGGGCTACAAGGGCAGCCAACACGGCATTCAGGCCGAAGAGACCCGCCAGCACCGAGCCCAGGGGGAAGCGGTGGTGCTGGGGCATGCCGATGGGCTTGTGGTAGAGGAAGCCAGCCGTGCCGGCCACCGCCTCGAAGGCGGGCAGGGATGCGCGGGGATCCTCGACGGCGAAGGGGGGGATGCTGCAAGAGATGAGACCGGGATTCACTTCGCGCCGGATGCGCTCGAAGTCCAGGCCCAGGCGCTCCATGTCGCCAAGCGCGCGATTCTCCAGCACCACGTCGGCCTGGGCGACCAGGCGGCGCAGGGTCCGGCGGTCCCGCTCCTGGGAAAGATCGAGGGGCAGCTCCTGCTTGCCGCGAGCCAGCAGGGCGTCGCGCACGGGATCGGCGCTGTGGGCCTGCCCGTCAGTGATGCGCAGCACCTCGGCACCCTGCTCGGCCAGCAGCATGCCCGCCACGGGAACGGCGAGATCCCGACCGAGCTCCACGACGCGCAGGCCCTGCAGCAGGCCTCTGGGTTCCGTATCTTTCGCCATGGCGATGTCCTCTTGGCTCTACGGTGCGGTGCGGTGCGGGCCGTCTTAGCGCCTTGGAGGGGGGGGCGCACCGGGAGGTACGGGGCCTCTTGTCAAGGAACGATCGGATTCACCGTATCGTGACACTTCAAGACAAAGGCCCGCGCAGCGCGCCTCAGCCTCTCCCTCGCCCAATCCGCCGCCGCCAACCACCGCTGCGAGGTCCCTATGCTGGCAACCGACAGCTTACAGGTAATCGGGAGACCCGACTGGCATGTTCCGTGCGATAATGGCGCAATGCGAAGCTACCTCTCCCTTGCCCTGCTACAGGCCTCTCTGCTCGTCTGCGGCTGCTCTTGCAGCGACCACGACAGCGGCTCCGGCGGTGAGTCCGCCCCGCCCGACACGCAGCTGCCCGACGACACGGCCCCACCCGTCTTCGACGAGACGGAGTGCCCCGAGGCCGAGCAGCGGCTGGGCTATCCGGCCTGCGAGCACAGCATCCCGAGCGAGGACAGCTTCGAAGCCCTGACCATCGACTCCACGGCCGTGGACCAGCTGATGGTGGGCAAGTACATGGTGCCGGCTGTGGACGGGGCGCGCCTGCCCCCCGTCTTCATGTACGTCGACACCTTCACGCTGCACTACGATTTCCTGATCACGGCCTTCCCCGACCTCTTCTCGGGCCTGACCACCACCGAGTACATGGCCATGATCCTGTACCCGGACACGCGCGAGTTCTACGCCGGCACCTACTCCCTCTACATGGACAGCCAGGACATCTTCTACGGCTTCACGGTCTGGGACGACCCGGCCGACGCCAGCAGCACCATCGAAATGGACGACGTCACAGAGGCCTGGGAGCAGCTGCAGGAGCGCTTCCTGGTGGGCGAGCTCTACTGGGTGCCCTACTCCTCGGCCCAGGAATCGGCCGCCGAAGACTGGGACGACGCCCCCTTCCCCATCCGCGGCCTGGAAGAGGTGGTCTACGAGGTCTACAACCCGGGCACAGCCTACGGCTATATGACCCTCTACACCCTGGATACGCTGGAAGACGCCACCGAAGCGGCCGAGTACAGCTACCAGAACATCCTGGCCATCGAAGAGGCCCCCATGGACCTGGAGCGGGTGGTGAGCGCCATCATCACCGGCACACGCCAGGGGGATCTCTCGCACCTCAACGTGCGCTCAGCGGCCCGCGGCACCCCCAACTGCTACCTGCTCGATCCGCTGAAGGAGCTGGACAAGTGGGATGGGCTGCTGGTCAAGTTCGAGTGCGGCGACGACGACTGGAGCGTCGCGACCGCCACCTGGAAGGAAGCCGAGGCCTGGTGGGACAGCATTCGCCCCGATCCGGTGGACATCTGCGAGCCCGACGTCGAAGAGGCCTCCATGCCCGCCTTGCTGGAGCTGGCCACCGCCACGGCCGAGGAGCGCACCGCCGGCACCTGCGCCTACGGCTCCAAGGGCACCAACCTGGCCACCCTCTACCAGCGCATCGACGCCCAGTACACCTTCGACGGCTTCCTGGTGCCCTTCTACTACTACGACCAGTTCATCCACGAGAACACCTGGACCGTGGACCTGGGCGAAGGCGAGGGCGAGTACAGCTTCGCCGAGACGCTGGAGGCTTGGCACGCCGACGACAGCTTCATCGAGGACGCGGCCGACAGGCGCGACCGCCTGGAGACCCTGCGCGACGCCATGATCGGCGGCGAGTTCGACGCCGGCCTGCTCAAGATGCTCGAGACTCGCATCCTGGACGAGTTCGGCTCCGAGGACGTGATGGTGCGCTTCCGCAGCTCGTCCAACGCCGAAGATGCCCTGACCTTCAGCGGCGCCGGGCTCTACGAGTCCGAGAGCGTCTGCCTGGCCGACAGCCTGGACGACGATACCGTGGGCCCCAGCCTGTGCGACCCGGACAAGGACAACGAGGAGACCCTGACCGAGGGCCTGGGCAACGTCTGGGCTTCGCTCTGGTATATGCAGGCCTGGGAGGAGCGCGACTGGTACGCCATGGACCAGTCCCAGGTCTCCATGGGCATCCTGGTCAACAACCGCAGCAAGGACGAGCAGGCCAATATCGTGGCGTTTTCGGGCAATCCCACCAGTGAGGGCGACGATCGCTACCTGGTCAACGCCCAGGAAGGCGAGCTGGAGGTGGTCTCCACCGACGCCGACATGTGGCCCGAGAAGGTGCTCTTGACGATAGAAGACGGCGTGCTTGAGAAGATCCTGCGCGTCACCGAGAGCTCCGAGTGCGAAGAGGTGCTGACCGACGCCGAGCTGACGGATCTGGGCGAGCTCTTCTGGGACATCGCCGAGATCTACCCCCAAGATCAAGAGATCCCCAAGGGCTACGACCTGCTCTGGGACACCGAGTGGAAGATCACCTCCGAAGGCCGGCTGGTGATCAAGCAGATCCGACCCTACCTGAGATGAGATGAGGAGACCATGAAGCTGCACCTGCCCCCCTTTCTCCGCCTTCCTCCCCCACCCGTCCACCTCCGGCCGCTCGCCCTCTTCACCTTGCTGGCGCTTGGCCTGTTGGCCTGCGACGACGACAAGGACTCCGGCGAGACCGGCGAAGCCGACACCGACACCGACACCGACACCGACGCCGACACCGACGCGGATACCGACGCCGGAGCCGACACCGACGCCGACACCGACGCCGACACCGACGCCGACGTGGACGAGACCATCTGGAAGCACTGCCCCGACGGCGAGTCCTCCTACGTGGGGGACGACAGCTGGGAGGGCTTGCTGGAGGTGACCGACAGCGCCATCTACTGCAGCGTCTACAACGAGCAGCGCACCCTGGAACAGGAGGTGGATGCCAAGGCCCTGCTGCGCTTGGTGGAGGGCGGCTGGGCCCTGCCCACCGAAGAGGGCGATTTCGACATGGCCCTGCCTGCCTGCACTTTGCTGGCCGACGGGCCCGGGCCCGAGATGAGCGGCCCCGGCAACACCGATGTCTCGCCCCAGACCTGGTCCGGCACCACCTACACCTACGTGGAGGGCGGCCAGCCCATGACCACAGACGGCGTGCCCTACGAGCTGGGGCATTACCTGTATCTGGTAGGCAAAAAGGGAGAGGCCCCCGCACCTCTGACCATGGACGGCCTGCCCATCGACATCTCGCTGGGAGACGCGGTGTTCTACCTCTATCAAGAGGGCGCCTCCCCCATGGACGTCACCGCCAAGACCTTCGACGTCTGCGACGATCCCAGCTGGGACTACGAGGCCCACACCCTGGAGTTCGAGGGCGGGCGGATCGTGCTGGAGCTCTACCTGGGCGAAAACGTCGGCGCCCTCACCGCCCCCGGCCGCTTCCACCGCGCCTACGGCGAGCTGGACGGCACCGCCTTCGACATCGAAGACTACTTCAAGCTCATCTACCGGCCCGAGCATCACCACATGGTACGCCACTTCGCGCCGCTCTTCGACAAGCCCATCGGCGAGGCCTGCGCCTTGCGGGTGGAGGGGGTCAATCCCTTCTCCAAGAAGATCATGGCCACCGTCAGCCTGGCGGACTGCGATCTGAACGTGCTGGAGACCCGCGTGGTCACCTCCGAAATCGACGAGTGAGCCGCTCCATGAACTTGTTCCGCCATTGCCTGCTTCTCCTCGCCCTGGGCGCCTGCGCTGCCGGCGAGGATGTCGGGGACGACCTGGACGGTGACGGCTACGGCGCCGACGAGGACTGCGACGACTGGGATTCCACCTCCTACCCGGACGCCGAAGAGCTCTGCGACGGCAAGGACAACGACTGCGACGGCTTCACCGACGAGGACGTGCAGGGCTTCTACTTCCGCGATCTGGACGGCGACGGCTACGGCACCAACACGGAGGAAGTGCTGCAGGGTTGCGAGGGCCCCACCGGCTACGTGCTGAACGACGAGGACTGCGACGACTACGACGGGGCTGTCAACCCCGCCGCCACCGAGGTCTGCGACGGTGTGGACAACGACTGCGACGGCTACGCCGACGTCGGGACCACCGCGACCTGGTACGCCGACGAGGACGGTGATGGCTACGGCGATTCCTCCACCGAGCTGGAGGACTGCGAGGGCCCCGAGGGCTGGGTGGAGCAGGGCGGCGACTGCGACGACGGTGACGCCGAGGTCAACCCTGGCGCCGAAGAGGTCTGCGACGGCGACGACGACAACTGCGACGGTCGGGCCGACGTGGGCGAGGTGGGCAGCTGGTACAGCGATCACGACGGCGATGGCTATGGCTATGCCGCGGACTACGAGGAGACCTGCGATCCGGACGAGGGCTGGGTGCAGGACGCCACGGACTGCAACCCCAACGACAGCGCGGTCTTTCCGGGCGCCACCGAGACCTGCAACCAGGTCGACGACGACTGCGACGACCTGGTGGACGAGGACTTCGATGCCGACCAGGACGGCTGGTACGCCGACGGTTGCGATGGCGAAGAGACGGACTGCGACGACAGCGACGCCACGGTCCATCCCAACGCCGTGGAGATCTGCGACGACGAGGTGGACCAGGACTGCGACGTTCGCGACACCTCCTGCGCCTTCGAGGGCGAGTACCTGCTGGCCGACGCGGGCGCCATCCACAAGGCCCCCAACGGCTACGACGCCGGGCGCCTGGTGGACGTGGGCGACATCGACGGCGACGGCCGTCAGGACGTGGTCGTCGCCACGCTCTACGCCGACAGCTACAACGGCGGCGGCTACCTGTTCTACGGCCCCCTGTCAGGTTCAGCCAGCGCCGATGACGCCGGCCATCGCATCATCGGCGCCCGCGCCACCTACGGCGCGGGGCGCTCCATCGGCACGGGCGACACCAACGCCGACGGCTACGAAGACATCATCTTCGGCGCGCCCTATTCGGGATCCAATACCGCCTGGGTGGTGTTCGGGCCCGTCACCGACGATTTCGACCTGACCGCCGCCGAGGCCACGCTGGCGGGCCAGGATGGAACCTACTGCAGCCACGGCACCGATCTGGCCGACGTCAACGACGACGGCTTCGCCGACGCCGTCATCGGCGCCTACTACACCGGCAGCGGCACGGGCACGGTCTACGTGCAGTACGGCCCCCTGTCGGGCGACTACAACCTGTTGACTGAGGCCGACGCCACCATGGCGGGCCAGAGCGCCGGCGACTACACGGGGCGCGCCATCCGGGCCGGCACGGACGTGGACGGCGACGGCATCGGCGACATGCTGATCCCCGCCACCTACTCCAACTACGGCGGCGGCGGTTCGGGCGCGGCCTACGTGGTCTACGGCCCGGTCTGCGGCAGCTCCAGTCTGAGCAACGCCGACGTCTTCATGGTGGGCGAGAGCCCAGGCGACTACGCCGGCTACGCCCTGGCCATGGGCGACGTCAACGGCGACGGCCTGGGAGACGTGGCCGTGGGATCCTACGGCAACGCCGGCGGCAACAGCGCGGGCGCGGCCCATGTGGTCTTCGGGCCGGGCAGCGCCTCCATGAGCCTGGGCAACGCCGACCTGATCGTACGCGGCAGCTACGGCTCCCTGGCCGGCACGGGCGTGGCCATCGGCGACGTGGACGGCGACCAGTACATGGAGCTGCTGGTGGGGGCGCCCTCCGACAGCACGGCGGGCAACGCCTACGGCGCCATCTACCTCTTCTACGGCCCACAGACCGGCACCCTGGCCACCTCCGACGCCCAGGCCTGGGCCCTGGGCGAGGGCGGCTACGCCGGTCAGGGCGTGGCCATCGGCGACGTGGACGGCGACGGCTGGGGCGAGCTGCTGGCCGGAGCCCCCAGCATGAGCGGCGGGGGCGCGGTCTACGCGCTCTACTCCGAGTATTGACCTGTTTTCCAAGAGGGGCTGCGAATGCGCTCTATACCGCTTCGACTCGTCAGCTTGGGGGCGCTCCTGCTGCTGACCGCTTGCGACAGCGCGCAGGACACCGGCCTGGACTTCGACGGCGACGGCTACGGCGCCCACGAGGACTGTGACGACTACGATGGGGCTGTCTACCCGGACGCCGAGGAGCTCTGCGACGGCAAGGACAACGACTGCGACGGCTTCACCGACGAGGACGTGCAGGGCTTCTACTTCCGCGACCAGGACGGCGACGGCTACGGCACCAACACCGAGGGCGTGATGCAGGGCTGCGAGGCCCCAACCGGCTACGTGCTGAACGATGAGGACTGCGACGACTATGACGGGGCGGTCAATCCCGCCGCCACCGAGATCTGCGACGGAGTGGACAACGACTGCGACGGCTACGCCGACGTCGGGACCACCGGGACCTGGTACGCGGACGAAGACGGCGACGGCTACGGCGATGACGAGACCGAGCTCGAAGACTGCGAAGGCCCCGAGGGCTGGGTGGAGCAGGGCGGCGACTGCGACGACGGCGACGCGGCGGTCAACCCCGGCGCCGAGGAGGTCTGCGACGGCGACGACGACAACTGCGACGGCCGAGCCGACGTGGGCGAGGTGGGCACCTGGTACAGCGACCACGACGGCGACGGCTACGGCTACGCCTCGGAGCAAGAGGAGACCTGCGATCCGGACGAGGGCTGGGTGCAGGACGACTCGGACTGCAACCCCAACGACGGCACGGTCTTTCCGGGCGCCGCCGAGACCTGCAACCAGGTCGACGACGACTGCGACGACCTGGTGGACGAGGACTTCGACGCCGATCAGGACGGCTGGTACGCCGAGGCCTGCGACGGCGAAGAGCTGGACTGCGACGACGGCGATGCCACGGTCCATCCCAACGCCGAGGAGATCTGCGACGACGGGGTGGACCAGGACTGCGACGAGCGCGACACCTCCTGCGCCTTCGAGGACGAGTACGACCTGGCCAACGCCCAGGCCAAGCACTGGGCCTCGCCCAGCTACGACGCCGGCCGGCTGGTGGATGTGGGCGACATCAACGCCGACGGCCGCCAGGACGCGGTCGTGGCCACGCTCTACGCCAACGGCTACAACGGCGGCGCCTACCTGATCGAGGGCCCCCTCTCAGGGCATTCCTCCATGGCCGACGCGGGCCACGAGATCATCGGTTCCACCATCACCTACGGGGCCGGGCGCTCCGTGGGCACGGGGGATGCCAACGGCGACGGCTACGAAGACATCGTCGTCGGCGCGCCGTGGTCGGCCAACAACGCGGCCTGGGTGGTCTTCGGTCCCATCACCGACGACTACGACCTGGCCTCGGCCGACGCCGTGCTGACGGGCCAGGCCAGCACCTACTGCGCCCACGGAACCGACCTGGCGGACGTCAACGACGACGGCGTGGCCGACGCCGTCATCGGCGCCTACTACACCAACGACGGCGGCCAGGCCTCGGGCACGGTCTACGTGCAGTACGGTCCCCTGTCGGGCAACTACACCCTCACCAGTGACGCCGACGCCACCATGGCGGGCCAGAGCGCCCGCGACTACACCGGCCGCGCCATACGGGCCGGCTCGGACTTCGACGGCGACGGTGTGGGCGATATGCTGATCCCGGCCACCTACTCCAGCTATGGCGGCGGCAGCTCCGGGGCCGCCTACGTGGTCTTCGGGCCCGTCAGCGGCAGCTCCAGCCTGGCCGACGCCGATGTCTTCATGGTGGGCGAGAGCGCGGGCGACTACGCCGGCTACGCCCTGGCCATGGGCGATGTCAACGGCGATGGGCTGGGGGATGTGGCCGTGGGATCCTACGGCAACGCGGGCGGCAGCAGCGCCGGGGCGGCCCACGTGGTCTTCGGGCCGGGTTCAGGCACCATGAGCCTGGGCAACGCCGACCTGATCGTGCGTGGCTCCATGGGCTCCCTGGCGGGCACGGGCGTGGCCATCGGCGACATGGACGGCGACCAGTACATGGAGCTGCTGGTGGGCGCGCCGGGCTCGAGCGGCGGCGCGATCTATCTGTTCTACGGCCCGCAGACGGGCACCCTGGCCACCACGGACCCCCCCCCCCCGCGCGGGGGGGGGGGGGATGGGGGGGGCCCCGCCCCCGCCCGCGCCCCCGGGCCCCCCCCGCCCCCCCCGGGGGGGGGGGGGGGGCGAGGGCGGCTACTGCGGCCAGGGCGTGGCTATCGGCGACCTGGACGGCGATGGCTGGGGCGAGCTGCTGGCCGGCGCGCCCAGCGAGAACACCGGGGGCAGCGGGGCTGGGGCGGTCTACGCTCTGTATTCGGAGTACTGAGCGCGGTCAGTCCCCCGTATCGCTGAAGCTCGCCAGCGCGAAATCCAACCCCGACTGGCTGCTGGTGCCCGTGGCGATCATGCAGCTGCCGCCGTTGGGGCAGGCCACCGGGTCCTCGGACTCGTTCAGGGTCTCATCGTTGTCCACGTCGGCCGTGGCCCATAGGTAGGCCGTGGTGTTGGCGGGGGCCATCAGGCTGTAGGACAGGGCGCTCTGACCCTGGATCTCTTCGGCCGTCCAGACCTCGTAGTCGTAGGCCTCGTCGAACTCGGACAGCGCCAGGTCGCCCGAGGGGAAGTACTTGAGCAGGGTGACGTAGACCGAGGCCTCGGGGTACTCGGCCAGCAGGTCGTCGAAGTCGCCCGAGGCCATGGTGACCTCGCCCGACAGCAGCACGTAGGGCACGATGTCGAGGCTGGAGTCACCCGCCGGGATCAGGATGCGCTGATCAGGCAGATCCGCCTCGGACACGGTGATGGAGCCCAGGGGCTCGTCGTTCTCGTCCACCAGCTCGCCCCAGGTGTCGCCGGGATCGTAGATGCCGTTGCCGTTGCTGTCCCAGGCTCCCAGCAGCTCCCAGGTGCTGGTTTGGGTGCAGACGACGAAGCTGTGCTGGCCGTCGGCGCCCTCACAGCCGCTGGCGTCGCAGTCGCGCCCGGTCAGGGTGATGGGGCTGTCGATGTAGTAGGGCTCGCCCGTCTCGGGGATCACCATCATGGCGACCGCCGTTCCGCTGTTGTAGGGCGTGCTGACGTCGACGTGGCCTGAGATCTCGATGGTCTCGCATTCCCCCTCGCAGACGCTGACCCATTCCGTGCCGTTCCACTGCAGGCAGCTGCCGTCGCCCCAGGAGGTGGGGCAGTCGGGGCAGGTGCCGTCGTCGTAGCCGCACCAGTACTCGGTGAGGATGGAGATGTCGATGTCCTCCGCGGTCTCTCCGTCGGCCAGGCGGATGGGCTCGGCGTAGATGCCCGAGGGATCCGAGGCGCTGATGACGCCGTCGCCCCATTTGTCCAGCACGGCGTAGACGTGGACCTCTTCGGTCTGTTCCGTCTCCACCTCGAGCACGTAGGGGTTGTAGTCCGGATCCACGTTGGGCGTGCCGATCAGCGTGTCCGCGAAGAAGGTCTCCTGGCCGGTGTTCTCGTCGCTGACCAGGGCGGCCACGTAGATGGAGCCATAGGGGAAGATGTCGCCGAAGCAGGAATCCTCCCAGGCCAAGGCCACCACCTCGCCGGTCTCGGTGGTCTCGTACAGCTCCACTGATATATTGCCGCGGATGGTGCCGTGCACGCCCTGCGGGGCCTGCTCGGGCGCCTGGGTGTCATCGGGTTCGCCCGTGGCATCCACGATGCCTTCTTGGTCCAGGAAGGTGTCGTGATCCAGGTTGGCGCCGCCTTCGCAGTGGCAGGCCTGGAGCAGGAGCAGCAGGGCAGGTGCTGCGAGAGTAGCCAGGTTCGAGCTGGACATGTGCGATCCCTCGTCGATGGGGCTGGAAGCGTGTCCGCATATCATACACGATCCGTCGCTGAGAACCCAGCAATATATACACGGTTGGCTGCTTTTCACCTGCATTCAGAGGCGATCATCGCGGCCAGCCGCGGCGAGGTTTCTGCGTGCCGGGGGGGGGCGCTAGGTCAGCACCTGCGCCAGGAAACGCATGCCCACCACGGTTCCCTTGATTCTGCCTGCCGATACGGCTGCCAGCGCCAGCTTGGCCGCCTCTGCGATGTCGGCCCCCACCACCACGAACTCGGCCTCACCATGTGAGCCCTCGACGGCGACGGAGTAGCCCTGTTGGAGGCCGGAACGGGGGGAGGGCTGCGGAGCGGGGAGCACGGAGGATCCCTTGGCGGGGGGCTCGTCTGGTTCAGGAGGCAGCTCGTCGACCGGAGCCTGATGCGCCGTCTCCGCGTGTCCCCTGGCCTCGGCCAGGATGGCGTCTTCGTTGGGAAGCGGCTCTCCTTCCCCGCGCCAGCGGGCGGGGATGCCACGGCGCGTGCGGTAGGCCCTGACGTTCTCGGGAGTCACACTGGCCAACTCGGCCACCTGTTTGTCGGGCAGCACGCCCACCTTGTCCAGGTAGGGATCCAGCTTGGACTTGCGGGGCTTGCGCGTGGTCCAGCCGGTGGCGGGCGGTCTGGGAGGCGCTGCGGCGGGATCCGTCGCAGCGACAGCGCTGGACGGGGCGCTGCGCTCGCTCTGCCAGCGCGCCGGGATGCCGTGGCGCTGCCTGAACTTACGCACCGCGCCGATGGTCACGCCCGCCAGGGCCGCCAGCTCGCTGTCGGGACTCAGGCCGACCTGGTCCAGGTAGGGAGCGAGCCGGGACCGGTAGCGCTTGTGGGATTTGCGTCCCTGCATGGGGACAGGCGTTCTCGGCGGCGCTGCGTCCGCCTGCGCTGCGGCGTGCTGCTGGAGGATGCTGTCCTCGTGGGGCAGGGGGGCGCCTTCGCCACGCCAGCGAGCGGGAACGCCGCGCCTTGTGCGGTATCTGCGCACGGCTTCCGTGCTCAAGTCGACGATGGCGGCCAGCTGCTTGTCGGGAATGATGCCCAGCTTCTCGAGGTGGGGAGTGAGCCTGGTTTGGCGTGGCATGGAAGTTCCTGGTTGGAGACAGTACAAGTGTAACATTGTCAGGATCGGATCCGCAGGCCAGCGCGACCCCCAAACCGCGTGCTCGGTAGGTTCGCCGGATGCCGTTCCGTCCCGGGTTTTGCCGTCCGCAAAGGTACAGTTGCGGGTTGTGCGTCCTCCATCGGAACCGCCCGACCGTCCAGATCGGCGCGGGCGAGGTTCGGATGTTGTATGACAGAATACCTGGCGAAATCTTTGCAGCACCTGGCTGGAGATGCGGGCGCTCTACGCCAGGGGCGCGCAGAGGGCGGGGTTTGCTAGAATGGTGCTGTTCTCGGAGTCTCCCTCATGATGATGTTCGTAGCGACCGTCCTGCTGCTGACAGCGCCCTGCATGGCCAGCTACTACGAGTACGAGGCGGACGAGCGCGCCGAGCTGCTGTGGATTCCCGATGAGCTGGAGCTGGTGCGGGGCATCGTGGTCTGGGGCAACGGGGCCGGCGGGGATGACCGCGCCGCGGCCGAGCGCCCCAGCCTGCAGGGCTTCGCTCAGCTGAACGACTTCGCTCTGCTGGCCACGGCGCGTTGGGAGCGCTTCGAGGGCGACGAGATCGAGCTCTGGGAGGCCCACCTGCAGGCCCTGGCAGAGCTCTCGGGCCACCCGGAGCTGGTGCACGCCCCCTGGGCGCCGCTGGGTTTCTCCAACGGCGGCCAGATGTCCTATGGGCTGAACGCCGTACGCCCGGAGAAGGTCATCGGCATGGTGGCCAACAAGGGGGGCTTCTACAATGACCACGAGCCTCCGGAGGCGGCCCTGCTGACGCCGGGGCTGCTGATCGCCGGCGAGGAGGACGAGGACTACCGGCGCCAGGCCATCCGCACCATCTTCGAGGACAACCGGGCGCGGGGAGCGCGCTGGGCCTGGGTGGAACAGCAGGCGGCAGCCCACGAGGATTTGGCCGAGCGCATCATGCTGCCCTTCATGGATCGCTGCGTGCAGCTGCGCTATCCCGCCGATCAGTCGCCCTCCGCGCATGCCGGTGTCAGCCTGCGGAGCCTTGAGGAGGAGAGCGGCTGGCTGGCGGATGTGGAGAGCTGGGAGGAGCCCCTGGCGCAGATCTCCGCCTGGAAGGACTACCCGGGCGAGAGAGACCAGGCCAGCTGGCTGCTGGGCGAGGACGAGGCCTGGCACTACCGGGCCTTCGCCACCCGCGCGGACTGGCTGGAGCTGGGCCCTGGCGGCGCGGTCACGGGGCGCCCGCTGCACATCCTGCGCCCCGCCTTCGACGCCTTCATGCACGACGAGCCCTGCCAGGATCTCTGCACCATCTCGGTGGAGCTGGACACCAGCGAGCAGGCGGATTTCCTCTGGCTGGGCGTCTACACGGGATCCGAGCTGCTGGCGGAGCTGGTAGGGAAAAAGCAGCCCCAGGACAACGTGAAGCTGGAGGTCGATCTGCCCGGAGGCGGGGTCTGGGGGCTGTCGGCGCTGGCGCACTGCGCCGACGGCGTCACCCGCACCAGCGGCTTGCGACATGTGGTAGTGCTGGGAGAACGCCCGCCGGAACCGCAGGACGAGGCCGACAGCGGCTTGGACACGGGCGTCGACGGCGGGCAGGACTCGGGAGCCGAGGCCGGGGAGGATGAAGCGCTGAGCATCGCCCCGGGTGGCGGGTGCGGCTGCCGCGCGAAAGGGGGATCCGGGCTCCTGGTTCTGTTGCCGGCCCTGTGGCTCGCGGGAGGGCGCCGCCGCCCCCTCAGGCCTGCAGATCCGAGAAGCTGCAGTCCAGCTTGTTCAGGATAGGCTCCAGCAGGTCGCGGTCCAAGAACTCGGTGTCGAGCAGCTCCAGGGCTTCCTCGCGCGTCATCAGTCCGCGACGGATCATATTGCTCATCTCGATGTGATAGTGCGAGAAGCCGTAGTGCTTCATGGCCAGGTAGGTCGAGACGTAGTTCAGCTCGCAGTTGGTGGAGCGCTTGGGGTAGGAGCAGGCGGGATAGCTCCAGCCCAGCTCCGCCTTGATGGTCTCCACGTATTCGGCGGCGTCGGTGGGCAGGAACCAGTGCGGAGAGAGCGCCAGGGCCTTGCTCTTGTACTGCTTCTTGGCGATCTTGAGCACGGCTTCCATGTTGAGGGGAAAACCGCGGTATCTGGGCAGGGTCTTGACGGCCCGCGCCATGAAGGTCTTGGTGGCCGCGGCCATGGAGGCGTGCTCGGGCGAGGTCTGGTTGCAGGCGCAGGTGGTGAGGGCGCTGCGCGTGGAGCCCGTGGTCTGGCCTTTGGTCCAGCCGGAGATGATGAGCGGGATCTTGTAGCGCCCCGCTATTTCGTAGGTGGTGAGCATGTACCACAGCGAGCAGACCGGGCAGATGACGGTTTCCGGGCTGGTCTTCAGGATCTCCCGGAACATCTGGTGCATATGGGCCGACTCGAAGTAGAGGTGGTCCACGCCCAGCGCTCGGACCGTGTTCTTGATGCAGGCCAGGTGCTCGTCGGGTACGAAGCCGTGGTTGAAGGTGAAGGCCAGCGGATTCAGCTTGTAGCGGCGCACGATCGTGTACAGCGCCGAGGTGCTGTCCTTGCCCCCGCTGAGCATCACCAGGCAGTCGTATTTTTGCTTGCCCCTGTACTTCGACAGGATCTTGGTGAAGTCCGTCTCCAGGTAGCCGCGCTGCTTCTGGCCCGCGGGCTCCTGTTCGGATTCGAACTGGTGACAGACGTTGCAGACGCCGTCGGCGTCGAGCCGGATGTCGGGAGCGTGCTCGGAGAGTACGCAGCGGCTGCACATGGCCCTGGCCGTCATCGGAGGCTCCGGGAGCGGGAAGGGGTGGTTGTTATGGGGGATTTTGGCATGGGATGGCGGTTTGTGGGACAGGGTTGGTGGGATAACCAGAATAACGAGACGCCAGGCGGGCTTGGCGAGAATATCAATAAAGCGAGTAAGCTCCACTACGCCATTTTTGGACAATTGTCGAGAAATCCCTGGAGAATATCCTCCAGGGACCACCTCCCGGCGTCGACGGTGTTTCGTATCTCTATGAAAACAGGTGGTTTTCAGTGCATCGCTTCTTGGCACGGCGATTGCATTCCAGAGGACCGGTCCATTCGCGGACCGCCCCTGTTTTACGGATCGGAGGATCGCTTGAAGCGCCTGATCATGAGCGTCGACCCGGCGCGTTGCATGGGATGCGGAGCGTGCCTCGAGGCCTGCTCGGAGGGGGCGCTGGCGCTGCAGGAGGGCCGGGCGTCGCTGTCGCGCGAGGCGCTCTGCTGTGGTGAGGGCCTCTGCCTGGCCAGCTGCCCCGAGGGCGCGCTGCGGCTGGTGGAGGCCGAGGCGCCAGCCTTCGACGCCGAGCTCGTCGGGCTGAGCTTGCTGCGGCTGCTGGCGCCTTGGGAAGACGAGGTCGCACATGCGGTCTCGCCTGGTTCGCGGCGCGTTCGCCGGGAACCCATCTGGTCGCCCTGTCGGCCCTGAGAGGATCTTGGCTCGGGTCTGGTGTCGCGTTCTGCGCGGTCATCGCGTCGAGGCCCGGCGGCCAGCTGCACCCAGGCCGGCGCTCAGGGCCGAGGCCAGGCTGGCGCTTGCCTCTGCTATGGCGGGCAGGCGGTGACGGTGGTGTTGGGGTCTCCGAAACCGTCCTCGTCCAGGTCTGTGTGCCAAGTCTCCGCGTCGACAGCGTCATCTTCGTCGATGGCTCCATCGCAGTCCTAGTCTCGCCCGCCGGTCCCGTGTCCATCAGCGCGGTTCGAGCCGCAGCACCCAGCGGGCCTCCCGCTTCACGTCCTCCTCCGCGTAGTAGAGCGGCAGGTGTCCGCCCTCCACGTAGGCCTCGTAGTGGCTCGCGTAGAAGGGGCTGCTCGGCTGGCCCGACTGGCCGCCGGGGTGCACCGCACGGCTGGAGGCCAGATCCCCCAGCGGCAT
>CAYVQL010000168.1:0-23827 GCA_964454135.1 uncultured Enterobacterales bacterium | reverse complement strand
TGGCGGCGCAGGCCACCCGTGGAGGCTGGCTCCCGGTTCTGTCGCCTGCTCCTATATAGATCGAGGTCGTAGGTCGTAGGTCGGGGTCAGGTTGCCACCATTACACTTTCCACTATCTTGGACGCTGAAATACCACTATGGCGCACCCGCCGCGCAACGACTTTTCCACGTGGGATCGTCGCGGCTCGCAGCTCCCGTCGACGCAGAGCTTTCCGCAGTGAGAGCGAACAGCGGAGTCCGGTGGGCTGGACTCGAGACATGGAAGCGGGGACGCCGAGGGCGCGAGTCGGCAGAAAGTATGGTAGCTTTCCTGCAGGAGACACCCATGTCCAGGTTCCTTGCTCTTGTTCTCGCGCTGGTCTCTGGCTGCAAGACGGATCCGGGGGCCAACCCGGAAGAGCAAGCCGAAGCGCAGCCTCAGCTGCGCGTCTGGCCCGAGAGCCTGGAATTCGGTGCGCTGGCCGTGGGCGAGAGCCTGGCGGACGTGATCACCCTGGACAACCTCGGCGAGGCCGATCTGCTCCTCTCGTCTCTCGCGCTCGAACTCGGGACCGGCGCCTTCACCCTCGAGGAACCCAGCTGGGATCCCACGCTGTCGCCTGGCGATTCCCACCAGCTCGAGATCAGCTTCTCGCCCGCAGAGGCCGCGACCTACCTGGACAACCTGGTCATCATCAGCGACGCCCCTGCCAAGCCGAGCTTCGAGGTGGCCTTGTCGGGCGAGGGGCTCGCCGCTTCCCTGCTGGCGGAGCCCGCGAACCTCGTCTTCGGCACCGTCGCCATCGGCTGCTCCGAAGAGGAGAGCCTGCAGCTGTCCAACGTGGGCAATCTCGACCTGCAGCTCGAGGAGGTGGAGCTGTCATCCGGCGACGAGGGCTTCTCTCTGGCGGCAACGGGGACCATGCCCATGCAGCTGGAGCCGGGCGCCAGCCTCCAGCTGCAGGTGGCTTTCTCGCCCCTGAGCGAGAGCTCGGTCTTGGACCACCTGCGGATCGTCAGCGACGATCCCGTCTCGGCCGAGCAGCAGGTCGCGCTGAGCGCCAGCGGGCAGAGCCATGGCCAGGTCAGCGACAGCTTCACCGTGGACTCCGGCACCGAGCTCGACATCCTCTTCGCCGTGGACACCTCGCCCTCGATGGACGACGACAACGAGGCTCTCGCTGCGGAGATCGCTTCTCTGACGAGGGCTCTGTACGACGCCGGGATCCGCTACCAGCTGGCCGCCGTGGTGGCCGACGATGGCTGCATCGCAGGTTCCCACACCTGGATCGACCAGAGCTTCAGCGACGCCGAGGCCCTGGCCAGCTTCGATGAGATGCTCGCAGGGCTCGGCGGCGACAACAAGGAGCGGGCCTTCACCTTGATGGAAGCTGCCTTGAACGAGGCGACAGCGGGGGGCTGCAACGAAGGCCTGCTGCGGGACTCGGCCTGGCTGCACCTGGTGGGCGTCGGCGACGAACCCGAGCAGTCCGCCAACGCCTACAGCTACTACATGTCAGCGTTCCAGGACATGGCCAGCGACCCTTCGATGGTGGTCTTCCACGGCATCGGCGGCGACTACCCCGGCGGCTGCGGTGGGGGCAACGCCGCCGCCTACACGGGGATGTACGAGGCGGTCAGCAGCAGCGGAGGGTACTTCATCTCCATCTGCACCAGCGATCTGGCCGGCGAGCTGGCGGCGATGGGCGAGGCGATGTTCGAAGGCTCGGGCAGTCCTGCAGTTCCCAGGCGCTACCCCTTGTCGCAGGTTCCAGTGGAGCAGACCCTGACGGTCGCCATCGACGGCGAGACGAGCGACGGCTGGATCTACGAGGCCGAAGACAACGCCGTCGTCTTCGCACAAGACGACGAGCCCAGCATGTTCTCCGTGCTGGAGGTGAGCTACCACCTGCTAGAGGACTGCGAATAGGGCGCGGCTCGCGAAGGACTCGTTTGGCGGTTAGGAAACGAACAGCTTGTTCGTCGCGAAGTTGGGATCGCAGGTCAGGCGCACGCCCAGGCTGCGCAGGCCCTTTTCATCTCCGGGGGTGGGCAGGTGGGTCAGGTGGACCTCGCATCCGCGCAGCTTGCCAAGCTGCTGGGCGGCTTCCAGGGCGATGGGGTTGGCGGTGGTGCTGGTGGCCAGCGCGATCAGCGTCTCCTCGAGGTTGAGGCTCAAGCTGTCGCGCCCCAGCACGTCCTGGCGCAGGCCGCCGATGGCGTCGATCACAGCCGGGCTGAGCAGGTCCAGGTGGGCCGGGATCCCAGCCAGCGCCTTGATGGCGTTGAGCACCAGAGCCGAGACCGCGTGCAGCAGCGGGGAGTTCTTACCCACGACGATCCGGCCATCCGCCAGCTGGATCGCCGCGCCGCTGTTGACGCCCTTGTGACCCTTGTTGGCCTTGTCGCGCGCCTCTGCCGCGGCTCGTCGCGCGGGGAGCACCACGGAGCGCTGCTCGGGCTTGAGCTCGAACTCCTGCATCAGGTGCTCCAGCCTGCGCACCGACTGGCGCTCTTCCTGGCCCAGGGCCACCTCGCAGGCGTAACGGAAATAGCGCCTGAGAATCTCCTGCCTGCCCGCTTGCTGGGCGCACTCGTCGTCGACGATGGCGAAGCCGGCCCGGTTCACGCCCATGTCCGTAGGGGAGCGGTACATGCTGACGCCGGTGATCTTGTCCAGGATGCGGCCCAGCAGCGGGAAAGCCGCCACGTCGCGGTTGTAGTTGACCGCGGTCTCGTCGTAGGCCTCGAGGTGGAATGAGTCGATCAGGTTCACGTCGCCCAGGTCGGCGGTGGCCGCCTCGTATGCGGCGTTGACCGGGTGACGCAGCGGCAGGTTCCAGATCGGGAAGGTCTCGAACTTGGCGTAGCCCGCGCGAACGCCCCGTTGATGCTCGTGGTAGACCTGCGACAGGCAGGTGGCCATCTTGCCGCTATTGGGCCCGGGCGCATTGACCACGACCAGCGGCCTGGTCGTCTCGATGTAGGGGTTGGCCCCGTAGCCGCGCTCGCTGACCACCCGCTCCACGTCGGTGGGGTAGCCCGGGATCGGACGATGCAGGTAGACCGGCACGCCGCGCCCCCGCAACTTCTTGTGGAAGGCGGCCGCAGCCGGCTGGCCTTCGAAGCGGGTGATCACCACGGCCCGGATCTCGAGCCCCCACTCGCGCAGGTCATCGATCAGCTTGAAGGTGTCGGAGTCGTAGGTGATCCCGAAGTCCGCCCGCACCTTGTTCCGCTCGATGTCGCCTGCGTAGATGCACAGGATGATCTCCGCCTGGTCGGACAGCTGCTGCAGCAGCCGCATCTTCACGTTGGATTCGAAGCCGGGCAGCACCCGCGAGGCGTGGTAGTCGAACAGCAGTTTGCCGCCGAACTCCAGGTACAGCTTGTTGTCGCAGTGGTCGATGCGCTGGCGGATGGCCGCGGTCTGCTCGGCCAGGTACTTGTCGTTGTCGAAAGCGATGCACCGCTTCATGGCTGGTCCTCGGACGTCTCGGGGGGCACGGTCGCGCGGAGCGCAGGCCAGGTTCTTCCATGGCGACGACCAGTGAGACTATCGTACTGCGGCTGCGATGACCCGCTCCCGCGGTGCGGTTTCGCCGCGGCGTCTTGGGGGTCCCTGCCCCCGCTCGCTAGAGCGCGAAATCCGTCAGCCAGGCCCAGATGTTCTCCACCAGCGTCTGGTTGTCCCCGGCGCTGATATCGGCGCTGCCCGAGCCGGCGTTGTAGAAGGGCCACTCGTCGCTGACGCCCACCACGCGGCCGGCGTCCAGCTCCAGCACGGCGACCACGGGCCAGCTGCCCTCGTCCGCCACCACCTGGGCCGGGCTGCTGACGGTCCAGAGCTCGCCCCCCATGCCCACCACCGAGGCTACCTCCGCGGTGACCGCATGGGAGACGATATTGGTGGCCGTCGAGGACCAGTAGGTGGAGTAGTCGCTGCAGGACAGGCCGAACGCCGTGGGCAGGCTGTTGACCATGGCGCAGGTGCTGGAGCTGGGGTGGTAGGCCATGTGCAGCAGGCTGCCGCCGTCGCGCACCCAGTCCTCCAACACGGCGCTCTCGCTGCTGTCGAGCGTGCCGTAGTCGGCTTGGCCGTTCATCACCAGCAGGCCGTAGTCGTCCAGCAGCGAGGCCGTGATCGTGGTGGAGGACAGGTCCGCCGTGTCGTAGTCCAGGCCCTCGTCGGCCAGCAGCGCGGCGGCCTCGCTGGAGCCGTGGCTGCCGCTGGTGGCCGGATCGTTGTTGCTGGCTCCGTCGCTGCGCAGCCAGAGGGAGAGCTCGCAGGCCAGCAGGCCGTCGCCGTCGCCGTCTTCCTCGAGCCAGGAGAGATTGCCGTCGCAGTCCTGGTCGACCCCGTCGCAGGTCTCGATGGCGGCGGGATTGACCCCGCTGTCGCCGTCGTCGCAGTCCGTGCCGTCGGCCGCGTAGCCGCTGGGCTGGGCGCAGGCGCTGGTCGTGGCGGCCGCGTCGCCGTAGCCGTCGCCGTCGCTGTCGGCGTACCAGCTGGAGGCGTCACCGATGTCGGGATCGTCGTCGTCCGTCAGCCCGTCGCAGTCGTCGTCGTAGCCGTTGCAGATCTCGCTGGCCGCAGGGTGGATGGCCGAGTTGGCGTCGTCGCAGTCCTCACCCGCCTCGGCCAGGACCCAGCCGGCGCCGGGATCGCAGTCCTCCAGGGCGTTGGCGGGATCGCCGTAGCCGTCGCTGTCGCCGTCGGCGTACCAGAGCGACCCCAGCTCTTCGTCGACCTGCCCGTCGCAGTCGTCGTCCAGATCGTTGCAGACCTCCTGGGCGGCGGGATGGATGTCAGCGTCGTCGTCGTCGCAGTCGCTGTCGTCAGCGACCCAGCCCTGCTCCGGGTCGCAGGTGGCAGTGCCGGTCTCGGGATCGCCGAAGCCATCGCCGTCGCCATCGGCGTACCAGGTCTGCTGCAGCTGCTCGTCGACCTGGCCGTCGCAGTCGTTGTCCAGGCCGTCGCAGCGCTCGGCGGCGCCGGGGTAGGTGTCGGCGTCCGCGTCGTCGCAGTCGTCGCCGCTCTCGACGTAGCCCGAGGGCGGCTCGCAGGCCTCGATGGCGTTGTCTGCATCGCCGTGGCCGTCGCCATCGGCGTCGAGATACCAGCTGGCGATGCCGTCCAGGCCCTCGTCGATCTCTTCGTCGCAGTCGTCGTCCAGGCCGTTGCAGAGCTCGCTGGCTGCCGGGTTGATGGCGGCGTCGCTGTCGTCGCAGTCCTCGGCGTTGGCCACATGGCCCGCCGGAGGCTCGTCGCAGCTGCCGCTGACAGAGATGTCGGGATGGCCGTAACCGTCGGCGTCGCCGTCCTCGTACCAGCTGCAGTCGCCGGCCGGCTCGGCGCTGTCGGGCTTGTCGCTGTCGGTGCGGCAGGCCGTTGCCAGCAGGAGGAGGAGCAGGGGTGGGAACCGCATGGGGGCCTCGGAGGGGGGTGGATAGACCATGTACCATCCAACCCGCTTCGTGATCAGCCTTTTCGCGCCGCAGGTCGACCAGGAACGGATACCCTGGAGCGGATGTCCCAAGCCCTGCTGCTGCTGCCGGCCCTGCTCGCGCTCCTGGCGCTGGCGGCCTTCTGGCCCAGACGCCCCGATCGCGCCTACCTGCCCCCGGGCTCGCTCGGGCTGAAGGTGCGGGCCCTGGACCTGGAGGGGCAGCCCGACGCCGGGGCCCTGCTGATCGAGCCCCCGGACCAGTCCGAAAAGGCGGGATGCACCGTGCTACTGTCCCACGGCGGGGGCAACGACCGCCTGTTCGGCCTGTGGGGGCTGATCGACGCCCTGGTGGAACAGGGCTACTGCGTGCTCTGCTTCCACCTGGCCGGACACGGCAGGGGCGGACAGGACTTGTTCGGGTTGGAAACGGGCCGGGCGCGGCTGGACGCGGCCCTGGACCGCTGCCGGCAGCTGGGCGACCCCGTCGTGTTGCTGGGCCAGAGCATGGGGGCGGCGCTCTGCCTGGACCTGGTGGCCCGGGATCGGGAGGTGGCGGGCGTCATCAGCGTCTCGGCGCCCTGCCGGCTCGAGGCCAGCCCGCGCGTGGCCATGGAAGCCCTGGCCCTTTGCCGGCCCTGGATCTACCGCGCCCTGGCCCGTGGCGGCGTCTACGAGGTGCTGCCGGCCTTCGGAGCGTTCCGGCGCGGTCGCTTTCCCGTGCGCGTGGCCGCGGGCTGCCACTACCTGCGGGAGTTCGCTCGCGCCGCGGCCGACATGGACCTGCTGCAGCGGCTGGGCGCGGAGCTGGAGCGCGAGTACCCTGTGCAGGTGATGCACGGCGAGTGGGACGGCGTGATCCCGGTAGAGCAGGCTTCACAGCTGGCCGCAGCCCTGGGCCCGCGGGCCACGCTGCGCGCCTATCCCTGGGTCACCCACCTGGATCCCATGTTCACACCCCAGGTGCTGGCAGACATCTTCGGGGCGCTGGCGCGCATGAGCGGCAGGGGCGGTTCAGAAACCGCAGCTTGAAAACCACCTCCCAAAGCTGGCACGCTGGAGCGGAACGCCAGACAAGGGAGCCGCCATGTCACAGAGCCTCAGCCTGGTGACCGGAGCGGCGGGGTTTTCAGGCTCCTACGTGGTGCGCGAGCTGCTGGCCCGCGGCCAGCGCGTGCTGGCCACGGACCTGCCAACCATGCTCGAAGACGACAAGGTGCGCGCCGTGCTGCGTGCCTGCGGCCTGGACCTGGAGCACCCGGCGCTGGAGATCGTACCCGCGGACCTGCTGCGCCCCGGGAGCTTAGAGCCCCTGTTCGGACGGCCTGTCACCCACCTCTTCCACACCGCCTCGCTCTACGACTACAGCGCGCCGCTGGACAGGCTGCGCCGCATCAACGTCACGGGCACCGAGAACCTGCTGCGGTTCGCCCTGCGGGCCGAGCTGCAGCGCTTCGTGCACTGGTCCACCTGCGGCGTCTTCGGCAAGCCCCACACCGCCGCCAAGGGAGGGGGCAAGGTAAACCTGCCCTTCACCGAGGACTCCTCCTCACCCAGGAACGCCCCGCCGGGAGCCACGGGCCCCCGGGGCACCTGGCTGGTGAACGACTACTCGCAGAGCAAGTGGGAGCAGGAGCTGATGCTCTGGCAGGCCTGCCGAGAGCAGGGACTCCCGCTGACCGTCATCCGCCCAGCCCCCATCTACGGACCCGGCAGCAGCTACGGCCATGGCGGCATCATCCTGACCATCCGCCACGGCCTGCTGCCCCTGATTCCCCTCGACGCCAGGAACTACATCACCTGTTCGGTGCACGTGGAGGACCTGGCGCGCTTCGCCTGCTTCGCCGTCGAGCGGGAGAGCACGCTGGGTGAGGACTACAACATCGTCGACGACAGCATCATCTCCTACTACGACTTCCTGCGCTACATCGGCTTGCTCACCGGCGCCAAGCTGCGCGACCTGCCGCTGGTGCGCCTGGATCGCGCGCAGCGCGCCTTCTCGACAGCGGCGCGCGTCTGGCGGCGGCTCGAGACGCGCTGGGGCCTGCGGCGCGTGCGGGTCTTCGAGGTCCAGGCCACCAGCTACATCAGCTCTTCGTATTGGATCTCCAACCGCAAGAGCAAAGCCACCGGCTTTGCATACCGCTATCCCGACGTGCGCGAGGGGCTGAAGGACACCATCGCCTGGTTCCGACAGATGGGCTGGCTCAACGACCGCAGCCTGCTCTTCGCGGACAGCCCGGAGGGCTCGAAGGCAGGCACGGCGCGCTAGCAACTGGGGTCGCGAGGCGGTCACCACGCGGCTACGCTTGCGGCAGCATGCAGCGCACGCGTCCATTCCCTTGCCGAGCACCGCACTCGGCGCAGCCCTGCGCCACGCTGGCCCCCGCGCTGTTGCTGGCCCTGGGCTGCCAGGCCGACAAGCGCTGCCCAGCTGCCTGGGAGCCCCTCTACGACGCCGAGACGGAGACCGCGGCCCTGGTCTCGGATTGGCTGCGCCAGGCCGAGCTGGCCCCCGATCCCCAGGCCCTGGTTCACGCCATGCAGACCTACCACCTGCAGAAGCTGCCCGCGGATCTGCGCGACGCCGTGCATGAGGTGGGATCGGCGGGCCTGTACCAGGATCCGCCGCTCCTGCTGCAGGTGCTGACCCACGTGGAGCGCTGGACCCTGCGCCGCTTTCCGCTGGTGGCCGAGATGGGTGGCTACCACCTGCGGGACATCACGGGCATGGGCTTCTGGGACCTGGGCGAGCCCAGCCAGGGCCAGTACCACTGGGAGCTGGCGGACCTGGTGCTGCAGTCGGCCCAGGATCACGGCCTGGAACCCATCGTCACCCTGCAGCCCTTCGCCCTGTGGGACCAGCAGGCTGCCGGCCACCAGGTCGAGCCCGACAACGAGTTCATGTACCAGGGCGGCGACTATTTTCCCCTGCAGCAGAACACCGGCCCGGGCCCTGCCGGTGACCCGCAAGCCCTGGCCAGCTTCGCGCAAGCCCTGGCCGCGCGGGGCGATCTGAGCGTCTTCGAGCTGGGCAACGAGCCCGGCTCCCTGGGGGGCGGCTACGAGGGCGATCCGCAGGCGCTGGGCCAGCTGCAAGGGCAGCTGCGCCAGGCCCTGGGCACCGAGGTCACGCTCTGCAACGGCGGGGCCACCGAGCTCTCGGCCGGCTCCGATTTCGCCGTCTTCTGGGGCGAGGCGCTGGCCGCCGAGGGAGGAGCCGACATCGACGTCTTCAACCTGCACTACAACCTGGAGGAGGAGGCCGTGCAGCAGGACTGCGCGGCCCTGAACGAGCAGCTCGCGCAAGCCCAGGCCCTGCTGGACGCCCGGTCCCTGGACCTGCCCATCTGGCTGAGCGAGTTCGGCACCGGCCTGGGCAGCGAGGATGACATCGCGGGCTGGCACCTCAAGCGCCTGTGCTGCGCCAGCGCCCGCGGCGTGGAGAAGGTCTTCGTGGACCTGCTGGCCAACACCGCCGACGAAGAGCTGAAGGACGCCATCCAGGGGCGCGCCATGGCCGAGACCGCCTCCTGGGACGACGACCAGATCACCCTGCGCCTGCTCTTCTGGACCGCCAAGCTGATCAACCTGAAGCTGGCCGGCTTCAGCGCCGTCGAGGAGCGCCTGCCAGAGGCCCAGTACCGCTTCAGCTTGCCCGCAGGCGAGGTCTGGGTGCTCTGGGGTCAGCACACGCTGCCGAAGGAGCTGCAGGGCGAGCTGCTGCAGGTGACCGACCTGTACGGCCAGGTGCAGGAGCTGGGCAGCGACGAGCTGCAGCTGGACCGGCGGCCGGTGTTCGTGGAGGTGGCAGGCGACTAACGATCCCGCACGCAGCGCACGTGGTTGCGGATCGCGATGACGTCGCCCTGCGGACCTCGACCGTAGGGGAACGCGTCGGGATCGCCGCTCTTGGGATCGCTGCGCTGCGCCCCCGCTCCGTGCACGTCCATCAAGCGACGATGCGGCGATCCCGGGGGCATGCCCATCCATCCCTGGGCCTCACCGAAGGCCACGTAGACGGCGGCGTCCCCCGGACGCGGCCCGTCCAGGTGGGAGGTGCTGCTCCAGAAGAAGGGGTAGTGGGCCCGCCCCAGCGCGTCTCGCACCTGGCTGACCGAGAACACCGGGTCCGCTGCGGCGGAGGCCGCGGTCTGGGGCGAGCGGCCGTAGTCCACGATGCTCTGCAGCTCCTTGGCGTCGGGCAGGCGCCAGTCGTCGTGGCCTGCCAGGTCGAAGCCCAGCCCCAGCGCCAGACCTCCCAGCGCGAAGCTGGCCAGGATGGAGGGATTCGTGCATAGTCCGCGCTTCATGGTTGCCTCCTTTTCCCCCTTGAGACCCGTGGCGGGGAGACTTGGGCAAGGCGAGACATCTCCTGACAGGACTAGCCAAGGCCCGTTCGGCAGCCTTCGGCCACCTGTTTTTCCGGCGAGCGACAGGCGCCACGCGCCAAGCGGACGGCGAACAGCCCTACTCGCTGCGGGCCAGGCGGAAGCCGATGTAGCCGGGCACCGCCGGTTCCTCGTAGTTGCGCGTCGCGGAGCGGAGGCTCCAGGGGTACGAACCCCAATGTCCGCCGCGGATCGCGCGGTAGGAGCCGGTGGCATCGCCCCAGGGATCGGTCCCGTCCCCGTCGTAGTCGGTGACATCCCAGTAGTCGTGGCACCACTCCCAGGTCAGGCCGTGCATGTCGTACAGCCCCCAGGGATTGGCAGCCAGCTGACCCACGGCCGTGGTCTCGTCGATGCCGGAACCACAGAACCAGGCCACGTCGACCAGCAGCGAGCCGTCGTCCAGCTGCAGATCCGAGTCGCAGCTCTTGGAGGCGCCTTTCACCAGGTTGGCCCCGTTGGGGAAGGCGCTGCTGGTGCCGGCGCGGGCGGCGTACTCCCACTCCGCTTCGGTGAGCAGGCGATAGCCCTCGCAGTCGTAGGGCGTGGCATAGGCGGCGTCCAGCTCGCAGCGCAGATCTCCCGTCGTGCCGCTGCAGGAGTAGCAAGCGGAGAGGCCGGACAGGTCGGAGACGGCGTTGGCGAACTCGGCCGCCTCGTGCCAGGTCTCTCCCTCCACCGGGCAGCCGACGCACTTCGGAAAGTAGCTGGGGTCGAAGAGCATCAGCTCCTCGAACTCCTCCTTGGTGACGGGGTGCACGCTCAGCCAGAAAGAACCCGTCAACGTGACCTCGTGCTGGCTCTCGACGTATTGGTTGCTGCCCTCCTCGGACTTGGGGGCGCCCATGGTGAAGCGGCCGCGGCCGATGCAGGTCATGTGAATGCCCTGGTGGCCGAAGACCGCGCCGGGGTAGAGCGTGCCGTCTGTGTCGTCGCAGTCGGCCTGGCAGGTGCTGAACTGGTCTTTGTCCGCGTCGGCGGGGTTGAGCTCGGCGTCGTCGTCGTCGCAGTCGTCGCCGCCGCACTCCATGGCGGCGTAGCCGTCCAGGTCCAGGTCGTGGTCGTTGGCGCCCCCGTCGCAGTCGTCGTCCACGTCGTCGCAGCGCACCTCGCTGGCGCCGGGATTGACGGCCGCGTCGCTGTCGTCGCAGTCGGTGGCCGCGCCGTAGGCGACGTAGCCCTTGGGCTGATAGCAGTCCACGGCGGAGTTGGCGCTGTCTCCGAAGCCATCCCCGTCCGTGTCGGCGTACCAGGTGGCCGCGTCCTTGGCCTCGTCCTCGTCCGTCTCGCCGTTGCAGTCGTTGTCGACGCCGTCGCAGAGCTCGTCGGCGCCGGGGTTCACCGCGCCGTCGCCGTCGTCGCAGTCGGTGGCGTTGTCCACATGGCCGCTGGGCTGCGCGCAGGCGGCGACGACGCTTGCCTCGTCACCGAACCCGTCGCCGTCGCTGTCGGCGTACCAGCTGGGTGCATCGAGGGCACCGTCCTCGTCTACGTCGCCGTCGCAGTCGTTGTCGGCGCCGTCGCAGATCTCGTCGGCGCCCGGATGGATCCCGGCGTCGGCGTCGTCACAGTCATCAGGCTCGCCATACCCATCGCCGTCTGCGTCAGCGGAGCCGCTGTCCGCCGGCCCGAAGTTCTCGAGGCTCTCGAGACGGCCGGCGTGCTCCTGGTCTCCGATCCAGGGGCAGGCCGTGGTCAACAGGGCGAAGAGTGCCAGTGCTCGGGAGTTCCTTGGACAGGTCATCGCTGGACTCGTGAGGGGGTTCCAGGAGAACGCTATCATACGCTGCCTGCTGTTCACGGTGCTCTTCCGGGGCTGCAGAGGACTGCGGGCGCACTGTTGATCCCGCGGTTCAGACTCCCGAACCACCGAATACGAGGATACCAGCCGCGAAGCTCAACGCGTTCGCCAAGGCCGAGGCGAGCAGCGCCCGGCCAGCATCCCGAGGTCGACTGAAGAGGGCATAGGCGGCAGCCTCGGCGAAGAGCGCGAGAGCCTCTCCGCCCAGCATGGCTCCGCGGGCCGGGAGCCACTGTGGGAGCAGGAAGTGCAGGATGAGATGGGTCGCCGTCGTGGCCAGGCCGCAGACGAGCGCCATTCGCGCCCGCTGCCCGGGAAAGAGCCCTGCGACCACCGGCACCTCGAGTCCGAGGGTGAGCGCGATCGCGAGCAGGTAGGAGTGCGCTTGGAGGCTCACCGACGCCTTCGAACCGTGAGAAGCGCCAGCATCAAGGCGAGGCCCTGCATGCCGAACACCGCTGCGTCGGCACGGCCGATGGAGGAACAGCCCCCCTCATCCCATATCGAGTCGCTGTCGCACCACAGGCACTCGTTCTCGGGCGAGGCCGTGTCGGCGTAGCCGCAGTCTTCCACCTCGTGGAGCACGCAATGGCCGTGGTAGTAGCCACCTCGCTCCCCGCATTCGTCGCCTTCCTGGAGCCCTTCGCAGTCTTCCCAAGGGGCGTAGGCGTTGGCCTGGGCCTCGGACACGAACAAAATAGCAGCGAGGGATATGATGAATAGCAGCCTCACGAGAACCTCCTCGTGCCCTCTGCGCAGGATAGTCGCAGGGATCCCGGATCGCAATCCACCACGAAATGGGGCTGCGTTGATTCTGACGTTCGCAATGATGCTGTTGCTGTCCTGCGCGCCCCGCATTCCGCCTAGTGCGGCCCCCTCCACGGATCCCAGCTACGCCGACGCCATCTTCATGGCCACCCACAACTCCTACTCCGGCGGCTCACGCGGCTCGCTGGAAGAACAGCTCGTCCACGGCGTGCGATTTTTCGAGCTGGACATCCATGACGACGAGCTCGCCACCCGCGGCGTCTTCTCCATCGGGCACGACGCCCCGGGCGACGAGGTCCTGCTGGGATCGGGCAATCCGCAGGAGACCGACCTGGAGACCTGGCTGCAGGCCCTGCGCGGCTGGCTTGAGGCCCACCCCGCCAGCGCGCCGCTGACCATCGGCATCGATGTCAAGGACGAGCTCGACCTGGACGAGCTCGCGGCCCTGGACGTCTTGCTCATCCGCTGTCTGGCTGACCGGCTCTACCGCAGCGAGGAGCACCGAGGCAGCTGGCCAGCTCTCGCTGCGCTGGCTGGTCGCGCCCTGGTGGTGCTCTCCGGGCACGAGCCCACGCGGCTGGCCTACCTGCAGCGCACAGGTCCGGCCTTCGTGGAGCACCAGCCGGCAAAAGACCGCGTCATCGGGCCCGACGACGCCTGGTTCTACGCAGCGCGCGCCGCCGGACGGCACTCCGTGGACGAGTGGCGCGCCGCGGGCCGCATCGTCCGGCTCTGGAGGTTCAACAGGCCCGCCCACCAGCGGCTCGCCAGCCCCGATTTTCCGGCGACGGACGTGCCATTCCAGGCCTGGTACGTATCCTACGCGGAGCGGGTGGGCGTGGCGCGCTAGCCGCTGGGTGCAAGTGCGACACCCACTGGCCGCTCAATCCCAACACCCGTAGAGCGCCGCAGCCGTCTCGGCCCCCAGGTTCAGCCGCGCTTGCTCGGGCAGCTGCTCCAGCAGGGCCAGCTCGTGCTCCATGGTGGCGCTCAGCTCGTCGGCCGGGGCTGCGCCGCCCTGCCAGTGCTTGGCGTCGGTGGCGAGCATGATGCGATCGCTGTGCTCGGTGAGCAAGGCGTACCAGTCGTCCAACAGCTGACCTCCCTCGTCCATGGGCCAGGCGGCGGCCATCTCCAGGGATTCGGGTTTTTCCAGCTTGAGGTTCAGCCAGAGCTTGTCGTGCTCGTGCAGCGCGGCGTCCAGCACCCCAGGCAGGGCCCACCCGGTGTTGGACCAACCGGCGTGGGACCAGACGATGTTCGTGTCGGGGGCCTGGCTCAGCAGCTCGCCCAGCTCGGAGAGGGTGTCGCCCGCCTGCAGGGTGTACTCTTTGCCATTGGGGCAGCGGTAGGTGTAGGGCCCCTTCGCCACCTCCAGGTGGATCTCCAGGCTCATGCCGTAGTCCGCGGCCAGGGTCGCCAGCCAGACCAGCCAGTCGTGGTTGGCCGGATAGGAGACGGCCGGGTGGCCGGGATAGCGAGCGAAGTGCAGGGGAGCCAGCTCACCGAAGCCAGCGTAGAGCCCCGAGGAGGCCGCCGCCGTGGCCGCCTCCTCGAAGCGCTCCTGGCGAACCTTCGAGTCCATGCTCCAGGCCCCGCTCAGGCTCTGGTCGATCTCTTTCCCGGTGCGAAGAGGCCCGGTGCCGCAGGGGTAGAGCTCTGCAGTCCGGGGGAGGGCCTCGTAGGACTCGCTCACCAGCAGCGGCTGCAGATCCCAGCCGCCGTAGAGCACGCTGAAGCGCTCCTGCTCGCTGGCTACGAAGCCCAGAAGCGCGATGGTGTCGTCGATGATGGTGTCGTCCAGCTGGGCCGCGGGGAAGGGCATCACCACGTTATGCTGCACGTCCAGCGCGTCCAGCGCCTGCAGCAGGTCCTGCAGCCCGCTGGCATGCTCCACGTAGATGTGGTTGTGCGCGTCGGCCATCCAGGGCCCGGTGGCAGCGGCTTTGCTGTCCGCGGTCCGGGTTTGGCAGGACGACAGCAGCGCCAGCAGGATCCATCTCATGGACGACAGCCTCCCTCACCCGTGGCGAGCTGTCCAGCTCTGCGGCCATCTCAGCAGGTAACCTACTCCTCCGGCTCCTCCTCGATCTGACCCGTGCTGTTGACGACCCACACCCGGTCGCCGCCCCGGATGCCGCTGACCGTCACCTGGATCGAGTCCTCGTCCAGGCGCTCGAAGACCATCACCAGCTCGTCGCCCTCGGGCGTGGTCAGCACGTAGCTGCCGTCCTGGGGCACCGGATCCTGGCCGCGCATCTCTACGCTCTCGATGTCCAGCAGCCAGTCGCCTGCCTCGGTGCTCCAGTCGCGGGTGCCGTCCACCACGATGCCGCCCGTCAGGCCCAGGTCGGGATCGATCAGCTGCTGGGTGCGATCGCCGCTGGCCGAGACCTGTCGCTCGGCGTCGCTCCAGTCGATGGCGTGCTCCACGTGGCGGCTGGGATTGTCCCCGGCGGCCCAGGTGACATCGCCCTCGCCCGTGGCGCTGACATCCCCGTTGGTCATGTCCTGCCACTCGTGGCTGACCAGCAGCTGCTGCTCGTCGGTGCTCTCTACGGTGATGCGCGTGATCCCGGCGTAGGTGTGGCCGTTGTAGCTGCAGTCGTCCTCCAGGTCCCCGAAGTCCAGCTCGACGGTGCTGCCATCCACGGTGACGATGGTACAGGGCGCCTGGGACTGCCACCAGGCGGCCAGCTCTTCGGCGGCGGCCTCCAGGGCGGCGCCCATGGTGAAGTCGGTGGAGACCTCCACCACCTCGTTGGTGAGGGCCTCGCCCTTGCCCGAGGCCAGGGCCTCGCCCATGGCCTCGGCGGCCTCCAGCTGGGTCATGCCGTCCTGCTGGAAGCAGGCGCTGGCGGTGAGGGCGGCGAGGACGAGCGTGCTGCGGTGGATGGCGTTGCGCATGGGTTTTTCTCCCTTTGAATTCGGCTTCCATTCTACTGGACACGCCGGGCGAGAGAAGTCGAAAGGAAAAACCTGGACTACGACAACGACGAGCCCCTCTGCCCGCTGGACCCCCCACCCTCCTGCGACTGGCGTGGAGAACCTGCGATGCACGGCCAGAGACGGAACTCCGCCCGGAGGTGACGCGCCAGGTCGCGCCGGTTACTCCTCGCGTCTCCATACGCCATCTTCAGAAAGATAGATTGTATGCTGCGATTCGTCATTCTACCTGGGCCGGTCGCCTGGCTGTCCTGCCACGGGCCCTCGCTGGACACGGGGATCGCCGCGCAGGACAGCGAACCTGTCGCCGGCAGCAGCGCACCCTGCCTCGACAGCATCGGGGTCACCGTCAAGGGATCCACCGTGGTGGTGGCCGGCGCGGCCTCCGATGCGGATGGCGACCTGGCCTATGTGCGGCTGCATGTCGAGGGCGCTGGCAGCGACCTGGAGGGCTTCGAGGTGGAGCGGACGCTGTGGGCAGCTGGACGCACCGTATCGAGGAGCATTGCGGAGGCGCCTTCGCGGTCTGGGCCACGGCGGTGGATGCCGAGGGCTTGGAGAGCGAAGCCAGCGCGCCGCTGTCCTACGCGGTGAAGACGCAGACGCCCTGCGATCCCGAAGACGAACACATCGATGGAGGATCTGGCTGAGGGCAGCATGCCCACCGTGGCGACAGACGCCGGCGGCGATCCGCACCTGCTGTACATGTCTGGGGGGCAGGCGATCTACCGGAAGGTGGAGGTGGCGAGGTAGGCTCGCGTGCATCCAGGGGCGCGGACGCTGGGCCCGATGGCTTGGCTGTGGCCCGGGTCAGGCCGTTCATTCCGGTCGGTCGGGGAGGATCCCGACGTCTTCGGCGTGGGGGCCTGTGCCTATCCGGTGCAGAACTGGGTCAGGCCCCGAGTCCCTCGCACGGTGTGCAACGGTCCGCTCTGGCATGGTCTCTGCGGGTCACAGCGCCTCCCCGCAGTTCGCCACCGGGGGCTCGCGCACCTCAGTGCTGCCCGTGCAACACGAAGCGGAAAAACGTCTCGCCAATGATGATCTCTTCTCCGCCCGTCAGCTCGCGCTGGCTGATCAGCTCTTCGTTCACAATCGTTCCATTGGAGGATCTGTTGTCCGCGATGTGATATCGGCCGTCTTGCAGGAAGAGCCTGGTGTTGTAGCGCGAGACCTTGCTGTCGTTCTTGATGTGGACGTCGTTGTCTCTGCCCCGACCGACGGTGAGCATTTCCGTCGTTATGGGAAAGGACACCTCGCCCGGGGTGCCGGGCTTGTAGATCAGCTCGGCCCGGCATGCGGCCTGCAGTTCGAGCGGAGGCGTCTCGGAAGACGGCGCTTCGCGGATCGGGGGGGCGGGCTGCGGCTCGATGGGGGGCCCCGTCGATTCGAAGCTCCGCCCACCCGGCTTGCCCCTGGATCTGCGCGTCATGAAGAACACGCCCGCACCCAGCACGACGACGAAGAAGAACACGAACACAAGTGCGAGCAAGGCGCTGGCAGCGATTCCGGATGATATGATCGGACGGCCTCTGGCATGAGGTGCGGGTGTATCTTAACGGATCCCTTGGAGTTGCACTCG
This sequence comes from uncultured Enterobacterales bacterium, assembly GCA_964454135.1. Taxonomy (GTDB): domain Bacteria; phylum Myxococcota_A; class UBA796; order UBA796; family JAFGLY01; genus CAYVQL01. Next base: position 6,913 of record CAYVQL010000168.1, on the reverse strand, counting down.
GGGAGCGGCTCGGGAAGAGGCCGGGGGCGACGCAGCTCGCGCCACGGACCCGCCCTATGCGGGCCCGGTGGGTGCAGCGGACCGGTCCCTTTCGAACCGCCATGGGCCCTCGCGTTACAGCTCGTCAGAGCGAGGTGCCAACATGAAGCCTATGAATGCCAGTCTCTCCCCTGTCGCTGCGGTCCTCTTGGCCGCCTGCGCGGCCAGGACGCTCCCCGACGACCAGGTCCCGGAGCTGCCCCGCGCCGAGCTCGAGGTCTACGCGGACGGCATGGCCCATCGCCTGCGCGTGGAGCCTCGCCCCATGGGGGGTGGCTGGTCCCTGCTGTTGCGCGACGAGGTGACCTCGTTGGATGGCAACAGTCATCGGCTGGTCATGACCAGCAGCCCCGAGTCCTGGTTCCGCCCCTACCTGCTCGACCACTCGCTGCGCCCGCGCTGGGAATGCGCCGAGGGGATGGAGGTCAACACCGGCAACGTCGTCGGCGGGCCTACCCGCTTCACCACGCCGGATCGGGCGGCGGTCCTCTGGCAGCTGCACCCCGATCCCGAGGCCGACCCGGGCGCCTTGACCCCCGGCACCAGCGCCTCCTGGCCCCTCACGCTGCACTGCACGACGCGAAGCCACATCCTCAAGGGGCGACAGTGGCGCGGCCCCCTGGAGCTGGCTGTGCTGGACTTCGCCGTACCCGAACAAGGTCCCCCTTTGCTGACGCTGGTGCCGGCCGAAGGCGCGTTCACCTCCCTGCGGGCCTGGGCGCTCGTTGCCCTGCGGGAGAGTATCGAGGCCAAGCTGCAGGAGATTGCCGAGGCGGAGGAGCGGCTGGCGGGCGCCACCAAGGCCTTTCACTTGAAGTCCGCTGAGCGAGCCCTGGAGAGGCGGCGCGCCGAGCACGCAGAGCTGCTGGAGAACCTGGCGGCGGTGGAGAGCATGGCCGAGGACGACCGAGAGGCCATCCTGGCCGTCTTTCCCCAGCCGCGACAGCTGCTGGAGAAGCGCTTCGAGGAGGCGGGTCACGACCGCGAGCGCAGCCCGCTGGCCCAGGCCCCGCAGCCTGTACGCGCCCTGATCGATCCCTGGCTCCCCAGCCTGCGGGCGGCCAGCCGCCTCACGGTGGCGGCCTGTCCGCTGCTCTATCCCGACGACGTCGAGGGCCAGATGGACCGCAGGCTGCCCCTGGAGGGCACGCCCCTGGCCCAGTCCGAGGCGCTGATCGGCGCCGACGGCGAGTGCGGCTGGGACGAAGCCATGCGCGACGGGCAGGAGGAGATCTGGCGTGGCTTCGACAGCCGCATCGACGGCCGGCGCTGGCAGGAGCCCACGGCCGTCTGGCAGCTGGAGGAGCGCGACCCCGTCTCGGGCGCCCGCCGCCTGTTCGAGTTCGTCACGGGCGAGGAGGATCCCGGGCTGATGGTGGTGCGGGTGAAGGAGACCGCGTGCTGGGGCCTGCGCGCGGGTCTGACGCTGACCATGGATCTGGACGCGGCGCAGCCCGTGGAGCTCGCTGCCCCAGGCTGCCCCGCCGGCCTGGAGGCCGCCGACGCGGCCATGGGCCTGTGCTGCTGGCCCGGGCAGAAGGCCGACGGGGGCTGCCAGGGCGTGCCCAGCAGCTGCCCGCGCGGCCTGCGCCCCGCCGAGACGGGCTGCGTCGAGGCCGTCTGCCCGCTGGGCATGGAGGAGCTGGGCGGGGCGTGCTGCTGGGCGGGCCAGGGGTCTGGCTGCACGGGCACGCCTAGCGCCTGCCCCCAGGGCTGGCGCGCGCAGGACCAGGCCTGCGTGCCCGCGGAGGTTCCCGACGACATGGTGGCCGTACCGCCGGGCAGCTTGGTGCAGGGCTGCGAGGCCAGCGAGCATCCCGAGTGCCACCCCGACTCCAGCCCCGCCCACCAGGTGCGGCTGAGCGGCTTCCTGCTGGACCGCCACGAGGTCGGCCTGGCCGCCTATGGGGCCTGCGTGGAGGACGGCGGCTGCCAGGAGCCCCAGGGAGTCCACGATCCCGAGGAGCCGGCCTACAACTGGGGCGCCGAGGGGCGGGATGCCCACCCGGTCAACGGCGTCACCTGGGAGCAGGCCGCGGCCTACTGCGCCTGGGTGGGCAAGCGCCTGCCCACCTCGGCCGAGTGGGAGCGCGCCGCGCGGGGCGACGACGGGCGGCGCTACCCCTGGGGTAGCGACCTGGAAGCAGCCAGCTGCACGTGCGCCCACGTGGGCCCGGATGGCTGCGGCACAGGCACCACCGCGCCCGTGGGCAGCTACCCCTCGGGCGTTGGGCCCTTTGGTGCGCAGGATCTGGCCGGCAACGTCTGGGAGTTTGTCTCCGACGGCATGGATACCAGCTACTACCACTTCGCGCGGCGGCTCGATCCCCAGGGCGGCACCTGGTCCGGACACTGGGTGCGCGGCGGCGGCTTCCGCAGCCTGGAGAGGCGTAGCGATCCGGGCATCCGCAGCGGCATGCCGCTGGTGGACAGCACCGTCCGCGCAGGGGTGGTGGAAGGCCGCACCAACCCGGAGATCGGCTTCCGCTGCGCGCGGGACGTCCGTTGAGATCCAGCGAGGAGAAACACCATGCTCTTTCCTTTGTTGATGAGCTCGCTGCTGGCGGCGCAGGAGCCGGAGGCCACGCAGGACGCCGACCAGGCGCCAGCCGTGCCCCACGCCCTGCACGCCGCCTGCGAGCGCGAGCCCGAGCGCTGCGCGGAGCTGGCGGATCACTACCTGGGTCGCGAGCCCGAGGATCCCGAGGACGTCGAGTGGGGCCTGTTCGCCCTGGGCTGGGCCTGTGAGCAGGGCGTGCAGCCGGCCTGCCAGCGCTGCAAGGAGGAGGCCGGCGCGCGGCATACGCTCTGCCCCGCCTGCGTGCCACTGGCCCACCACTGCCTGGCCGGGGATGTCCCGGCCTGTGCTACGGCCGCGGAGCTCTTCGACGGAGCTGACGAGCGCATCGGCTGGGTGCTGGACCGGGCCTGCCACCTGGCCGGGCACCAGCCCAGCTGCCAGGCCCTGTCCCTCATCGGCTGGTGTTCGGAGCTGGTGCGACGGGTCGTGCGCCTGGACATGGGACAGGTCGACGAGGGCACCGCCTGGCTGGCCGCGCCGCAGCAGGGGCTGGCCCTGGCGGCCAACGGCCACCACCTGTACGCCTTCGACCTGCGGCAGGGCGATCTGCTGCCGGATCGCCTGCGCTCCGACCAGGTCCCCACCGGCTGGTACTGGATGACCAGGTCCGGGGATGGCCGCCACATCGGCATCCTGGCCTCCGGGGTCGCCCCCGACGGCCAGCCCATGGCCCTGCTGGAGGGAGGACAGCTCTGGCGCCCGGCCGCCGTCCAGCCCCGGCAGCCACTGGCGCTGGAGGGCGTGATCGTGGACGCGGCCTTCGCATCCGATCTGCAGAGCATCTACCTGGCGGCCTGCAGCGGGCTGCATCTCGCCCACCACCACTGCGAGGATCCCTCCCTGGTGCGCTGCAGCACGCAGACGGGGGCCGTGCTGCAGCGCCTGGCGCTAGAGCGGCGCGTCAAGACCTTGAGCGCCAGCCAGGCCGGCCTGGCCGTGGCCTGGGAGGGGGGCGGCGCCCAGGTCTACGCGCCCGATCTGCAGCCGCTGCGCAGCATCGACACCACCGAGCTGTCGATCCTGGCGCTGAGCCCGGACGGCGCCTGGCTGGCGGGCATGACCGAGCAGGGCTATCGCGTGCTCACCTGGGATGAGGAGGGGGGCGAGCGGGAGGTGGGGCGCGGGGCGCCTGGCCTGGCCTACAGCCCCGACGGAGAGCTGCTGGTGCTGACCAGGTACAACGAGGTTCTGCTGAAGGATCCCAGCGGCGAGCGCAGGCTGGCGCCGCCAGTGCAAATCCGCCTGCACGAGCAGACCCAGCCACCGCGCTTCAGCGCGGATGGCAGCTGGCTGGTGGTGGGGGACAACGAGCGGACCGCCTACGCGCTGCAGCTCGGCCAGGCAGTCGCACTGGAGGCGCCCCCGGTCTGGCCCGGCAGTCTGCGGCCCATGCCGGAGGAGGAGACGGCCCTCGTGGGAGGCGCGATCCACGGCCAGGTGAGGCTCGAGGGGGCCGCGGCGCCTGGCGTGGACGTGGTGCTCGGGCAGGGCTGCGAGGTGATCGAGCGCACGACGAGCGACTCCGAGGGCCGCTTCCGCTTCGAGGGGCTCGCTGGGGGCCGCTGGCGGATCGGCGCCTGGCGCGAAGGCTTCGGCGATACCTGGAACTGTGAGCTCTCCGCTGCGCAACCCGAGGCGCAGGCCGCGCTGGAGCTTGTTCCCGGGCCTGACCTGCAGGGCCGGGTCTTGCGCCCTAGCGGCAAGCCCGCGCGTCGAGCCGAGCTGGTTCTGGCCGAGGGGTCGTGGCTGGTACGCGAGGCCACGGCCGACCGCAAGGGGCGCTTCCTCTTTCCGGGCGTCAGACAACGGCGCGATTACCAGCTGCTGGCGCGCAATAAGAAGGGCGAGGCCGCCGTGCTGGCCATCGCGGTCAAGAGAGACGCGCCCCTGCCCGAGCAGGAGATCCAGCTGCTGCCGGCGGACGATCCCCGCGTGATGCGGGTCCGCATCCTGCAGGACACGGGCGACCCCATCGAGGAGGCCGCCGTCTCGGTGGATCGCGCCCGGTTTCCCCTTGACGAGGAAGGCTGGTGGCTGGGCGCCACCGAAGACGGATCCAATCCCAAGATCGTCCCGCACAAGGCCCGCTGGGAGCAGGACGCGGGGAAGGAGCGCCTGGCCGTGCTCCACACCGCAAAGGTGGTCTTCCCCCAGCGCGGCGCGGACTCCGGCTGGATGGACGCGCGCCTGCTGAACGCCCAGGGCACGGATCTCCGGGGATATGAAGGGGACGATCACTGCTACTGGGAAGGACTGCAGGCAGGCCGGTACACGTTCCACGCCAAGCACCCGGACCGCAAGCTGGTGTTCCACCAGCTGGAGCTGGGGGCTGGCCAGGAGCTGGAGCTGAGCGACGAGCCGATCCTGGGGGCCACCATCTCCGGCCGCCTGGTGGACGCGGTGACGGGCGCGCCGGTTCGCAGCGTCGTGAAGTGCTCGTGGTTCATCGCACGGGAGCTGGAGGAGGGCCGCGAGCCCTCGGTGGACTCGGGAGAGCAGGTGGAGGCGGACTCGGGGCCCAACGGCGGCTTCCAGCTGACGGGAATCGCGCCTGGCACCCGCCTGGTGAAGCTGGGTCAGCGCTACCAGCTGGTGGACGTTCCCGCCGTCGACAGCGTCATCGACCTGGGAGATTGCCCGGCCCAGTCCCAGGGACGTTGGCATGGCCTGCGCGTCGACACCACGGATGCAGGTCCCGTGGTGTGGCGCGTGTACGACTCGGGCCCGGCCCACGGCCTGGTGCAGAAGGGAGACCTGCTGCTCTCCATCGATGAGTGGCCCGTGGCCCCGCTAGCGGTGGGGGAGATCAACGCCCTGCTGGACGTCTACCACCCCGTGCAGCTGCGGCTGCGCGGCGAAGATGGGGCCGAGCGCACCGTCACCCTGACGCCGCCGCCTCCGGAGGAGGCAGGGGGGGATTAGGGCTCGGGTGCTGCAGGTGAACCAGGCGTCGTCTCATCCCAACAACGCCTCCTGCTCCAGCTTCACGCCCCGCTTCAGCATGGCCCGCGCCGTGGCCCGCAGCGGGGCGTCGCCGTCCTGCAGGTAGCGCTCCAGCTGCTCGCGATCCTGCTCGCTCAGGGGCACGGCCTCGGGGCGCTGCAGCTGCTCGGGGTCCATGCGCCAGGGCTCGACCTTCACACCCGGAGCCGCGTCGGCCAGGAGGCGGGCCAGGTCGCGCTGGATCAGCAGCCCGTGGGGATCCAGGTCGCCCCAATGCCGCACGCGGCGGATCCCGGCTTCCAGGCAGAGCCGGACCAGCCAGCGGCGCTGGGCCCGGCCGGCGTAGCCGGCGGTGAAGACCAGCACGGCGCGCTGCGCGCGGGCCTGGCGACACAGGATCTCGAAGGGGGTCTGGTTTTCGACGCACAGGATCTCGCGGGCACCCTCGACGCGCAGCGCTTCCAGCCCCTCCACCACGGGCAGGGGCAGGCAGCTCCAGGGCCAGCTGCCGCGCAGGTCCATGGCCACGCCGCGGAAGCGGTAGCGTACCGGGCCGGCCGTCAGCAGGCTGTCGGTGTGGAAGAGCACCAGCTCTTCCATGGCCTGACCCAGCGCGGCCTCGATGACAGCGCGGTGGTCGCGCAGGCGCAGGGCCTTGGTGGAGCCCAGGGCGCGCTGCACCACCAGGCGCTCGGGGAAGGGCGGGCTGCGGCTGGGATCGTCTCGCAGCTCGGCCAGCAGTTGCGAGACCTGGCGCACGGGCTCGGCCTGGGGCGGCTGGGGCTCGCTGGGCCAGCGCCGTTCGTAGGCGATCCAGCCGCGCTCGCGCAGCATGATGCTGGTGGGACGGCTCTCGCCGATGCGCTCCTGGCGCATGCGTTTTGTGATCCAGCCGGCCTCGAACAGGGCCTGCACGGATCGCTCCACGTCCAGGCGATCCATGCCCGGGCCGACGAAGCGCCCCAGGCTGCGCCACTGCAGGCCCTTGCTGCCCAGCAGATGCTCCACGATGCGGCGTGCCATGGCCACGTGGCTTGGGCCCAGCATGGCGAAGGCCTGGTCGAAGCCCACGGGATCGCGCTGCGTGCTCCAGTGGCTACGGGCCATCGCGCACCACGTAGCTGCACTTGACCGGGGGGGCGAGGCGCAGCTGGCCCTGGCTGTCGAAGCCGCCGCGCGTCAGCGTGCAGGTCAGCACGCCCTGCAGCCAGGAGCCCGCCCGGCGGATGTCGGCGCTGGTGGGCATGCTGACGATGTACTGCGCACCGGTGTGCTGCAGGAAGCTGCCCAGCTCCTGGATCTTGTGGGCGTCGCTGGCGCTGAAGGGCTCGTCCACCAGGAAGAAGCCGG
>CAYVQL010000167.1:0-23874 GCA_964454135.1 uncultured Enterobacterales bacterium | reverse complement strand
TCATAGACAACCAGTCCGTCACCTCCCTGGCCCTCGTCGAAGACTGCTCCTACATCTACGACATCAGCGTCTCCGTCAACATCACCCATACCTACATCAGCGACCTGCAGGTCAGCCTGCGCAGCCCCGGCAACACCTTGGTCCTACTGCACGACCACACGGGAGGCTCCTCGCAAAACATCGTCGGCACCTACGCCATCAGCGGCGGCAGCCTGCTCGCTGCCGAGTCCCTGACCGCCTTCTTGGGGGGCGGAGGCAACGGCAGCTGGACGCTGAACATCATGGACACGGTCACCCAGGACAATGGCTGGCTCAACAGCTGGAGCGTGACGCTGGGCTGCCCGTGAAGCCCTCCCATACGCGCAGGGAGCTGCTCGGTCTGGGCGCGGCCTTGGTGGGCACGGCGGCTTGCAGCGGTGGCGGCCGAACCCAGGGCCGGGGCTTGGAGGAGGAGGGGGAGGTCTTCGAGCCGGACCAGGCCTGGCGCCCCGGGGGTTGGTTCGTTCACGAGAGGGTGGACGCATCAGCGGTGGAGCGAGGGAGCCTTCGGGCGCGTATCGAGGGCGCCTGGCGGGATCTGCCGGTCAGAGAGCTACCCGAGCGCTTCCTCAGCTGGAGCCTGGAGGGCCGCCTATCCAAGCTGGACAAGCTGGCAGAACGCGGCTTCGACCCGCAGGACCTGGACGGCCCGCACAACGCCTGCGTGGCGAGCTGGGGCGGTCCCCGCCGCGACTCCTTCACCTCGCTCAACACCGCCTACAAGGGTGTGGGCTTCGCGCCCCGACCCGAGCGCCTGGGCGAGGCCCTGGCGGAGCTGGAGGAGCTGAGCGAGCGCCTGCAGCGAGCGGGCATGGGCAGCGCCCTGAAGATGGCCCACGCCATGCGCCACCTGGGCTCCCTCTACCGGGACAGCGCGCTCTGGGACCGCCGGCGGCAGGTGTCGCTGGAGCTCTTCTCCAGCCGCGATCACGCCACGCACAGCTTCGCCAATATGCTGGCCAATCCCGTGGTCTGCTTGTCGTTCCTGTCGTTTCCGAGCTTCGAGATCCGCGCCGTGCCCCAGCTGCTGCATCCCGCCGATCCGCAGCGCTCAGAGCTGGAGCGGCAGCTCTGCGCCTGGACCAACGCCGTGCACGACCTGGTGCACGGCGGGGGCGGCCCGCGCATCACCTGCATCTACCACGTGGTGGAGCTGTACGACGACAGCCCCGGCAGCGAAGCTCGAGGGAAGCGCCTTCTCTGAAGCTCGGTTTTCACAGCGGATTGCCGCCAGCATCCTGCTGTCCTCAACGCGCAAAACCCGCAGGCCCCAGCACCGCCAGGTAGCGATGGTAGGGCTGCGGGTCGCAAGCTCGACTGCGCCCGCAGGCGCAGCGCGACGAAGCTACTCGCCGCCGCCGAAGGCGTCGGCCACGGTCTTGATGGTGGCCGTGCAGGACTCGGTCAGGTTCTTGGCGGCGCCGGGCAGCGCTGCGGTGGCCTTGACGTTGTTCTTGACCTTCTTGGTGACCTTGAGCACCTCGGTGGGCTTGATGTTGCCAGCCTTGGCCTCTTCAGCGACCTTGGCGGGCAGGGTCTTGGCCTCGGTCACCAGCTTGGGAGCCTCGGTGACGACATGCTTGAGCGCCTTGACGGCGTTGCCCATGCCTTCGACCAGACCGTTGACCGCGGCGATGCCGGCAGTCACGTCTTCCGGGGTGCCGTCCGCAACGGACAGCTCGGGCATGGTGCCGTTCATGGCGATCTTGATCTTGCCCTCGGCCTTGGCCTTCAGGTCAGCCAGGGCGTCGGCGAGGGGGGTACCGTCGGTCAGGTTGAGGGCGGCGGTGAGGTTGGCGTTGGCAGTGTTGATGCCAGTGGTGGCCTCGTTCAGCTTGTCCATCAGATCCCCGACCTTGCCGAAGAAGTCGTCGAAGCTGGCGACGCCGGTCTCTTCGATGGTGAGGGCCTCGGACTCCTCGGCCGCGTCGCCTGAAGAGGCGGCGTCGGTCTTGTCGCCACAGGCGACGAGGGGAACGGAAAGCATCAGAGCGAGCAGCACGGTTCTCATACGCACGGGTTTTTCCTCCTTGGTGGAAACACGATTGCGGCCGCACGTATCATGACCGGCCGCGCTTGACCCGCTCCAATAGCATCCGGCCAGTCGGTTTGGAAGCCGAGACTGGGCGCTCTGGCCTGCAAACAAAGGGGCCAATTGAGGAAAGCCATGGTTCCCGGGTGAAAACGAGACACCCGCACCCAACGGGAACGGGACACGGGAACATGCCCGGGAATTTCGCTGCAGGGGCGCGCAGGACCTGTTTTTCGCGCGTTTTCGGGCCTGTCTCATGGCGCAAGGACAGCTTGGCGCCGCTGCGTGATACTATCTCGTCCTCTCGGCCGGTCGCTTCGGGAGTCGGCATGCCCCTTGTTTCGCTCTGGTTGACGCTGCTCATCGCACCCGCGATCGAAGCCGCCTGCCCGGCCAACGCCCAGGAACTGGGCGAGGAGATGACGCGGGCGGTGGAGGCCTACGAGAGCTTCGCCTTTGACGAGTTCGGCGCCAGCTTTGGCGAGGTGAACCGGCAGGTCGCCTGTCTCGAGGAGGTGCTCGATCCGGCCTCTGTGGCTCGGCTGCATTTCTTGAACGCCCTGGCTCGCTGGCTCGATCGCGACCAGGAGGCCGTACGGCTCGCCCTGTTGGGGGTGTTCGCGGTGCAGCGCGACTTCGACCCGGGCAGCGAGATCGCGCCCGAGGGCGGCGAGCTGCGCGGGCTGATCGAAGAAGCGCGCAGCGCGCCGCCGGGAGCGCTGGGGGACCTGCAGCGCGGCCCCTTGCACGTGGACGGCGTGGAATCGCAGGGGCTGGTGCCCATCGAGCGCTACGCCCTCGTGCAGCGCTCCGACGAGCAGGTTGGCGGACTCGAGACCTGGTATCTGCGGGCCGGCGGTGGCTGGGAGGCGCTCGTATCCGTCGCGCCGCCCCAGCCCGAGCCGGTCGAGATCGGCGAGTCGGCGACACCTGCGAGCTTGCCCGAGCAGGCCCCTGAGCCCGTCCTTGCCCGCCCTCGCAGCTCGCGCTGGCTCGCGGCCGGCGCCGGGGTGGCCGTGGCGCTGGGCACAGCCAGCCTGATCGTGGCGGCTGAGCGCAAGGGGGCCTACCAGGCCCTGACCGACGAGGGCGGGATCCGGAGCGCCGACGCCGAGGAGGCGCAGCGCGCCTTTGCGCTCAACTACGGCTTCGGCATCGGGGGCTGGACATGCAGCGCTGCCGCCGGGGGGCTCCTGCTGGGCGCGGTGATCAAGGGGGCGTGGTGAACGAGCCCTTTTCCAGCGCCATCACGGAGGGGCGCAGATACAAGCTGATGGATACGCTTGGGAAAGGGGGCTTTGGCACGGTCTTCCGCGGTACGCTGTGGGGCGCTTCGGGCTTCACCAAGACCGTCGCCATCAAGCTCTTGAACGAAGGCGCCGACGAGACCGGCGAGTTCGGTCGCCGGCTGCGGGACGAGGCGCGCCTGCTGGCCTTGCTGCGCCACCGCGCCATCGTGCACGTGGACGACCTGGTGCAGATCAAGGGGCGCTGGGCCGTGGTGATGGAGCTGATCGAGGGAGCGGATCTCTCCCAGCTGATCCGGCAGGGCCCCATCCCCCCGCGGCCGGCCTGCGAGATCGTGCGCGAGGCGGCATCAGCGTTGCAGGTGGCCCACGAGGCCCGCGATCCGCAGGGCGGCACCCCCCTGCGCCTGGTGCATCGGGACATCAAGCCCGGAAACATCCGCGTCACGGCGCGTGGCGAGGTCAAAGTGCTGGATTTCGGCGTGGCTCGGGCCCAGTTTCAGAGCAGGGAAGCTGTCACGCGCTCGCTGGCCTTCGGCTCCATGGGCTACCTCTCGCCTGAGCGCTTCGACGGGATCGACACGCCCGCCGCCGACATCTACGCCCTGGGCGTGGTCCTCTTCGAGTGCCTGCGGGGCGCGCGCCTGGGACAGCTGTCGGTCAGTGAGCAGCGTCGCGGGCCCGAGCTGGAACAAGCGCTGGGCAAGCTGCCGGAGGGCATGCCGCCGGATCTGGGCCGTTTGCTGCTTCGGATGCTGGACTACGATCGCAAAGCGCGACCCACGGCGGCCGGCGTGGTCGATCAGCTACGTGAGCTGGCCGTGGCGGCCCGGGGGCCCTGGCTGGAGCGTTGGGCCGCCGAGGCCCTCGAGCCCGTCCAGGGCGAAGTCGGGGCCACCGCGCAGAGCGAGGCCACCACGCTCGAGCCCCATGGGGATGCGCCCACGCCCTTGCCCGATCAGCCCACCGCGGCCGACGCTCCGGGACCAGACGCTGCCCCAGCTGCGCCCGAGCGGGCGCCCGCGCCCCCGCCGCCACCACCTCCTCCTCCACCAGGAGGCGAACCGGATCCGGAGCCTCCCTCGTTGGATCCTCCGCCAGCCGAAGCCTCGGGGCACGGGGACGAGGAGCCGGCAGAGGACACCAGCTTCGTGCCCACGCCGCCCTCTCTGTCCCCCGCCGAGCGGCGCGTCGCGGCCGCGCCGCTGCAGGAGGCCGCCACGGCTGCCGCGGAGCTGGACGTGGTTGGGGCAGGCGAGCCCAGGAGACGCAGCTGGCTGCGGCTGGGCGCGCTCGTGCTGGGGATCGGAACGTTGGGCATCCTGATCGCGCTTGGCAGCCTGGCTGCCTGGCGCCTGGGAACGGCGGACCAGGTCCCGCCCGCGGAAGAAACGCCTCCGGTCGAGGAGGGGGCGGTGCAGGAGCCCGGCCAAATCCCTGTCGAGAGCGACGCGGAAGCTGCGCAGCAGGATGAAGAGGAGGCGCAGGAAGCGCCGGCAGGGGAGCCCCCGCAGCCGGCGGAGGAGCCTGCCTCGGCCACGGCCGGTCACGAGCCGACTGCGCCCCCGCCCGACCCATCGAGCGGCTCCGCGGCAGCCTCGCCTGTGCCCGGCGGCCTGGTCGTCAATGGCGACTACCAAGAGGCCGTGTTGACCGATGCGCAAGGGGCCAGCCACGCTCCCGGCGAGCTGCCTGCGGGCATCTACCAGCTGCGGGTCACCTTCAAAGAGGGCACCACCATCCGCTACGGTAAGGACATCGAGGTCAAGTCCGGCCAGGTGGTGGCCATCCAGTGCTCGGCCATGGCCCAGGCCTGCAAGTAGGGGCGCGCGAGGGAACCGCGGGCCTTGTGGCGAAGACCTGTAAGATGAAGCGCGGTGCCGCCGTTGGACGTGCGCAATCGGAGGTCAACATGTTTTTGCTGCTCGCACTCCTGGCCTGCCAAGACCAGAAGATGGATGAAATCTACCTGTCGGATGAGGAACCCGAGGCGGTTCCGGCCGTGGAAGAGGCGCCTGGCGAGGCGCACGTGATGAGGATGAGCGCGCCAGCCGACAGCGCGCGCATGTTCACCACGGCCCCAGCCGAGGTCACCCTGCCCGGCGACGCGGTGGTGGTGCGGGACTGCTACGGTCGCAGCACCAGCCGCAGCCGCTCCTCGTCTCGCTACGGGGCGGGCCCGGGCGCGGCCTCGGGCGGCTCCACCTCAGTGGCCTCAGCGCCCGCAGCGGCGCCCGCCCCGCGGGCCGAGGCGACGCGCTCCAGCAAGTCCGAGAAGAGGAAGCGCGAGGCCGAGGTGCTCGACCAGGGCTCGCTGCTGAAGATGATCGGCACGCGGGGTGAGAGCGGCGGAACCGCCGCGGACGTCTTCGCCGATGGTGCGAGCGTGGGCGCCGATCTGGATGCCGCGTTGGCCGGCGCTTCCGGCGTGGAGGTGGCAGCTGGCGAGCCAGCCGAGAAGAAGCCCTCCGGAAAAGGAGCGGACCAGGGGGAGGCCCCCAGCTGGAACGACAGGAGCGCGGAAGAGGAAGAGGCCGCCGAGCCAGAGGAGGTCGCCCGGCCCCAGGCCCAGCAGGGCCCCCAGCTGGACTGGGGCGGCACCCTGTTCCTGTCCAACGACGACTCCATGAGCCTGGCCAGCGCCCAGCGCCTGCTGTGGGCCGTCAAGAACGACGGGCGCTTCACGCCGGATCAGGTTCGTCCCCACGAGCTGCTCAACTACTTCAGCTTCGACACGGTCGAGGTGCCCGAGGGAGCCGCCTTCAGCGTGCACGCCTCGGCCGAGCGCACGGCGGGCGATGCCCTGACCATGGCGCTGGCCGTGCGCGGCGCCAATCCGCCGCGCCAGCCCCTGGACCTGACCGTGCTGGTGGACCGCTCCGGCTCCATGCGGGCCGAGGGGCGCATGGAGTACCTCAAGCGCGGCCTGAACGTGATGACGGGCAGCCTGGTGGCGGGCGATCGCATCGACCTGGCCCTGTTCGACAGCAATGTCTGCGTGCCGTTGGAGAACTACGTGGTGGGGCGCGACGATCCCGAGCTCTTGAGCCAGGCCATCGCCGACATGCAGCCGCGGGGCAGCACCAACCTCAACGCCGGCCTGCAGCAGGCCTACGAGCTGGCCACGGCGCATGCGGCCGCCGAGACCCAGGAGCGCAACCAGCGCGTGCTGCTGGTGACCGACGCCTTCTTGAACACGGGCTCGGTGAACCCGGACGTGGTCTCCGAGATCGGCGCCGCCTTCGAGCAGCACGACGTGCGCCTGACCGGCATCGGGGTGGGCCGCGAGTTCAACGACAAGATGCTGGACAAGCTGACCGAGAAGGGCAAGGGCGCCTACGTCTACCTGGGTAGCGAGGCCGTGGTGGACCGCGTCTTCGGCCTGGGCTTCGAGAGCCTGACCCGCACCATCGCCCACGACGTGCGCTTCGCGCTCAACCTGCCCAAGAGCCTGGCGGTGGAGAAGTTCTACGGCGAGGAGGCCAGCAGCAATCCGGAAGAGGTGCAGCCCATCAACTACTACGCCGGCACCACCCAGCTCTTCCTGCAGGATCTGAAGGCCCGCGATCTGAAGGACCGGCACGAGGTCAGCCTGACCATCTCCTGGAAGGACGCCGCCTCGGGCCAAGCCCGCGAGCAGAGCTTCACCAGCAGCGTAGGACGCATGCTGGGCGCGGATCCGCACAACGTGCGCAAGGCCCAGGCCCTGATGGCCTGGACCGACATGCTCACCGTGGACGCCCTGGGCGGCGACGGCTGCAGCGAGGGCCTGGCCGACTACCGCGCCATCGCCGAGCAGCTGTCCGACGACGCCGAGGTGGCCTACGTCAACGGCCTGGTCGAGGGCCGCTGCGACGTCAAGCTGGCCCAGCGGCCGGCCCCTGTGTTGGCGGGCGTGGCCTACAAGATCAAGCTCGACACGGATCTGCCCATCGCCGAGGTACTGATGGAGTGTCAGGGCAGCCGCCAGCGCGAGCAGCTCAAGGCTGGCGAGAACGTGGCCAGCTTCCAGGTGCCCCCGGGCAGCTGCCTGCTGTCGCTGCAGGGCAACGTGCCCATGACCACCCAGGTCACCGTCCCCCAGACGGGGGGCACCATCCGCTGCACCGTGCGCGGCGGTCGGATGAGCTGCTCTTGATGTCTTGGGGTGCCTGACACCCCCAGCCGCAAGCGGCCCGCTACTTCGCCAGCCCCGCCATCTCAGTAGCCAGGTCGAAGATCACCGAGGCCAGGCTGGTGGCGTCTTCCGTACTGGTGAAGGAGGCGGCGCAGATCTTGGGCATGTCGCCGCTCAGGAGCTGGTCGCAGGTGATGGAGTCGAAGTCGCTCAGGCATGCCCGGGCGCCCTGGCGGGCGGTGTTGACATCGGTGAGGTCTTCTTCGGGCAGGTAGAGCGTGTCGTCGATGCAGCTCTGGGACTGCTCGCTCACCTGCTCCAGGCAGAGCTCCGAGGGGGTGCCGCCCATGGCCTCGATCACCTCGTCGGGCAGGTCGCCGCCCAGGTGCTGCTCGATCATGCACTCGGCGGCCGCGTCGCAGAAGGTCTCGTAGAAGCGGTTGCAGAGCTGATCGTTGGTCTCGGTGACCGCGTCGCGGGCCGCGCTGAAGGTCTCTTGGCCCTGGGAGGCGCAGGAGGTGGGCGCGGTGCCCAGCTTGAGCTCGTCGATGGTGCCTGTGAACGCGCCGCACTCGCCTGCCGCAGCCTCCTCGTCCACGGCTTCGATGCAGGTCTCCAGGGCCTTGGCGGCGGCGGCATTCTGCTCCCCGGAGGTGGCATCCGCGCAGGAGCTGTCCACGGCCTCGGTGGCGGCCACGCAGTCGTCGTAGAGCGTGGCGTCGATCTCGCGCTCCGCTTCGGCGCAGGTACTGCCCCAGCTGCACAAGGACTCGCAGTACGAGGTCATGGGATCGGTGGTGCAGGAGAGGCTCGCAGCGGCCAGGATCAGCGGAAGGGGCCTGGGGATGGAACGCATGATTCACTCCGAAGAAAGGGGGGGGAAAGCCGCACGGCAGGGGACGTGTAGACGATATCATAATTCGCCACGCTGGCTTGACACGCTCATCAGCTACCGCTAACTGGCGTCATTGGCATTTCTTCGAGCAGAATCACAACACGGCATAAGGAAAGGGGTTTTCTGGATGCAAATCGATGTGGAAAGCCGGCCATCCTACGCGATGGCCACCGTCACCCTCGACCAGGGCGAGACCTTCATGTCGGAAGCGGGCGCTATGGTCGCCTTCTCCGACGGACTCGCGCTGGATACCAAGTTCGCCACTGGCGCTGACAAGGGCGCGGGCGGATTCGCCAAGCTGATCGGCATCGTGATGTCCATCTTCGCCGCCATCGTGCGCAAGTTCCTGGGCGGCGAGTCGATGTTCCTCAACGAGTTCCGGGCCACCCAGGCCGGAGCCAATGTGATGCTGGCCCCTTCGATGGTTGGCGACATCATCCACTACAAGCTCGACGGCGAGAAGAAGCTGCTCGTGCAAGCCACCTCCTACCTGGCCTCCTCGGCGGGGGTGCACCAGAAGCTGGTGTTCGGCGGCCTCAAGATGATCCTCTCCAAAGAGGGCGCCTTCTTCCTGGAATGCTCCGGCGAGGGCGACCTGCTGATCAACTCCTACGGTGGCATCACCGAGATGGACGTGGACGGCTCTTTCGTGGTCGATACCGGTCACCTGGTGGCCTACGAGCCCACGCTCACGGCCAGGGCGCGCTCGGTGGGCGGCCTCAAGGCCAGCCTGCTCTCGGGCGAGGGCATGGTCATGGAGTTCAACGGCAAGGGCAAGATCTATATGCAGACCCGGAATATTGGGTCCTTCGTAGGCTGGATTTCATCCCAGCTGCCCAAATAGGAGGACGAGATGCAAATCGAAATCAAGTACGGTCCTTCCTATGCGCTCTGCGTCTGCCAGCTGGACGCTGGCGAGACCGTGGTGGCCGAGCCTGGCGCCATGGTGTCCATGAGCAGCAACATCGAGATCGAGACCACCAAGCCCGCCGGCGGCGGCGGTCTGCTGGGCGGCCTGAAGCGCCTGGCGGGTGGCGAATCCTTCTTCCAGAACAAGTTCACGGCCCAGGGCGGCCCGGGTCTGGTGGACCTGGCGCCCTCCCAGGTGGGCGACATCAAGATCCTGGAGCTCACCGGTCAGACCCTCTACATCCAGGGTTCCGCCTGGCTGGCTTCGGGGCCGGACGTGGTGCTCGACACCAAGTTCAAGGGGGCCAAGAAGGCGCTCATGGGCGGCTCCATGTTCATGCTGGCGGCCTCGGGCACCGGGCCGGTGGCCTTCAACGCCTTTGGCGCCCTGAAGGAGATCGAGATCGATGGCTCCTTCACCGTCGATAACGGCCACATCGTCGCCTACGAGGAGGGGCTGAAGAAGACCTCGCGCAAGTTCGGCGGCTGGAAGACCTTCCTGCTGTCCGGCGAGGGCCTCGTCTCCCACGTCACGGGCAAGGGCAAGCTCTACCTGCAGACCCGCAACCCCAGCGCCTTCGGCCAGGCCGTCGGCGCCATGCTGCCCCCGCGCAAGCGCTGACCAGGCCAGGAGGAAACCATGCGACACGAAATCGTCTGCAAGCCAGATTTCGCAGCCATCCAGGTCTTCCTGCAGCCGGGCGAAAAAATCGTCACGGAAGCCGGCGCCATGATGGCCATGACCAACAACCTGGACATGGAGACCAATATGCGGGGCGGCCTGGGCGCGGCGCTGAAGCGCAGCGTGATGGGCGGCGAGTCCCTGTTCCAGAACACCTACACCTGCAAAGAGGGTGAGGGCCGCATCGACATCGCGCCGGCTGCGCCGGGCGACGTCGTGCACATGGCCCTGGACGGCAGCCAGGGCATCATGCTGCAGTCGGGCGCCTACGTGGCCTCGAGCGACGGCATGGAGCTGGACACCAAGTTCGGCGGCCTGAAGAGCTTCCGCGGCGGCGAGGGCCTGTTCATGCTGCGGGTCTCGGGCCAGGGCGACCTGTTCTTCGCCTCCTACGGCGCCATCCACCTGGTAGAGGTGCAGGGCGGCTACATCGTGGACACCGGCCACATCGTGGCCTTCGAAGAGAGCCTGACCTTCAACGTGCGCCGCGTGGGCGGCCTGAAGCAGCGCTTCTTCGGCGGCGAAGGCAAGGTCTGCGAGTTCTCGGGCAACGGCAAGCTGTGGATCCAGACACGGGCCGGCAAGAGCATGGCCCAGTTCCTGCATCCCTTCCGCCCCCTGCCCAAGAAGAAGTAGACCAGCTCCGGGGCCGATAAACGCAAATCGCCTCCCTGGCCTTCGGGCCAGGGAGGCGAGCTGCGTTTGTCGTCTGAGGCGGGTGCGCGCGTAGCGCGCCATGGGGGCCCTGCTGGCATGCGTGAGGCCCCGCCCGCACCCACGGCGCGCTACGCGCTACGGTGCATGGGGGCCTCTGAGCTGCGGGGGGATCGTGAGGTTGAAGGCTGCTGGCGTAACGGAAGTCCACGCAGTGCGGCTCACTGACCCGGGCATCGTTACGCCTGGCAGGTCCTGGGCGCCGGTGGCGTAACGGAAGTCCACGCAGTGCGGCTCACTGACCCGGGCATCGTTACGCCTGGCAGGTCCTGGGCGCCGGTGGCGTAACGGAAGTCCACGCCCCACGCCCACGATCCGCAATGACTCGGATTCGGTCGCTACCGCGCTCCCTCCCCCACCTTCAGCGCTCCCCAGCACGCTCAGCCAGGGGGAGCACCCAGCGTTTCATGGCGGCGAGGTACTCCTCTGGCCGCTCGATGGACGGCACGTGCCCCGCGCCCTCGAACCAGACGATCTGCGCCCCTCGGCCGCCCAGCCCCTCGGCCCAGCTGGCGACGAGCCGCGGCGGAGCCAGGTGGTCGCGCGTTCCCTGGAAGATGAACGAGGGCGTCGCCGTGGCCGTCACCTGCTCGTCGAACGCGACGGCGCGAATGTCCTGATACAGGACCTGGGTGCTGCTGGCCACGCAGGGGAGGTAGCGGAGCTTCTCCGCGGCCCGGTGCTCCGGCCCCGCCAGCATGCGCGCCATGGTGACGAGATAGGGCCCTCCATCGCCCCAGATCCCCCCGTAGCGGCCCAGCGCGCGGCGCAGCTTCGCGACCTCTTGGGGAGCATCAAGGGGAACGCTCAGTCCTTCGAGCTCCCCCAGGGTCCGGGCGTCCTCGCGCTCGGCAGCCTGCGCGCGCGCGAAGCGCAAGGCCTCGGCCTCCCCTCGCACCGTGTTCACAATCTGTCCTTCCCCCACGTAGGCCCAGATCCAATCCGGACGCCTCAGCGCCAGGGTCAGGCCGATGATGCTGCCCCACGAAGCGCCGATGACGCCGATGCGCTCCACGCCATGGCGCGACCGGAGGTGCGCCGCAAGCTCCTCGGCGTCTGCCACCAGCCGCTCCAGCGTGAGGGACTCCGGCGGCAGGTCGCAGGCGGTCGCGGATCCGCGCTGATCCCAGTGCACGACGATGGCGTGCTCCTCCAGGCCCGCGTGCATCCAGCTGGCAGCGGGCATGACGCTCGCTCCAGGGCCGCCGTGCAGAAAGAGCAGCACGGGCTTCGAGCGGTCGCTGCCCCGCGACAACACCAACTGCTCGACCCCTCCCAAGCTGACACGCCGGAGATCGGCCACCTCGGCGTCGGAGGTGCTCCGCGGGCGGAGGACGAACCACAGCAGGCCGAAGGAAACCAGCGCGGCGAACACCACGGCGAGCCGCCACCCGCCCAAGCGGCCGGCCACGGATCCCAGCCTACTCAAACGAATACCTCCCCTCCCCATCCACCCGAACCCTCGGCAGCCTCTTCTCCCTCTCAAACATGGAATACCCCTCTGCCAGATTCCCCCAGAATTCCTTGCGCTCCCCCTCGGGCTGCGCAGCTGCCAGCTCCAACAGGGCCACACTGGGAAAGAGATGCACCTGCACGGCGCGCCCGCGCTCGTGACAGGCGCGCGCCATCAGCCACAGCTCCTGGATGCGCTCGTCGGACATGGCCAGGCAGCCGATGGACACGCAGCTGCCGTGGATGAAGATGTCGCCGCCGGGGTGCTGGGGATGCCCCAGGATGCGATCCGAGCGGTTGGGGTAGTTGATACGCATGGACAGGTAGAAGGCGCTCTGGTCGTTGTAGGTGTCGAGCTCGTAGAAGCCCTCGGGCACCTGCAGGTCGCCCTGTCGCCGCTTGGGGCCCAGCTGACCCGAGGCGGCGCAGATCTGGTAGGTGGTGACGTGGACCAGGGGATCCTCGGGGCTGTCAGCCGCCCAGACCTCGAGCAGATCCTCGGCCTTGAAGCCGCGCAGCAAGAGCTGGGCCGGCGGGAAGGTCACGCCCGCCGTAGCGAAGAGCGCCTCCACCTCGGCCTGCTTGCGCTCGCGGGCCGCGGCCACGCGGGCGCGGGTGCTGGATGGGCCCTCGTAGCTGTAGCTGTCGTAGGTCTCGGGGCGCACGGATGGAGGCTGTTCGAGCTTCTCGGCCGCCCGCAGGAAGGGATTGTCGCGGGGATTCGCCGCCACGGGCGCGGGATCAGCCTCCGGGGCGCTCGGACAGGCCAGCAGGGACAGCAGGGCGAGGATGCGCATCCACTTCTCATAGCCGCACGGGATACGATGCGGGCACCATGTCATTCGCTCTCCCTCTGCTCTTCCTGGCCTGCCAACTGGGATCCGACTCCGCCACGGACACGGCCCAGCTCCCCGACCTGTCCGAGCGCCTCGGTCCTGGCGAAGCTCGCGCCGGCGCAGTCACCGACGAGTCCGCCCTCTTCGGGGGCATCGCCGCCGAGGGCCGGGTGGGCGACTTCAAGATCTACAACGACCGCGTGCAGTTCATCGTGCAGGGCGTGCGCGAGGGCAGCTACACCGCCTGGCAGGGCGGCGCCGTGATCGACGCCGACATCGTGCGGCCCGAGGGGCAGCCCGGCCGGGACATGGCGGACGACTGGGCCATCATGGCCGGCACGGGTCACATGCCCACCCCCGAGGTGGTGCTGGTGGTGGACGATGGTGTCGAGTCCGGGCGCGCCGTGCTGCAGATGCGCGGCCCCGAGAGCCCGCTGGACTACATCGTGGGTGTGTTCGAGAACGAGGACATGGTGCCCGACCAGGGGCTCTACTTCGTCACCGACTTCATCCTCGAGGCCGACAGCCACCTGTTGATGGTCAACACCAGGGTCACCGCCACCGACGGCGATGTGACCACCCAGCTGGGCGACGTCATCATGGGCGCCAAGGAGATCAGCACGCGCTGGGCCCCGGGCGAGGGCCTGACCGGCGAGATACCCACCCAAAACCAGTTCGTGGCCCTGGTGGGCGACCGCAACGAGCAGGTCATCGCCGTGCTGGCCCAACCGGGCGAGAGCTCCAGCTCGTTGCAGGCCCTGGATTTCCTCGGCTCGCTGCTGATGACCGTCTCGGCCATGGGAGAGGGCGAGACCCTGGAAGAGGGGGAGTCCCTGACCCTGCGGCGCTACTACGGCGTGGGGCCGGACCTGGCCACGTTGACCGGCGACTGGCTGGCCCTGTCCGGCGAGAGCAGCCAGCTGGCCGAAGGGCGGGTCACGGCGCCCGACGGCCCCGTGGCGGGGGCCCGCGTGACCCTGCTGCTGGACGGCGAGCCCTGGACCATGGCGCTGACGGACAGCGACGGCGTCTACTCGGCCCAGGTGCCCGCCAGCGGCGAGCTTAGCGCGGTCGTGGATGGTCGCGGTCCCGGCCTGCACAGCGACCTGCCCGCAGGCGCGGCCCACTACGGCCCCTACGGCGCCGAACACACACGGCTGGCCGCCCTGGGCTCCATCGAAGAGGGCGCCGAGCCCATTCCCCTGGCCGAGGCCCGTGGCTGGTCCGCTGGCGAAGGGGACCTGGAGCTGGGCGAGCCCGGCTGGCTGATCATCAGCTGCGCCGACGGCCTGCCCTTCGAAGTCCGGCTCACCTACACCGAGGGCTACGACAGCGGCGACGGCGCCTTCGTGCAGGGCAATCCCTCGGGCTACGCGGCCCTGGCCTGGGCGCGGGACGGCGAGGTGCGGCTTCCCATGGAGCCCGGCAGCTACGGCCTGCTGGCCTGGCGCGGGGTGCGCTGGGAGGTCTTTTCGGACCAGGTCACGGTCGAGGCGGGCCAGGAGTCGGCCGTCGAGGTGGTCCTGGAGCAGGCCTACGCCCTGGACGACTGGCTGGTGGCCGATCCCCACAGCCACGCCTCCCCCTCGCCGGACGGCGCCATCACCATGGCCGATCGTCTGACCGTGGCGGCCGCTACGGGCATACAGCTGCACTTCGGCACCGACCACGACCACATCGTGGACTACGGTCCGCTGCTGGAACCCCTGGGCCTGCAGGAGAGCCTGCGCTCCATCGTGTCCTGCGAGATGAGTCCCGTGATACGCGGCCACCTGAACCTCTACCCGCTGCAGGCGGATCCCGACGCGGTCAACGGCGGCGCCTGGCTGTGGTGGAGCAACCTGGTGGACAGCACGCAGCAGGAGTTCGACGAGATCAACGCCCACCTGGGCGATCCCCTCATCCAGGCCAACCACCCCATGGCGGGCCTGGCCTCGCTGGCTGGCTGGGATCCCGGGCGCATCGACAACGGCGACTTCTGGAGCCCCGACTTCCACGCCGTCGAAGTGGTCAACGGCGGCGGTCACGGCGAAGAGGTGGATTTCTACCTGGACCTGGTCTCGCGGGGCCTGCTGGTCGCGCCCGTGTCCGTCTCCGACAACCACTCCTACCTGGGGGGCTCGCAGGGTCTCGCCGTCACCTTCCTGGGCTCGCCCACGGCGGATCCCGCCAGCTTCACCGACGAGGACCTGC
Organism: uncultured Enterobacterales bacterium; assembly: GCA_964454135.1. Taxonomy (GTDB): domain Bacteria; phylum Myxococcota_A; class UBA796; order UBA796; family JAFGLY01; genus CAYVQL01. Next base: position 8,758 of record CAYVQL010000167.1, on the reverse strand, counting down.
GCGAGGCCTTCGCCCTGCGGCGCAGCGTGGCCAGCGTCGGTCCCTTCGTGCAGCTCTCCATCCCCCCGGGCTCCCTGGTCGAGACGCCGGCCAAGCTGACGGTGCGCGTGCGGGCTCCCTCGTGGATCCCGGCGGACAGCATCACGCTGCTGGAGAACGGGCTGCCCGTGGAGAGGGTGGCCGGCACCACGGCGCGCTTCACCCTGGATCCCGAGGCCGACGCCGCCTACTTCGTGCTGGTCGAGGGAAGCCAGAGCATGGCCCCGGTCAGCGGCTCCACGCCCTGGGCGCTGACCAGCGCCATCCTGGCGGACGTGGGAGGAGATGGCTGGCAGGCAGCGCTGGAGCCCCTGGCCGTGCACGACTGACGCGCGGCCAGCGTCGGCGCTCAGCCCAGGTCCTTCCGGCTCAATCCCATGCGGCCCAGCACATCGGCGATGGCCGAGGCGTAGGGCTCCTGCCTGAAATCCGCCTCCAGGGCGTCCAGCGCCTCCTGGCGCCCCAGTTCCCCCATGCGGATCAGCTGGCTGCGCTCGGCGTGGTAATTGGTGAAGCCGAAGTGGCGCAGCGACAGGTAGGCGGCCACCAGGTTGAGCTGGCAGTCGCTGGATGCGTCCGTGGGGTAGTCGATGGGTAGAGGCTGCCAGCCCAGCTCCGCGCGGATCAGCGCCTCCCGCTTCATAGGATCGTCGTCCAGATACCACAGGGGTGAGATGATGGGGATCCGCACGCGTCGCTTGAAGAAGCTCTGCACGCCTCGTTGCAGGCGCCGGTACTCGGGCCGCTTACGGCGCAGCTGTTCCAGGAAGCTCGTGGTGGCCTGCTGCTGCCTGGAGAAGGTCAGGCTGCCGGAGGTTTGCGCGTCCGGCGCCATCGCCATCCAGCCTCGGGATCCCCCCATGACCAACAAGGGGATGCCGTAGTCGTCGGCCATGGCCATCAGCTGGTCCATGTTGCGGGCAAAGCAGACGGAGCAGATGGAGACGGGGATGTCGTCGCGGATGATGTCCACGAAGGCTTGCCGCAGGAAGCCGGAGCGCAGGTAGAGCAGCTCCGCCCGCAGGGCCTCGGCGGCCCGGCGCACATTGGCCACGGCGGTGGGCTGCATGAAGCCGTGGTCCAACATGACCACCAGGGGCACCTGCCGGTAGCGCTTGACCATGTAGTAGAGCGCGGCCACGCTCTCGCGGTGGCCGGTGCAGAAGACCAGGCAGTCGAAGCGGCCCTTCTTGCGACGCTTGAGCTGAGCCAGGGTGCGGATCAGGTCCGTCTCGCGGGGCCGGCTGGCAGTGCCTGGGTGGTTCCGCTCCGCAGCGGCGCAGTGCTGACAGACGCCGTTCTCGCCCAGCACCACGTCGGGAGGGACGGAGGGCAGGACGCAGCGGGCGCAGCGCGGGGCATGCGGCTCAGGCGGGGTCTGCTCATCGTTGGGAGCCATGCCCTCGCCTCAGCAAGAAGCGGTCCAAGGTCTACTCGCCAACGGGTCACCGCTCTCCGCGGCTTTTTCTCGCGCCCATCGGGATCTCCGGCGGTCAGCTGCAGACTAATGTAGAGCCCGGTGCGCGATATCGTCCGGAGGGGACCTCACCAAACGCGCAGCAGCTCGAAGAAGAAGCTTCCGCTGTGCGCCTCGCCCAGGCCGTGGAACTTGCGCAGGCCCGGCAGGCTGGCGACGATGCGCTGGTGAAGGCGCCCCCCCAGGGCCATGTGGCGCTTGGGATGGAGCCGTGTCAGGCGCACGGCCTCTTCGCGTCCCTCTCGGACCAGGCTGAAGCGCGGTGGCTTGTCGCCCAGCAAGCGGACGGGACAGCTGTCTCGATCCAGGCGCTGGGCGCGGACCTGGTCGCCACGCACGGTCACCGCGCGGTAGACGGGATCGCGCAGGAAATCCACCTGCAAAAAGAGCAGGCTCTCTTCCTCGCCGTACCACAGGCCCCAGCACCAGCCGCGGTAGTTGCGGATCCAGTCCCAGCTGGGCCCCACGTCGGCGCGCACATGGTCCAGAAAGAGAGTGCCGCGGATCTCGCGGGCCACGGCGCCGCGGCTCAACCGCCCCTGGAAGGGGCTGCGCAGCGCCGGTACCGTCCACAGAAAGCTGTGGGCCCTGTTGACGGGGTGGTGGATTGCAGGGATGGCGGCGGGCTGGCGCGCCGCGGCTTCCACGTGCAGCAGCGTGTCGTCCAGGCGCAGGTCCAGGTCGAGCCGCCCCGCGCGCAGGACCAGCGAACTGGACTCGGCCATCACCCGCAGGTGGCGGCGCTCGCCGTGGAAGGCGTCATGGCCGTAGCGCCGCTGCAGGCTCCAGGACGGCTCGTCCGTCGGATATCCGTCCAGGTCCGCCCCGCAGGTCTGGCCGGGGCCCGGCGGGCCGCGGGTCCAGATGCGGCCGCGCAGCAGCTGGCCATCGTCGCAGAACAGGGCGAAGTACCACCACTGCATGGCGTGGGGATTGTTCAGCGGCTGCCAGCAGCTCTCAGTCAGGCGCACGCTCACATCCCCGTCAGGCGCCGCGCAGCCTGCAGCAGGTGGAAGACGGGGCTGCCCGCCAGCTGCAGCGCGCCGGCTTCGCAGAAGGAGGGGCAGGCGTAGCAGGAGATGCAGCGCCGCTCGTCGATGCGGTGGCGCTCGTCCAGCTGGATGGCGTCCAGCTGGCAGCGCCGCACGCAGCGTCCGCAGCGCTGGCAGAGGCGACCGTCCGCCCGTGGCCGCACGCGCAGCTGGCCGAACATGAACCGGGTGGCGCGGCGGGCCAGGGGGCCGGCTGGGGGGCGTTCCTCCAGCAGGGGAAAGGCCACCCGCAGCGGCTGGCCCAGCAGGCGAACGGCGTCCGGATCCAGCAGGTTCCGGCGCAGGGCGTCACTCAGGGTGGAGACGGCCTGCGGGTCTTCTCCCAGCACGCGGCAGAGCGCCAAGTCCAGCGCCATGGCATCGCTGGACGCCATCAAGAAGCGCGCGCGCACGGGGTCGCCGTTGGCTGCAGGGCCGTCGCGACCCAGGCCCACCACGCCATCCAGGATGTTCAGGGCCGGGCGCACCTGCAGCCAGACATCGTTCAGCAGCGTACCGAAGCGCTCCAGGTAGTCGGGATGGGGCTGCAGCAGGTCGTGGTAGCGCTGCTTGGCGCCGCCGGGCACCAGGCCGAAGAGGTTCTTCACGGCAGCGCTGATGCGGCTGATGCGGTGCACCTTCAGCTTGGGCAGGTTGACGACCATGTCCCAGGCCGAGAGATCCGCCACGTAGAGCTGCGGGGCGACCTGGCAGTGGGGCCGAGGGACGATGCGAAAGGGCCGCTCTTCGAAGCAGTGCAGGCGCGCGCCGTAGCGTCGGGCCACCTCGGCGAAGCCCAGGCTGTGGAAGGCCTGGCGCGTGAAGCCCGGGAAGTAGTAGGCCGAGGAGTCGCCGATGCCGATGCGACAGCCTGCCTCGGCCAGCCAGGCGCAGACCACGTCCAGCACCGCCGGATGGGTGGCCGTGGCTTGATCGGGCCGGTTGTCCATCACCGCGTTGGGCTTGATCAGGACCCGCGCGCCGCGGGGGGGCTGCAGCTCGACGCGCTCCAGGCAGCGCGCCAGGGCCTGGCGCAGCTCATCGGGGTGGTAGGTGTTGCAGGAGGCGATGGCTACGTTGGTCATGGAGCCCCCAGACCCTCCCCAGCCCCGCAGGCCAAGAGCGCGTGCACGGGGTTCTCGTTCTCGGCCAGGCAGCGCTGCTCCCGGATCCAGGTCTCCAGGCCCTCGGGCCCGCCCATGGTCAGGGCCTGGTCGAAGTGGGCGATGGCCTTCTGTCGCTCTCCCAGGCGGCGCTCCAGCTCGCCCAGCGCATAGGTGGAGATGGCGGCGCGGTCCTCTGCGACGGTGCCGTCCGCCAGCGCCTTGGCGAAGCCCTCGGCGGCCTGGCGCTGGTAGTCCCTCTCGAGCGCCACCGAGTCGCGGATGGCCTGCTCCTTTGCCGGCCATTCCCCCTTGTCGACGCAGAATTCCAGCAGGACCATGGCCTGCAGCAGCGCCTCGTGCTCGCCATGGCTGCGCATCACGGTCGCACCGTGGCCCGCTGCCAGGCAGCCCAGGTTCTCGGCCAACCGAGGAGCGCTGCTGAGCAGGTGGGCGCCGATACGGATCTCGGCCTGGGCCGGATTCACCAGCCCCTGGGCGTGGGCCTGCTCCGCCAGGCGCTCCAGCAGGCTCTGCAGCCATTCCTTGTGCTGCTGCGTCTCGGGGCCTGGGAAGTGCACGGGGTGGTAGCCCAGACGCACCGCCCACGAGGCCTGCAGCAGCAGGTCGGCCACCCTCTCTTCGTCGCCGCCGCGCAAGCGCACGGTCTGGGCGGCCAGATCCAGGCGCGCCCAGGCCGGCAGGTGCGCGAAGGGCTTGCCCGGCTCGTGGGGCACGTCCTGAAGCGCCGCGGGCTTCTTCAGGGCGCCCTCCAGGATGGCCTGGCTGACCTGCTCGTCGAGCTCGATGTCCTCGCTGTTGCGACGCCGGCGCTTCTTCTGCCAGAAATCCGCGGGCCAGCCCGAGAAGCCGCACTTGGCGCAAGTGGTGGCCACCTCCATGAAGACCTGGGCGCCGCTGGCGCGCTGCAGCAGGTCGCGGTCCTGCCCGCCAAAGCTGTTGGTCGATGCGGGCAGCCGCACCTCGACGGCCTCACCGCAGACGGGGCAGTAGCGCTGCTCGCTGCTGATGGTCGTGGCCAGCAGCCAGACGCAGAGCACAGCCAGCAGCCAGGGTCGGCGTTTCGCGCGAAGGATGGATCGCATGCTTTCTCCGAGAGCTGTCCGTGCACGGTAGCCCATTTCGGGCTGTGGCGGCGAGCGACGCTCGCACCTGGGATCTACGAGGCGGGCGCGAAGAGCTGGGCCGCCGCGCGCCCCCCCCCGGGGGGCCACCCCCCGCCTCCGCCGCGCCCCACGCGGCCCGCCAGCGTGAGCGTGGTGCCCTGGTGGGTGATGCGAAACTCCACGGCGTTCAGGGCGCGCAGCACGTCCTCGTGCTCGATGGGGCGCTCGGGCGCCAGGGCGCGCGCGAAGAAGAGCACCGCGTCCATTTCCAGCAGGGCGCGGGTGATGCCGGCGGCAGCCGTGGGCACGCGCCAGAAGACCTGGCGTGCCTGCAGGCGGGTACGCAGCAACTGGCAGAGCAGCGCCTGGGATGGCTCGGGGATCTCGCCGGGATGCTTCAGCATCTGGGCCATGTCGATGGGGATGTCCAGCATGCGGCTCTGGTATCGGTGGCTGAAGACCAGCATCTTGGGCAGGGCCAGCACCCCCCGCGCCCGCTCCCAGAAGCGCGTGGGATCCAGCACGTCGGCGTAGAGCGTGAAGGCGAAGGCGTAGCGCAACGACGTGGGGATCTCGTCGACCTGCTGTGGCCGGCGCTGAGGCTCGGCTTCCCCGAGCTGCGGCGCGGCCTGGGCGAAGGCAGCCAGCTGGCGCATGGCGGCGAACAGGTCGCTGCCCATGCGCTCCGCGACACCCTGGAAGGCCTGCTCGATCTCGTCGTCCGGGAGGTTCAGCTCCGAGGTCAGGGGGTAGCGCACGCGGGCGCCGTCGCGCATCTCATCCAGCTGTTCGGCGAAGCAGGCCTCGACCTCGGCACGGTGGGCTTGCAGGGGCGAACCCTGGCCGCCGTGCACGCCTGGGCAGCCGTAGTTGGCCGTGATCCAGACGTGCTCGTCCGAGCCGACGTGCTGGAAGGGGAAGCGGCGACACATGGCCGGCTTGGCCTCGGCGCCCCAGTGCTTGTGGATCGCGCAGCGCTGCTCGGCGTCGAGGAACTCGCAGCGGGTGGGATCGGGCTGCTTGCCCAGCTGCCACGTGCCCGCGCGCAGGCGCTTGAAGCTCGGCTCGACGGGATCGTCGATCTCGTCCCAGGGCAGGGCCTCGATGGAGGCCTTCTCCGCGTCGGTGGCGTGGATGGCCCAGGGGCCGGAGCAACAGGCCCCGCAGCCGACGCAGTCGTATCGATTCTCGGGATCGAAGATCAGGGCCATGGTGGCGCTCCGGGCTGCGGGAAGCTCGCAAGGTCCCATGATGTGTTGGGAGGTCCTTGTCAACGATGCGCGTTTTTTGGATGTCAGGCCAGGTTACGCTTCGATCAGGAGCGTTCCCATGGCTGCATCTCTTCCTTCCGGCGCCGATCGAGTGCTGCTGGTCTTCAGCGACGTGGAGATGGGCCCGGGGGGGCACGAGGACGATTTCCCCCACAGCGAGTTCCTGCTGGAGCTGATGGCGCGCTACCAGGAGCCGCCATACCGCAACCTGCCCCTGGACGTGGTCTTCAACGGCGACAGCTTCGACCTGCTCAAGACCGACTACCTGGGGGGCTTCCCGCACCACATCAGCGCGGATGTGGCCCTGACCAAGATGGCCGCCGTGCTGACCGCCCATCCCCGCTTCTTCCCGGGTCTGCGGGACTTTCTGGCGCATGAGCCGGCGCCCAGACAGGCCCATTTCGTGGTGGGCAACCACGACGCCGAGCTGCTCTTTCCCCAGGTGCAGTCCCTGGTGCGCAGCCTCTCAGGCGGACGCAACGTCAACTTCCCCGGTTTCTCCATGCGGCTGGGGCCGGTCTACCTGGAGCACGGCAGCCAGCAGGACGTGCTGTTTCGCCAGGATCCCAAGCACCCCTTCATCACGCTTGGCGAGCGCCAGCTCCTGAACATCAGCTGGGCCTCCATCGCGCTGCTGAGCACGGTCATGCCGCTCAAGCGCTGGCTCTGCTTCCACGAGCGCCTGCGGCCGCGGGAGCGGGTGATGTCGCTGGTGCCCGAGCTGAAGGAGCTCTTGCTGGCCAGGGTCTGGAAGTACTGGACCCTGGACTTCTGGCGCGAGTTCCTGGCCGTGGGCGATCCGCTGCTGAAGCTGGACTGGAAGATGGTGCAGGAGGTGTTCTGGCGCTTCACCACCCAGGACACCGAGGTCAAGCTGGATCCGGCCTGGCTGCGCGAGACCGTGGAGCAGACCGACGCCGAGCTCTTCGTCGTGGGGCACCTGCACCAGCTGGCCAGCTACGAGCACGGCGACAAGCGCATCCTGCACACCGGCTGCATGCGCGACGAGTTCTGGGTGGACGAGGCGGGCACCGGCTTCCGGCCGGCCCTCAAGAACTACCTGGAGGTGCACCTGCGCCAGGGCCGGGTGGCGGGGCTGATCAGCCACGAGCTGCTGGGACCGCCGCGCAACGACATCCCCTCCTCGGTCTGGGACGCCCTGGACGACATCGAGGCCGCCATGGACGAGCTGGGCGACCAGGCCAGCGCCCGCGCCCAGCGGGCCAAGCTCGAGAAGGGGTGACAGGGGCGCATGCGCTCAGGGGCCCTCGGGCTGCGCAGCCGCGTCCCCCTCTTCCTCTTTCTTCCCCATGCGCTGCACCTGCAGCCCCACCACGATCAGCACCAGGCCCACCAGCGTGGCGGGGTGGATGCGCTCGTCCAGCAGGTGGTGGATCAGCACCAGCGACAGGAAGGGCGAGAGGAAGATCAGCGTGCCCACCCGGGCGGCGCTGGGGGCCTGGCGCATGGCCAGCAGCCAGAGCACGAAGGTGAAGCCCATCTCGAACAGGCCCACGTAGCAGGCCCCCAGCAGGCCGGCGGCCGAGGGCACGAGCGGGCCGGAGCGCCAGAGCGACCAGGCCCAGACCAGGGGCAGGGCCAGGCAGAAGTTCTGGAAGAGGGCTGTCACTGGCTCGCGCGGATCCTTGGCGGACCACAGCCAGTACAGCGCCCAGATCACCGTGCTGCCCAGGGCCAGGGCCACGCCGATGGGATCGTCCAGCTGCAGGGCCAGCAGGTCGCCGCGGGTGGAGATCACCGCCACGCCCCCCCAGCCCAACAGCAGCGCCACGCCGTCCTGCCAGCGCAAGCGCTGCCCCAGCAGGGGGACCGCCAGCAGGGAGAGGGTGATGGCCCAGGTGTAGTTCAGGGGCTGGGCCTGCTGGGCGGGCAGGCGTCGGTAGGCCTCGAAGAGCACCAGGTAGTACATCAGGGGATTGAGCAGGCCCAGCATGGCGCGCCGCAGCTGGTCGCGGTCCGGGCGCAGGGCGGCCCCCAGCTGGCCGCGCAGGGCCAGAATGGCGCCCAGCGCCAGCGTGGAGAACAGGGCCGAGCCCGCCAGCAGCTGATCGGGGGACAGGTGGCGCAGGCTGAGCTTGAAGGCCGTAGCCACCGTGGACCAGAGCAGGACGGCGGCCAGGGCGTAGAGGTAGGCGCGCTTGCTGGGGGTGGGAGCGGTCATGGCCGGCCTTCCTCACATGGCTGGCCGTTGGGGGCCAGCGCGATGCGTTGCGGCGTGCGGCAGCTCCGCAGGTGCCCGGAGGTGGCGGAAGACGGGAGGTCACGCCGCGGTGTCGCCTATGGCGTCATGGACGCCGAATCCCCCCGCCCACACTTTCTTCCTCCCGTCTCAAAGCTGGGGTCAGGTTGCCACCATTGAGCCGGGGTCATGAGCTGGGGTCATGAGCTGGGGTCAGGTTGCCACCATTACCCTTTCCACCATTCCCAGCATTCGACAGGCGCAATACAAGACCCGCCACGGACCGTCTTTTCGATGCTCGCCAACAATCCCCGGAATGGGGGCTCTTCCAGGCTCAAGGCCGTGACCGCGCCGTGTTCGGCGAGTCCGAACTTTCCCTGTAGCATGCACGGTGGATTGTTCTTGTTTGATGGGGATCGTAGCAGAAATAGTAATGGTGACAACCTGGGGCGGGGGGGGGGGGCGCGGGGGGCGGGGGGGGGGTCGGGGGGGGGGGGGGGGGGGGGGGGG
>CAYVQL010000166.1:0-23893 GCA_964454135.1 uncultured Enterobacterales bacterium | reverse complement strand
GGCACCATGGGCAGGTGGTCCGTCGCCTTGAGCATCAGCGCGCAGCACAGCTCGAGGGCCCGCTCGATCTTGTGGCGCCTCTCTTGCGGGTCGCTCACCCCCTCCAGCTCACGGTCGAAGTAGGGATTCAGCCATGTGTCCAGGCGCCCCAGCACCAGCCCGGCCCCCATGTTCTCGTTGTGCTGCGCGACGAACAAGATCCAGAGCGCCTGCAGGGCCTCGTGCAGCGTCTCGGCTGGATGGGCCGGCACCTTCCTGCAGATGCGTGCCAGCTCGTCGAGCACCCGGCGCCGCTCGGCGTCGCAGCCGCCCCGGGCGATCTGCTTGTCGGCCTCGGCGGCCAGGTTCTCGGCGTAGCGCAGCACGCCGTCCAGGGCGACCTGCAGCGCGCGGTAGAAGGCGCGCGCGTCTTCGTCCGGCGCCTCGGCCTCCCGCTGGCGAGCCTCGCTGCGGATGTCGAGCAGCCCACGCTCCAGGGCGCGGGGCAGGTCGATCACGGTGTGGGTCGTCGCTTGGGTCTTCCACAAGAAGTACAGGACGAAGCGCTCGTCCAGCTCCAGCGCCCGGCGATCGGCGGCGTGGCTCTTGGTCCACTCACGCACGTTCTCCTCCATCCAGAAGGGAAAGACCATGCGATCCAGCGCCTCGACCTGCTCCGTCCTGATGCGGTAGGGATTGAGCGCACGCGCCTCCACGGTCAGCAGCTCCGGCCAGATGCCCACGCCTCCAAGCTCCGGAAACAGGGGAATGCCGATCCGTTCGCGTGTGACCGTACCGGCCAGCAGGTCATCCTCATGGATGATGGGCGCCTTGTCGGAGAGCAGGTGACGCAGGATGCGGGCCTGGCGCAGCACCGGGGGCACGTCCCCCGCTCCGGCGGCCCGTTGGCGCAGCGCGTGCTCGGTCACGAGCAGGGCCCGCTCGGTACAGATGGCGGGCTGTGTCGTTCGATACGCCCAGAGAAGGCGCTTGATCCGAGGGAGACCGTCCAGGCTGTAGCGGGCCAGGGAGGGATCGTCCAGGTGCTGCGTCTCGCCCGGCGGCCGCTCCTCGCAGGGCTCGCCCGGTGGGGGGGCGTTGAGCTCCCGCCACGAGGCCGGGCCGCGCGTCCAGGGCTTGGAGGGGACGACCCTCTTGCCTCCGAGGCGCACCGCCGCCGACATATGGCCGAACTTGAGCAGGTCGCTCAGGTTGCCCTCGAAGGACAGGGTGTTGTCGAGCAGCATGTCGAAGCTGTCTCGGCCCGCGAAGAACTGGCGCATGTGCTCGCAGCCGCGGAAACGGATCGTGAGATCGGCCTCCTCCGCCGGTCCCGAACGCACACTCATCCTGCCATCGGCGAAGACGGCGTGGGCGCCGGCCTCGCCGTCCGCGGTGACGAACTGGATGGTAGCGCGGAAGGCATGGGGGCCGGCGATGGGGTGGACGTCGGCCAGGTGGTGGCGCAGCGACGGCTTCACGCGCAGCATCGCCGCCATGGCGCGCAGCTGCGTGGTGGCGATGGCCGGGGTGATCCGGTCGAGGACCAGCTCCTTGACGGCGGCGAGCGAGCTCATCAGGACCCTCATGGGAGGCGTGCGGAGCTTCATACCGCGTCCTGTGCGAAAACTCGAACCGTCGTTTTCTCCATTGAAACCTGCCCCTCTCCGGACAAAGCCTGGACCTGCAGGTGGAGCAGATCCTCGAGGCCGACAGCGATGAGCGCTGCGAGGTGGTGAAGGAGTAGTCGCGGGGGCTGGCCTCGGGGGCAGTCGCTAAGGCTCCACGATTCCGCACTTGGACGGGGGTGGGGGGCGAGGATGGCCACCCTGCTGAGCCAGCCGGTCGGCGAGCGCCTGGACCAGCCGCAGACCGACCGCCGGGTTGTCCGTGACCAACCTCTGCATCTGCATCAGGTCGAGCACCATCACCCAGACCTCGCCCTCAGCCACCATGCGGGCCATACGCACTCCTCCGGTGAGCGCGGCCACCTCGCCCAGGAACGTCCCCTCGCGGCGCTCGACTGCGATCCCGCGACCATCCTGCTCCACGCGCACGCGCCCCTTGAGGAGGATGAACACGTGGTAGGAGGCCTCGCCCTGCTCGGCCAACAGCTGACCTCCGTCGTAGTAGCGCATCGAGTCGTCCTCGTGCTGCTCGATCACGTAGCTCCACAAGGGGTCGATCAGGCCCCGGCGCACCTGCTCGGACTCCTCTTGGGTGACGGGCCGGCCACGCAGCTCGTACGCCTCGCCGCGCTCGCTGCTCGCGCGGCGCACCCTGGCGAGCACATCAGCGGGATTGCCGGGGCGCGAGGCGGGATCGTGCGCCAGCAGCGGGCGGATCAGCTGGTCCGTCTCTGGGGGGATCATGGGGCGAAGCCGGGCCACCGGTGGCAGCGAGAACGCGTCGTCTCGGCTGGCCTGCAGCAGGCGCTGACCACGGCCAGAGGTGAGGTCGACGCCGGTGCATGCTGACCAGACGGTCGCCCCGATTCCATACAGATCGGTCCTGATGTCGAAATCGGCAGACGCGCCCCGCCCCTGCTCGGGTGCCTGGTAGCCGCGCGTACCCCGGCCCGCGTGCAGCACGACCTCGCCACCGGCCAGCGCTGCCTGGGCGGTGCCGAAGTCGGTCAGGGCGTAGCCCCCGTCGTCCCGCACCAGCACGTTGCCCGGCTTGATGTCCAGGTGTAGCAGGCAGGCCCTGTGCGCGGCGCACAGCGCGTCGAGCAACGCGTCCAGCAGAGGCAGGATCTCTTCCTCGGCGAGCTGGCCGCCATCCTGGAGCATCTTGGCCAGCGTGCCCTGGCGGTAGTACTCCATCACGACGAAGGGGCGCTGGCCGTCCAGGCTCCAGTCGTAGACCTGTGGGATGTTCGGGTGCTGCACGGCGAGCAGCGAGGACAGCTCCCGCTTGAGCGTCTCCAGCCGGATTCTCTTTGTCAAGCGGCCGGACAGGATCTTGATCGCGACCTCCTGGGGCATGTCCGTCTCTGGCTGCTCCACCTCGGCCAAAAACACCGTGCTGTATGCGCCTTCACCGAGGGCTCGGACCAAGCGGTAGGCTCCCCTGCCCCGCACCTCCTCCCCGATCCCGGGAGGCGGGGGGACCGGGGAGGCGCTCGGTCGAACGCCGTCCGTGCCTGCGGCCGGGCTCTCGTCGGAGGCTGCGCTTCGACCGAACAGGCGTCTAAGCCAGCTCAAGCCGGTGGTATTGCTCATGACCACCTCGCTGTGAGGCCAGCCTGACGCATAGGCGTGCCGCTTGTCAACGGATCTTGGCCCGCGCGCGTGGCGAAACCCGGCAGCCACAATGCCCCACGACGCGATAGACAGGGCCGGTCCCACCCCCGGAGCCCCCCATGCTGCTGCTCCTCGTCACCCTCGGCTGCGTGGACTACGCCATCAATGAGAACCAGGATCCGCCAGCGGCCCCCGTGGATACGGCCATCGAACCCGACGACAGCGACCCGCCCCAGGACACCTCCCCCCCGGAAGACACCTCCCCGCCGGAGGACACGGGCGTGGTGGCCTCGGCCCCGGTCTACGCCAACACCTCCGACACGCTCTTCGAGGTGGATCCGGCCACGGGCGACCTGATCACCATCGGCCAGTTCCACGACCACAGCGGTGTGGTGGAGTACTTCACCGACATCGCCATCAACCTGGCGGGCCATATGTACGGCGGCACCTTCGACGCGCTCTACCGCATCGATCCCGACACCGCCGAGGTGGAGAAGGTCTGCGACATCAGCGTCGAGATGATGGCCCTGGCCTTCACCTCCCAGGGGGAGCTGATCGCTGGCGGTGAGAAGGGACTGGGCCGCCTTGACATCGGCTCCTGCACCCAGGAGAGCCTGGTGAGCGACTCCCCCTACGAGACCTCGGGCGACATCGTAGGCCTGCCCGACGGCTACCTGTACTGGACGGTCTGGGGCTCGGGGGGCGGCGACGAGCTGGTGCGCGTGGACCCGGACAACGGTTCCGCGGCCTGGCTGGGCGTGATCGGCTACGAGAAGCTCTTCGGCGTCGGCTACCACGAAGACCAGCTCTACGGCTTCGGCTCCGGGGGCGAGATCGTGACCATCTCCCCTGAAGACGCCAGCTCCAGCCTGGTGGAGAACACCAGCCAGGGCTGGTGGGGTGCCACCACGAACCCGGTGCTGTGGTAGGGAAGCCCCGTCTGCCAGGAGAACACCGTGACTGAAGACCACATCGCCGTCATCGGGGGCCTGGGGAAGATGGGCGTGGCCCTGATCGACGGCCTGCTGGCCGCCGGCCACTACGAACCCGATGCCATCACCGCCACCTCGCGCCACCGGCGCTCGCAGCAGCGGGCCGCCGAGCGCGGCATCCGGCATACGCGGGACAACCGCAGCGCCGTGGAAGGGGCCTCGCTGGTGGTCCTGGCGGTGCAGCCGCGCAGCCTGGGATCCGTGATCGACGAGATCCGCGCCGGGCTGGCCGAGAGCGCGCTGGTGGTCTCCATCGTGACCGGGGCGCCCACCCGCCGTATCGAGCGCCTGCTGCAGCGGCCGCTCCCCGTGGTGCGCGCCTCCCCCAACATCGCGGCCGTGGTGGGCTCCTCCATGACCGCCATCTGCCTGGGGCGCCACGCCGACCGGCGGCACCAGGAGATCGCGCGGCGTGTCTTCTCCACCGTGGGCCGCGTGGTGCGGCTGGAGGAGCGCCACATGGACAGCTGCACGGGCCTGGGCGGCTGCGGCCCGGCCTTCGCCTTCAAGATCATCGAGGCCCTGGCCGAGGGCGGCGTCAAGATGGGCCTGCCGCGAGACGTGTCCCGCATCATGGCCGCCCAGGTGCTACGCGGCGCCGCCGACCTGGTGCTGGAGACCGGCCGCCACCCCGCCGCCCTGAAGGACGAGGTCACCACGCCGGGCGGCTGCACCATCGACGGCATCACCAAGCTGGAAGAGCGCGGCCTGCCCATCGCGCTGATCGAGGCGGTGGAGGTCTCGTCGGTCAAGGCAGGTATGCTGGTGGACGAAGACGGCTGATCCGCGACGCCCATGTCAGGATCCCGGCGGCGCTGCGCCCCGAAATCCGCCTTGCTCCATTGGCACGACCCTTGCGAAATCCCCAGCTCCGGCTCAGGGCCGATGAAACGGAGAACCCATGCGCACACGGCCTTCGCTGCTCGCCCTCGCTCTCATCGCCGCCACAGGCTGCGATCCCACCGACAAGGAGACCGGCGATACCGGCGCCGTCGACTGCACCGAGATCGCAGTCGGCTCGGTCAATATCAGCATCGAAGACCAAGACGGCGCCGCCCTGGTCCCCGCGACCGTCAGCTACACCGTGGACGGCGGCGACGCGCAGGACGCCGACTGCGTCGGGGATCCCTGCACCGAGTACGTGGCCGGCTGGGAGGTGTCGGGCGAGATCACGGTCACGGCCACCTACTACCGCGAGCACGAAAAGGACCCCCTGTGCTCCTACGAGGACAGCGCCAGCGAGACGGTCACCGTGGAGATGACCGCCGACGGCTGCCACGTGGTGCCCGAGACCATGACGCTGCAGCTGGACACGACCAAGTTGCTCTGCATCTGACGAAGCTCGCCCCGCTGCCGAAAGCGTCGAAGTTTCGACGCTTTTTCGACGAATTCGTCGACTGCCAGACCGTACAAAGCCGCTTTTCGTCCGGCACGACCATTGCTCTCTTCCCAGGCGTCCAGAACCCAGGGAGAGAGAAGATGGCCATGCTGGAACACGCAGACAGCACCCCTTCCCCGACCTACGCGCGCAGCCACGCGTCAGCGCCCACAAGGCTCGGGCCCGCCGACGCCTGGCAAGGCGTCCTGCAGCAGGCGCTGGAGCGACGCGACTGGGCCGCCGTGCGCCGCCTGGCCCGCCAGGTCCCCGCCGAGCGCCTCGGCGCCGCCAAGCTGGCAGTGGAACAGGAGCTACGGCGCTGCGCCCAGGTCGAGCCCGCTCGCCTCCCGGTGCAGCGGCGCTGCGCGCTGGAGCAGCTGCTGGCCGAGCTGCGGGCGCGGCTGGGGGAGCCGGGCGTGGCCCAGGTGCTGCTGCTGCGGCGTTGGGCGGCAGGCGGCTCGGCCATCCCCCTCTTGCAGGCGCTCTTCGACGAGGGGCAGCGGCGCAGGGCCTGCGCCCTGGCCCGCGTGGCCCAGGCCCGAACAGCCAGCGCCTCCGCGGCCGAGGTCGACGCCATGCTGCAGGGCGGGGGCACGCTGGCCGCGCGCTGGCTGGAGACGGCGCTGCAACTGGTGAGAGAGCCCCCGGGCCCGCCGGCGAGGCAAGAGCTCGCGCGGCGCTGGCTGGCCCTGCGCAATGCGCCGCCGGCCTGCGCAGACCGCGGACTGGTGCTGACGGCCCAGCTGCTGGAACGCCTGGGCGCACCCTCGGACGCGCTCTTTCACGGGGCGGCCGCGCTGGGCGTCACCTGCGAGGTCTGGCTGCTGGCGCGCCTGGGTCTGGCGGATCCGCTGGCGGTGGAGCGCCACGGACTGAGCGCTCCCCGCGCGGAGCGCCACCTGTGGCTGGCCCTGGCCGCCCGCGCCGCCATGGCCCAGGATCGCCCGCAGGCCGCGGCCGCGCTGCTGCACCGCGCCCTGGCCGGCGCCCCCCATCCCCGCTCCCTGCAGCAGCAGGTGCTGGAGATCTGGCGCGACGCCGACGAGGTCACCCTGGACATGCTGCGGCGGGCGCCGTGGCCGGCGTAGGTCTGCTCCTCACTCCGCCCACTCCGCCAGGATGTCCCAACCCTCCTGCTCGCGATGCAGGCAGTAGTGGGGATCGTAGTCGCCGCCCGCCTCGCAGGGCCAGAGCTCGGCCTGGGGCAGGGCTTGCTGCAGGCCCTCGGTGGTGAAGTTGGGCACCTGGTGGTCGCCCACGCCCATCAGGATGGTGATGGGCAGCTCTTCGGCGCGGGCTGCGGACATGGGATCGGCCGGGTCCATGGTCCACTGGAAGAGGGTGACCGCCGGGTGCAGGCGGTCCAGCTGGTCCCAGGCCTCTTCCTCCAGGCCCAGCACGGCGCCCATGGCCGCCGCCGGGGTCAGCTCCTCGGGCATGTCGGCGCCCAGGGCAGCGAAGAGGCTGGCGAAGAGCGCGGGGTCGAAGTCCGCCAGCATGCCGGTGTCCAGGAAGTAGTGGGCGAAGAGGCCGCCGCTGCCCGAGAGGAAGGCGCCGGACCAGGCCTCGGGCGCCCCGGCCAAGGCCAGGTTGGCGGTCACCGAGCCCATGGAGTGGCCGCCGCGGCGCGCACTCCCGGCGTCCGCCGAGCCGGCGGGCAGCAGCTCGTTCAGCGCCTGCTGGGCGAAGCGCAGCAGCACGTGCCCCTCCAAGCCGGCCTGGCGCAGGTTGTCTCGGAAGGCGGGCAGGTTGACGATGTTGTAGAAGCCCAGGTAGGCGTCGTAGCCCTCGTCGATCAGGGGGTAGCGCGTGCCGTAGTGCGGGGCGTCGTGGCCGATGACCGCGTACCCGGCCTCGGCCAGCGCACTGGCCAGGGCCAGGCCGTCGTCGTAGACGCTGCCCCGCTGCACGGCGTTGTAGGCGTGGCCCCCTGTGCCGTGATCCCAGATCAGCAGCTGGGCGTCGTGCATGGGCTGCCCGTCCTCGTCCAAGGGCAGCGAGACGGTCACCCGCACCAGCTCGGTCTCGGGCACCGACACAAGCTGGCCGTCCTCGAAGTCGATCCAGCCCGTCGCGCGATCCACATCCAGCAGGTGGGTCACGCCCGGATTCATATAGGGCCGGTCGTCCAGGCCCTGGTAGTTGGGCATGGGGATCTCGGCCTCCCAGACGGCCATGGGCCAGCCATCCAGCAGATCGCAGCTGTGGGTGCCTTCCTCGTCGTCCCAGGCATCAAGATAGGCGGCGCGGCTGCTACCGTCCTCGAAGATGGCCGTCGCCACGGTGGCCTGCTGCCCCGACTCGGTCTCCCCCGGTGCGTAGTCCAGCTGCACCACCCGCTTGAACTCCGGCTTGCCCCAGTCGCCCAGCCGCTGGTCGGCATCGGCGCAGAGCTGGGCCATCTGGCCCGCCACGTCCTGCACGGTGAAGACCGTGGCCACGGCCGCCTGGCCCTTCACCCCGGCCGCGGCCAGGGCGCCGGCCACGCCCGCAGGCAGCTCGTAGTCCCGAGGCGGACGGGCACCGGCGGAGACCATCACCACGGCCGCGTAGCGCTCGCCCGAGCGGGGCGGGTGCCCCAGGGCCGGGGCCATGGCCAGGGTGTTGCTGGCCCAAAAGGGATCCCCGGCCGGATCCTGTACGAAGCGCAAGGAAAGCGGCAGGAGCTCGGAGCCGTCCATGGCCACCAGCAGCGCGGGATCGGAGCCCAGCCCCTCGGTCTCGCTGGGCAGGTCCAGGGCGCCGTCGAAGCGGAAGTAGGCGGCGGAGTGGTTGCCGAAGCCCTGGGCCGTCAGCTCCAGGCGCGCAGCCCAGCCCCCCACTACGGCGGCGGCCAGGTCGGAGCTGGCCTGGGGGAAGCCATCGAGCTGGGGACGACCCTGCTCATCCAGCAGGTCGTCGGAGGGAAAAGGCAGGTCGAAGTAGTGCTCCGGCCGGTCGACGTCCACGATGGCGCGCACGACCGCGCCCTCGTCGTGGTCCCGGCAGGCGGGGAGGCAGAGGACGCAGAGCAGCGTGTTTCGCACGAGGAGGACTCCAGGCTGGCTCACTTGGCTCGCAGCTCGAAGGTGGTGGTCTTGGGCGCCTTCCAGGCCTCGCCGTCCACGGGCTCGTGAAAGCGGATGACGCCGCTGGAGAAGCGACCCCCGCCCGCAGCGCCGTCCACGTCATCGGCCTTGACCTCGCAGCTCCTGCCGCAGCCCAGCGGCAGGGAGGCCCGCAGCACCCAGCGCCCCTGGGCGTCGGAGCGGGCTGTGGCGCCGGGCATGGACAACTGGATGCCCTCCAGGGGCTTCTTGTCGGCGGCGCACCGCACCTCGCCCCGCAGGGCGAAGCCCGAGATGGGGGGTACGCCGATGGGCTCCTGGGAGGGATCGCCCGCCACCTCGCCGCCGGGCGGCTCTTGGGAAGCGCAGGCGACGACCAAGGCCAGGACCACCGAGAGTCCGCCGAAAGAAACTGCTCGCATCACGCCTCCTGCATTCCCAGGACCGGAGTCCAGTATGGCACGCTCAGGGAGGTTCTTGCGCGGCGGCTTTCCGCTCTGGCTGCCTCTGGCTCTCGAGCTCCTCGAGCATGGCGCGGGCCCGCTCTCCCTGGGGGTGGTTCTCGAGGGACCGGCGCAGCAGGCGCTCCGCCTCCTCCAGGTTCCCCTCTTCCAGATACAGCGCCGCCAGCTCGTCGTACTTGCGGTAGTCGCTGCGCGGATCTGCGGCGATGGCCAGCTCGAACTGCTCCCGGGCTTCGCCGCTCCTGCCCTGGGCCAGGTAGGCCAGGCCCAGGCCCTCGTAGGGGCAGGAGTGCGCCGTGGGGGAGACCGCCTGGGCTCCGCGGAACACAGCCGCGGCCAGCTCGTGCTCGCCCTGGTTGAGCAGGGCCGTGCCCAGGCCAGCCAGGGCCTGGGGCTGGTCGGGCACCAGGTAGAGCACGCGCTGGAAGTGCTCCCCGGCCAGGGCGGGCTGCCCCAGGCCGTTGAGGGCGTTCCCCTGGCCCAGCAGCGCCTGGATGTCGTCGGGCCGTTGGGCGAGCACCTGGGCGAAGCTCGCCGAGGCCCGCTGATTCCGCCCTTTGGCCACGTGGATCCAGGCCACGCCCAGCAGGGCCATCTTGCGCACCATCCACTGCATGCCCTCCCCCGCCAGGGAGCCCTCCCCGGCCAGCTGCACCAGCGCCTCCTCGAAGGCGGCCAGGGCGGTGCTGTGTTCCCCCCCTTCCAGGGCCAGGTGCCCCAGACCGACCCGCGCGCCAAGGTGCCCGGGCTGGCGGCCCAACACGACCTCGAAGTGAGCGCGCGCGCTCTCAGGTTGGCCCTCCAACAGGGCCACGAAGCCCCGCAAGACCTGGCAGTCGACGCAGTCGGCCAGATCCGCCTCCCCGTCGAGCCGCGCGACAGCCAGATCGAAGCGGTACAGGTCGGCCAGCCGCAGCGCGGCGGCCAGCGCACCGCCGGCATCGCCCGTCGGCTGCTCGAGCTGCTCGAGACGGCGTTGCAGGTCCGCACGCACGGGATCGACCTTCTCGGCGCTGTCGCGCGCCAGGCCCCGGTCCAGGTAGACACGGGCACCCTCCACGTCGCCTTCTTCCAGCAGCTCGCGGGCAGCCAGGTACTGGAGCTTGGGAATCCAGATCCGCAGGTCGGCGGCCCGCGTCGCGTGCTCAGCGACCTGGCTGCGCCTGCCGCTGAGCCGGTAGAGACGCACCAGGGACATATGGGGGCAGTTGACCGTGGTCCGGCCTGGATGGGCCGCGCTATGCGCGTCCAGGTCGGCCGCCGCTCGCACCAGCAGAGCCTCGGCCTCGGCGCTGCGGCCCTGTTGGGCGTAGGCCAAGCCCAAGGCTCCCTCGGCCTGAAACGCCGTCAGCAGGTCGCCCTCCTCGCGGGCTCGCGCGATGCAGCGCTCGAGCGGGGCCACGGCCTGGTCCGACCGTCCGAGGCTGACCAGGGTCTCACCGCGGCGCAGCAGGGCCCCAACGTGGTCGGGCTGCCGCTCCAGCAGCTGCGCCATCAGTTTGTCGGCGCGCTTCCGCCTGCCCATGGTGAAGAGGTGGCGTGACAGCTCGACCAGCACCTCGGCGTTCTCGGGATCCAGCGCCCGGGCCCGCTCGAGACAGGCCAGGGCCCGCTCGCCGCGCGCGTCTTCCCCCTCCTCCTGGCCACCGATGCCGGCGAATGGCTCGTCACCCACGGGGGGGGAGCTGCGCATGAACCGGCCCCAGGCCAGCCAGACCTCGGCATTGTCGGGTTCCAGGGCCTGGGCGCGCTCCAGCAGCGCATGGGCCTCCTTCTGGGTCGCGGGCGTGTACAGCTCACTCAGAACCTCCGCCCGCGCCACCAGCTCGCTGGCGGAGGCGGGCTCCGGGGCGGAGACAGGAGCGGCTTCTTCGCGGGCGGGGCCGCAGGCCAGGGCCAACGACAGGGCGAAGAGCGGCAGCCTGGACACGGGTGTTCCTCCGGGTGGAGGGTGCAGTAATGCCAAGCTCTCCAGGTAGCTACCGACCAGGCCGAGCAGAGGTGGGGGCAGCAAGCACCGCAGGCCCCGCCCATGGCCGCGAGCAGCCCCCACCCGAGCCTCTTCACAGCGCCAGGTGCTATGCTCGCCTCTCCCGAAACAACTCCCGGATCCCATGTCACAGCCACCTCTCCTCTCGCTCGGCTGCGCCGCCCTGCTGGCGGCCTGCACGGTGGCCCACCCAGTGCGCACCGTCGGCCAGGGCCGCTTCAGCTACGAAGCCGGCCTGGGCGGGCCCCTG
This sequence comes from uncultured Enterobacterales bacterium, assembly GCA_964454135.1. Lineage (GTDB taxonomy): Bacteria > Myxococcota_A > UBA796 > UBA796 > JAFGLY01 > CAYVQL01. The sequence continues at coordinate 12,548 of CAYVQL010000166.1, read as the reverse complement.
GCCACCAACCTCGGACCGCCCATCCCCATGCCCAGCCTCTACATGGGCGCGCGCTACGGCCTGCGCGACGACCTGGACCTGTCGCTCAATACCAACCTGGTGGCCCCCGTGATCCCCGGCATCGGCCTGGACCTGCAGACGGCCGCCCACTGGGTGCCCATCCAACCCGGACTGCGGAGTCAGGCCGACACACCTACCAGGGGTTGGTCCCTGGCCGGCACCCTGGGCGTGGAATGGCTGACGGATTTCAAGAACGGCTTCATGGTCTTTCCCCTGCTGAAGCTCGCGGCGGGCTGGCGCTACGAGTGGTTCAATCCCTACCTGGGCTCGGCCCTGGTGCTGCACGCCTATCGCCCCTTCGAGCAGGGCATTCCCCTGCAGCTCGATCCCTACCTGGGCATCGACTGGTCCATCGGTCAGCGCGCCAGCATCGTCACCCAGGTGATGTTCATGGACGTGGGCTACAACCTGTACGGCTCGGGGCTGGACTGGGTCTACCTGGCGGACAAGCCCGAGGAGCGGAGGCACTACGGCGTCGTCACGCCCATGCTCGGCTTCAGCTGGGACTTCGCTCCCCGGAACGAGGGCTAGGAGGAACCCATGCGACGTCACGCCATCCTGCTGGCCACCTGTCTGACCGGCTGCATCAAGCTGGATTTCTTCGCCTTCGAGGGCATCGTGGCCGAGTCCATCGAAGAGGATTACCACGGCCTGCCCCTGCACCAGGGCGACGATCCCCCCGACTGGCTGGACGAAGACGCGGTGGAGCGCGAGATCTACCTGGAGATTGGCACGGGCGCCCAGATCGAGCTCGACCAGCTGGGCAGCCACGACAGCTACCTGCACGCCGCCTTCCTGCCCGCTCCGCAGTCCTGCCCCGAACAAGAGTGCCCCCTGATCGACGAGGGCCTGACCTTCATCTTCCAGCACGGCAACTCGGGGCATATGTTCCGCTACTGGTACCGGGCGGTCATGCTGTGGACCCAGGGGGCCAACGTGCTGATCTACACCTACCGCGGCTACGGCCTCTCCCCCGGGGAGACCTCCCGCAGCACCATCCTGGAGGACGCGGACACGGCCATGAGCTGGCTTCGCGGCCGCGACGACATCGACCAGGACCGCATCGTGGCCTACGGCTACTCCATGGGCGGCATCCCGATGAGCTACCTGGTGGGCGAGAGCGAGCACCGCCAGGTCTTCGCCGCCGCCGTGCTGGAGAGCGCGCTCGATTCCATCGAGGGCATCCTGGATTCCAGCTCGGGCACCGAGTTCGCCGACGGCTTCTTCTTCGACGACACCCTCTTCGACGGGCCGGTCTTCATCCAGGGCGCCTCGCTGCCCATCCTGCAGCTGCACGGCCTGCTGGACTGGCGCGTGCCCCTGCACCAGACCCGCCGCTACTACGAGGTGTTGCACGAGCGCCCCGAGTACACCGGCTACCTGGGCGACTCGGGGCAGGGACCGGACCAATGGCTGGCCCTCGCAGGCCACCGCAACCTGCCCGTCCACGTGTTCATGGGCGAGAACCACATCTCCGACTACTGGGACGACCCGGCCAACCCGGGCCATTGCTGCGTGCACCCGCTGGAGTACGAGCAGAGCGACTACCAGGGTTTTTGGGCCGACGTGGGCCTGACCGACGGCCAGGCCATGACGGCCGCCTACCAGGGCTACGCCGAGGTGCTGGGCGCCTGGGCGGGCTCGCTGCACTAGCTCTGCCGTGGCGTGCTCAAGGTCTTCGTCGAGACGGTGACCGCCTGCGATCACGAACACTCGAGAGGCAGAAGAGGGAGGCGATGATCGGAGTGAACATCGTCAACAAGATGACCGCCCTCGGGATGCCGGATCAGTCTTCAGCGATCGCGGTCTCCGCCACATTCACCACACGCTCATCCCTCCACAGCTCCCGCTCCTCTCCAAAACCCTGGCGGCTCACCAGGCAGGCGGTCACCTCCATCCCCTCGAACGCCCTCTCCCCCTCCACCCGTCGCTTGAGGTTGTCCAGCAGCCCCATGCGCACCGGGCGCTGGCTCCACTTGATCTCTCCGACGAAGGCCCGTCGACGCTCGGCGTCCAGCAGCACCAGATCCAGCTCACAGTGGCGCGACCAGTGGCGACCGGACCAGGCCACGGGAAAAGGAACCAGGGGCGCCCAGGGTCCATCGACGAAGAGCTCGCGCACCACGGGCTCGACGGCCTGGCCCAACCAGGTGGACCCGCGGGGCCGTATCCCGGTCTCCAGGGCTTCGTCGATCCGTCCCCGCTCCAGCAGGCTGCGCTGGGGATGGACGAAGCTGAACCAGGTCGCCGTAAAGGCGTCGTCGATGCGGTAGAGGCCGCGGCTGCTCTTGTCGGGGCGGGGCTCGGTGACAGGGACCTCCCGCTCTACCAGGCCCAGCTCGATGAGGGTGGCGAGATACCGGGAGAGGTCGGCCCGATCGAGCCCCACCTTGGAGGAGATCTCGCCGAAACGCCTGGCTCCTCGAGCGATCACAGACAGCAAGGCGAAATAGACCCGGGGATCCCGGAGCTCCTCGCGGAGCAGGAAGGGGAGCTCGTGGTAGAGGGGCTCTCCAGGGGTGAGCAGGTGACGCTCCAGGTTCTGAAGAAGATCGAGCTGTGGGTCGAGACGCGCCAGGTAGCCCGGGACGCCCCCGAAGATGGCGTGGAGCTCGATGAGGCCAGGCTGGCTCCAGGGGAAGGCAGCGCCCAGGCAGCGCGGAGGGAGAGGCCTCAGGCGGAGCTGGCCTGACAATGAACTGGCCTGCGCCCGGCTGCCCGAAGATCAGCCGCGCTTGACGAGCATCACCGAGCAAGGCGCGTTGGCCGCCACCTGCTCGGGGATGGAACCGAACAGCACCTTGCCCAGGCCCGACTCACGCGTGCCGCCGATCAGCATCAGGTCGTAGCCCTTGCTGGCCTCTTCGACGATGCCGCGCACCACGTTGTCGGCCTCCACCAGCTTGGCCTCGTAGCGCAGGTCGCGGCTCTCGGCGGCGGTCACCTCGACGAAGCCCAGGGCCCGGCCGCGGTCCACGTCGCTGGCGCCGGGCCGCACCACGCCCATGGTCACCACCTCGGCGCCGTGGGCCTTCTGCAGATCGGCGGCCAGCAGGGCCGCGTAGCGGGCGTTGGGACCGCCGGCCGTGGGCAGCAGGATGCGCTTGATGTTCTCGAGGTCGCTGCGCACCTTGACCACACCCACGCTGACCGGGATGCGCTCCACCACGGCGTCCAGGGTGCGCCCCAGCCCGTCGCCCTTCCTGCGACCCTTCCAGCCCAGCAGCACCAGGGCCACGCCCGGCTGCCGGGCCGCCGCCAGGATGCCGTTCTCGATGCGATGGGCCACGCGCACGGAGCCCGCCACGGGATGCCCCTGATCCTTGAGATCGGAGACCAGCTTCTGGAAAGCGTCGATGCGGAAAGAGGCTGACAGGGCGCCGATGGAGAGCGGGGTCTGCACCGGCACGCTGACCACGCTCAACAGGGTGACCTGGCTCTCCCTGCGCTCTGCCAGCGGCTTGGCCAGGGCGTAGAGCGGGCCCATGCTGGCCGGGTTGGCCACCGGGATGATGACGCGGTTCATGCCACGGGGACCCGGCATGAACGAGGGCACAGGCAGCGCGCTGGGGGCCTCCTCGTCTTCCTGGCGCAGCACGACCAGGCCGTAGCCCACCAGGCCGATGACCACCCAGACGCCGGCGATGCCCCAGGCCATGGGCTGCAGCCAGAACTGCGAGACGGCCAGGATCAAGCAGGTGACCACGCCCAGCACTTGCGGGATCGGGAAAAAGGGCGCCTTGAAGCGCCGCTTGAGGTTGGGCTCCTTGATGCGGATCACCAGGGCGGCCGCGTTGGTCAGCGCGAAGGACAACAGAAACATCAGCGAAGCGCCGCTGCCCACCGTCTCGATGGGGAAGCTGATGGCCACGATCAGCAGCACCAGGCCCGTTATGAGCACCGCCACATGGGGGGTCTGGCGCACCTGGTGGATGGCGCCGAAGATGCGTGGCAGCATGCCGTCGCGGCCCATGGAGAAGGCCACGCGGCTGGAGGCCAGCACCGTGGCGTTCAGGGCCGAGCTGGTGGACAACAGGCCGCCGGTGACGATCAGGACCACCCCGATGAAGGGCATGAACGTGGCCGCGGCCTGCACCACCGCCACCTCGCCGTAGCGCCCCAGGAACTGCCAGGACTCCTCGTCTGGGACGCGGATGGCGCCCAGGCTGACGAAGATGATCGCCAGGTAGATCAGCACCGCTACGCTCAGGCTGATGAAGACCGCCAGGGGGATGTTGCGCTCAGGATCCTTGATCTCCTCGCTGACCGTAGCGATCAAGTCGTAGCCCTCAAACGCGATGAAGGTCAGCCCCATGGTGGTGATCACGGCTAGGAAGCCGTTGGGGAACATGGGCACGAAGGCGGCCAGGCTCTCGGTGGGATCGTCGAAGACGACGCGCAGGCCGAAGTAGATGAAGATGCCCAGCACGATGATCTTGGCCACCGTGATGACGTTCTCGGCCACACCCGTGACCTTGGCGCCGGCGTAGTTCAACCCGACGAACAGGCCCACGATGGCCAGCACCAGCAGCGCCTCGGCCGGGCGCTTGCCCAGGTGCATCACCAGCTCGTGCAGGTCTGGCAGGTAGCGGTGCAGCACCTCGATGGAGTAGCCGGCGAAGCCACGCGCGTAGAGCGCGCAGGCCACGGTGTAGGCGAACCAGAGCATCCAGCCGGCCAAGAAGGCCACCACCCTGGGCATGGCGCGGCGCACGAAGGCGTAGCCGCCGCCCGCCTCGGGGATGGCGCTGGCCAGCTCGGCGTAGGACAGGGCGGTGAAGCCGGAGACGATGCCGTTCAATGCGAAGGTGACGATGGCGGCGGGCCCGGCCTCGTTGAAGGCCAGCCCAGTCAGCACGAAGATGCCGGCGCCGATCATGGCGCCCAGGCCGATCATCGTGGCGTCGAACAAGCCCAGATCGCGGGCGAGCGTGACCTCCGGTTGTTGTGGCGTGCTGCCCGCTGTTTCGGCCATGCGCTGCTCCTTGCAGGGATCGAGAACGCAGCTCTCGACCGCAGAGGATTATCACGAGGTTCCGCAGCTGGCCTTCCCGGGCTGGGTCCACGCGTAGAGAGCGCGAGGTCCCGAGACCATCACCAAATGTAGAAGCGCATGATCATGCGTACGTCGCTGTGCAGCGCATGCTCGTGGAAGGTCCGCCGGTAGCCCATCGCCCCCTCGAAGCCGAAGCTCATGCGAGAAAGCGCTACAAGCTCCGCACCGACCGTGGCCATCAGGAAGGGCAGGATGGTCCCATCACCGCTCATGTCCACGCTCGTGCCCACACGTACCCCTTGGTAGGAAAGGAAGAACTCCTCGGGCTGGTAGACGTGAAAGAAACCAAGCGCACCGTTGACCATGCCATCGTCGGTCAGGAAGACGAATCCCAGCGCCGGTTCCAGCCGGAAGCGAGGTGAGAGGTTCAGGGGCAGATAGAGCGACTTGGTCATATAGCGCTCGGTATCCAGCCCCCAGAGATCCTCCTCTGACCAAATCATCATGATGGAGGGTTGCAGGGTCAGATCGAAGAGGTCGAAGCCGATGCCCACCTTGGGCAGTGAGTGCTCCTCGGCCCGGGCTGGCCTGGCGAGCGAGAAGAGCATCAGGCAGAGCAGAGAAGCGAGCATTCTGGGCATGGGTCCCTTTCCAGTGCTGATACGAGCGAAGAGGCGGGTTCCGTGGTCTCGAGGATGCATCATTGTGGAGGCCTAGTTTGCTCGATCACTTGATGTAGAGGCGCATCACCATGCGCACATCGGTGTACACGGCCCGAGCTTCTTCCCAGGTGTGCTTGAAGCCCAGCCCGCCCTCGAAGCCGAAGCCCATGCGCGAGAGCGCGATCAGCTCCACGCCCAGCACGCCCAGGAGGCAGGGATAGACGATCTTGTGTTCGCCCAGGGTCATGCTCGTGCCGAACCGGACGCCCTGGTAGGAGACGAAGAAGCTCTCGGGTTGATAGAGGTTGAAGGCCCCCATGGTGGCACTCATCATCCCGTCATCATCCACCTTGGTGATTCCCAGCATGGGCTCCAGGCGAAAGCGCGGCGACAGGTTCAGGGGCAGATAGAGCGACTTGGTCAGAAAGCGCTCCGAGTTGAGGCCCCATGTGTCCTCCTCCGACCAGAGCATCACCATCGAGGGCTGCAGGGTCAAATCGAAGAGGTCGAAGCCGATGCCCACCTTGGGCAGTTGGCCCTCCTCGGCCAGCGCGGGCCTGGCCAGGAACAGGGCGAGCGGCAAGAGCAGTAGAGCGAGCCGTGGGTTCATATTCCCCTCCGTCGCGGACGGTAGGTAGAAGGCGGACTGTCCGCGGATACGAGTATACACCATACCGGTCGCGAGACCGCGGCGGGCAGGACCGAGGTCCGGGGGTGGACCGCCGCCCCCGCAGAGTGGTCCCGCCCCGGGGCTTCGGGCCGCCCAGCTTGGCCTCCCCGGGGCGCTGGCATAGGCTGGTTCAACCCATCATCCAAGCGCTCATGTCCCCCACCCCCACCGAGCTGGCCCAACGCACTGGCCCCGCCCAGCTGCGGCAGCGCGTGCTCGAGCCCGGTCTCTGCAGCCTCTGCGGCGCCTGCGAGGGGCTCTGCCCCCACATCGGCAGCAACCGCCACAGCGCTGTGCTGCTCAGCGACTGCGGCAGGGAGAGCGGCCGCTGCTTCGCCGTCTGCCCCATGGCCGCTCCCTCCCACGACGAGCCGCGCGAGCCCAACCAGGCCTTGGGCCCGCTACGGCAGGCCTGGTGGTCCCGCGCCCGCGATCCGGACATCGCCGGCGCCGGCCAGTACGGGGGCACGGTCAGCGCCCTGCTGCTGGCCCAGCTGCGGGCCGACCGCGCTCAGGTCGCGCTGACAGCCGGGCCCCCGCGCTCCCGGGTCTTCCCCCTGCTGCCCAGCCCGCGCTGGGTCCGCACGCGCGAAGAGCTGCTGGCCAGCGCCGGCACGCGCTATGTGGCACGGCCCGGCATGGCCGCCGTCAACCGCTGGCTGGCCGCGGACACGGACCGCGCCGCCCTGGTGGGACGGCCCTGCGAGCTGGCCGGCCTGGCGCGGCGCCTGGCGCTGCAGCCCGAGCTGGCCCCGCGCATCGGCCTGCGCATCGGACTGTTCTGCATGTGGTCGCTGGACCACGATCGCCTGGCCGCGCTGCTGGGAGACCTGGCGAGCGCGGTGCTGACCATGGAAGCGGATCCGCAGTGGCTGCGCCTGCGCCTCGACGGCGGCGAAGAACGGCGCCTGCCCATCGCAGAGGTGCGCCCCCTGGCGCGCCAGGCCTGTCGCCGCTGCGCCGATTTCTCCGCCGAGAGCGCCGATGTGAGCGTGGGCTCCACCGAGTGCGATGTGCGCTGGAACAGCCTGCTGGTGCGCAGCGCAGCCGGCCAGGCCGCGGTCGAAGACGCCCAGCGCCAGGGCCTGCTCCAGCTGCGCCCCTTCCCCCCCGAGCGCCTGGCACTGCTACGTGCCGCCGCTGCCGACAAGCGCTCCCGCGCCCAGGTGGCGGGCCTTGCCAAGGAGGCTGGCCATGCCCTGGGCTAGCGCCACAGCGGGACAGGCCGTGCTGCTGCAAGGCAACGCCGCCATGGCACGCGGGGCTCTGGAGGCGGGCGTGCGCTTCTGCGCCGCCTACCCCGGATCTCCCTCTTCGGAGATCGTAGAGATCCTGATCGGCAAGGCAGCGGACCACGAGCTGCACGTGGAATGGTCCAGCAACGAAAAGGTCGCTTTCGAGGCCGCCTCGGCGGCGGCGCTCTGCGGCCTGCGCGCCCTGGCCGTGATGAAGGCCAACGGCCTGAACGTGGCCCTGGACGCCTTGACCGGCATGGCGCTGGCGGGCTGCCGTGGCCTGGTCGTGCTCGTGAGCGACGATCCGGCCGGCCACTCCAGCACCAACGAGCTGGACTCGCGCCACCTGGCGCGCCACGCCGGCCTGCCTCTGCTCGTTCCTGCCGATTTCCAGCAGGCCAAGGACCTGCTGCCCCAGGCCTTCGACCTGTCCGAGGCCTGCCAGCTGCCCGTGCTGCTGCGCGCCAGCACGCGCCTCTGCCACGCCCGCGGCACCGTGCGGCTGGGTCCCATTCCCGCCCCCGACCGTCAAGCCTGTTGGACACCCGACAGCCGCATCTTCACCCACCCACCGCTGCGCCAGCACCAGCTGCAGCGCCAGCGCCTGGAGCGGGCGCGCCAGTGGTGCCGGGCCGCAGACCTGGACCGCTACCAGGGGCCAACCAACCCTGAGAACCTGCTGCTCTGCGCGGGCAGCGGCTGGCTCTACGGCGTGGAGGCCGTGCAGGAGCTGGGCCTGCAGGAGCGCGTGGGCGTGCTGGGCGTGGTCTGCGGGCATCCGCTGCCGCAGGACGATCTCTGGGCGCGCCTGCAGGGCGTGCGGCAGGTGGGCTTTCTGGAGGAGACCGACCCCGTGCTGGAGCAGGCGGTGCTGGCCCTGGCAGGCGCGCGCGCCTCGCAGCGCCCCCCGCCCGCCTGGTTCGGCAAACGCAACGGCGCCGTGACAGGCGAGCTGGGACCCGGCGTGGGCGAGATCGATCCGGACACGGCGCGGGAGCTGCTGGAGCGAATGCTGCCCGAGGCCCGCGCCGAAGAGACGAGGGCCCAGGCGCAGCCAGACCAGCTGAACCTCCCGGAACGTCCCCTGGCCTTCTGCCCCGGCTGCCCCCACAAGGCTTCTTTCTTCATCCTGAGGCGGGCCATCAGCCTGGACGCCCGCGGGGCCGTGGTGATGGGCGACATCGGCTGCTACTCGCTGGCCTTCGGCCCGGCTGGCTTCGGCGTGCTCGACACGGTCACCGTCATGGGCGGCGGCGCCGGCCAGGCCTGCGGCCTGGGCCAGCTGACGCGCTTCGGCTTCTCGCGCCCGGTGCTGGCCGTGATGGGCGACTCCACCTTCTTCCACTCGGGCCTGCCGCCGCTGGTGAGCGCGCGCTACAACGGCGCCGCGTTCCTCTTCGTGCTGCTGGACAACTGCGCTACCGCCATGACCGGCTTCCAGCCCCACCCGGGCACGGGCCGCACCGCCCAGGGCCGGCAGGTGGAGCCCCTGCTGCCCGAGTCCCTGCTACAGGGGCTGGACATACCCACCCGCGTGCTGGATCCCTTTGAGATTCAGGCCGGCGTGCAGGCCCTGTGCGAAGAGCTGGCGCGCCCGGGCCTGCGCGCCGTCATCTTCCGCCGCGAATGCGCCCTGTCCCGCGCCCGCAGCGGCCGTGCCTACAGCGCGCGCGTGCAGGTGGACGCTCAACGCTGCCTGGGCGACGACTGCGGTTGCGCGCTGACCTGCCTACGCCACTTCTCCTGCCCGGCGCTGCGGCTGGACGAGCAGCGCCGCGCCGCCATCGACCCGGCGCTCTGCGTGGGCTGCCAGAGCTGCGTCCGCATCTGCCCGGCAGGTGCCATCCAGGTCGAAGAGGCCCAGCCATGAGGCCCGATCCACTGAACCTGGTGATCGCCGGCGTGGGCGGGCAGGGCAATGTGCTGGCCAGCGCCCTGCTGGGCAGCGCCGCCGTCTCAGTCGGGCTGCAGGTGGCGGTGGGCGAGACCTACGGCGCCTCCCAGCGCGGCGGCTGCGTCCGGAGCCACGTTCGTTTCTCGAAGCTCGGCCAGCCCGGGCCCCTGGTTCCCCGAGGCCAGGCCCACCTGCTGCTGGGCCTGGAGCCCATGGAGGCCCTGCGCGTCGCCCGCAGCTGCGCCAATCCCAGCACGCGCGCGCTGGTCAGCCGCAAGCCCATCCCCCCCCTCAACGTGCTGCGAGGCGAGGTCGCCTACCCGGACCTGCAGGCCATCTTCGACGAGCTGGCCGCCCGTAGCGCTACGCTCTGGCTGGCGGATCTGCAGGACGAGGCGCTGACCCTGGGCGAAGCCATGAGCTTCAACGTGCTCATGGTGGGCGCCCTGGCGGCGCGCGAAGCGCTGCCTTTCGGGCTGGAACCCCTGCGTGCAGCCATCTGCGCCCACCTGCCCGCGAACAAGAGGGCGCTCAACCTGCAAGCCCTGGAACGGGGCGCACAGGCCCGGCTGCACACCGTTTCCAGGCTCTAGCGCCACCCGCGCGCCGCCCTCCGGCCCCACCGGCCCAGCCCGATAGGTGGCACCACTACAGCTTTCACCGATTGCACACCCACAGCGCGCCGCGAATGCGCTACAATAATTTTGAGCTCTGGCCCCGCGCGTGCCCATGTATCGCCCCATTCCAGCACCCCTGCGCCCCGCAGTCGGCACGGCATGCTGTCTGCTGTTGACAGTGGGCTGCCTGGACTACGGTTTCGTCAACCCCCATGGTGGCGATGACATGAACAACCACCTGGATCCCTACCGCCGTGACGACACGGAGGGCTGCTGGGACGGTACGGTGATCCCCACTGACGTATCCATCGACGAGAGCTGCCTGGAGGGGGTCGAGGCGGGAGATCTGGACCCGATCGTGGAGTGGTCCATGGACTCCTTCATGCCCTACCCCGAGTGGGACGCCATCTTGATGACCCCGGTGGTCGGGCACCTGACGGACGATGACGGCGACGGGCAGATCGGGCCGGGCGACGTGCCGGACATCCTGGCCATCTTCGACGAAACCGACGGCCAGACCGACAACGGCATCCTGCGCGTCATCTCGGGCGACGGCAGCGTCGTGCACCTGACCATCCAGACCTTCGAGACCGGCGACGGCGCCACCTACCACCCCAACCACTGGTCCAACGCCGCTCTGGGCGACATCGACAGCGACGGCCTGCCCGAGGCGGTCTTCACCGTGGTTGGCCGCGGCGTGCCCGACGCCGATCCCGAAGATCCCCCAGAGGGTGGCGAGGGCAAGGGCCACTGCACGGGCGGTCCCGAGGATCCCGTGGACACGGGAGGCGAGGACCCGGGTGGCTTCTCCAGCCCCGGGCCTCCCCCTCCCAGCGAGCCAGCAGACGGCCAGTGCTACGTGGCGGCCATGAGCCACGAGGGAGAGCTGGAGTGGATCTCCGAGGCCAGCTTCCCCTGCACGGGCCACGCCCCGGCCCTGGCGGACCTGGACGGCGACAACGAGCCCGAGGTGGTGCTGGGCAACGTCATCATGGAGGGCTACGACGGCAGCACCTGGGCCATAGGCCTGGGGGGCTACGGCTACTTCCCCTCCTACGAGCAGGTGGGCTACCACAGCTTCCCCGCAGACCTGGACGGCGACGGCCGCCAGGAGCTGCTGGCGGGCTACTCCGTCTACGACAGCGATGGCCACGTCGTCTGCACCACGGGCGACGAGTCCATGGACGGCTTCCCCGCCGTGGCCGACTTCGACGCTGACGGCCTGGGCGAGTTCGTGGTGGTAGGCGACAGCTGGGTGCGCGTCTTCGAGCACGACTGCGCGCCCGTGGCCGAGTGGCAGATCGACGGCGGCGGCAACGGCGGCCCGCCCACCATCGCCGACTTCGACGGTGACGGCCAGCCCGAGATCGGCGCAGCCGCGGCCCAGTACTACTCGGTCTGGGAGTACGATGGCGAGCTCTTGTGGAGCATGCCCGTGACCGACGCCTCCTCCCACGCCACCGGCTCCAGCGTGTACGACTTCGACGGCGACGGCCGCGCCGAGGTGGTCTACGCCGACGAGGTGGTGCTGTGGATCTTCGACGGCGCCAGCGGCAAGGCGCGCCTGGAGTGGGACGAGCACAGCTCGCGCACCCTGCACGAGTACCCCGTGGTGGTGGACGTGGACGGCGACGGCATGACCGAGGTGATCGTGCCCAATGGGGGCGGTCACTACGACGATGTGCAGCGCGGCATCATGGTGCTGGGCAGCCTGGCCAACAACTGGACCACCAATCGCCAGGTCTGGAACCAACACGCCTATAGCATCACCAATATCGAAGATGATCTCAGCATCCCAAGCCAGCCCAACTCCAACTGGCCGACCTACAACAACTTCCGCTGCGGATACATCGACACCCTGGCGGACATCGAGCTGCCCGACGCCGTCTCCCTGCAGGGAGAGTTCTGCGAGCACAAGTGCGACGAGGGCGAGCTGCTGCTGATGGTGGGCCTGGGCAGCGGTGGCGTGTCCAGCCTGCCCCCCGACCTGCCCGTCTCGCTCTACGCGGAGATCGACGAGCGCCGCTACCTGTTGGGAACCCAGTACAGCCAGGGCGAGCTCACGGCGGGCACATCCGAAGAGCTGCTCTTCACCATCAACGTGATGGACGTCCCCGAGGGCGTGGTGGTGCTGGTGGCCGACGACGAGGGCGGCGAAGGCATCCTGAACGAGTGCAACGAGGCCAACAACGAGCTCAAGATGGTCGGGGTGCAGTGCCCCTGACCGAACCCTGACAAGGCTCCTCACAGCGCCAGCGACTGAGCCCCGAGGAGTCGATGCGGAAGAGAACTCGCCTCGCGTCGCGACCCTCGTCCTGTGTGAAAACTCGAACAGCCGTTTTCTCCAATGATACCAGCCCCGGGTATAGGCACCATTACCGTATCGCACCAAGTACGGCAACTATCACGGAACC
>CAYVQL010000165.1:7556-24015 GCA_964454135.1 uncultured Enterobacterales bacterium | reverse complement strand
CAGCGCCAACGGCGAGGACGACCAGTTTCTGGCAGCACCACCCCCCGAGAAGTCTGATCGCTTCCGTAAGAATGGGGGCCGCACAGGCGGTGACTCTATGGTGATCGATGGTTGGGGACGACAGTTCGCCCTCTTGGCCGGCTCGCCCTTGGGATCCGGTCCGACAGGATGTCTGGCCGGCTCTTCGACCTCATTGGCGTAACGCGGTTTTGTAAGCACCTTAGGCGCAGGTTGTGGGATTGATGGGGCTGTCTCGGCGGGCCTGCCTTTGGCTGCCGTATGCGGTCATGAAGAGACAGCCTTGTACCTGCCTACGGTGGTCGGTAGCCCGAAACCGGCAGCCCTCCCTATGCGAGGCTGTCGCGAATGATCTGGCGGTCTCCGTGAACGGGTCGGACTTCCTGTCAGAGGGTGCGAGGCCTGGCACGCCACACCCGCAAGATGGCCTCGTGCTTTCGGAGAAACGTGCGTAGGGGGCCGGCGGTCAAAACAGCTCGGTAGCAGGACGGACGACGGACATTCTCTCCACCGTAGACTACTCCATGGCGAAGCGCTCCAGCAGATCCTCTCCGCCAAGGATGACATACGCGGCCCCGTGCTTTTCGGTTGTTTCTTCCTTCTTGTCGTAGGGATCCTCGGGCATTGGCGCGCCGATCATGAAGTCGGGCACGCCGTCGGCGTCCAGATCGCCGGTTGCCGCCACCGTGTAGCCCGCCACATCGCCCATCTCTTCGCCCTTGAAGAAGAGGGCGGCCTGGTCCGTAGTCAGTGTGCCGGGCTCCAGGGGGCCCAGGAAGAGGTAGGCGCCGCCGTAGCCGTAGTCGTAATAGTAACCATCGGTGTCCGCATCTACCCAGAATTCGGGGGCGCTCAGCAGGATATCGCCGAAGCCGTCGGCGTTGACGTCACCCAGGCCGGCGGCGTCGTAGCCGAACTGTCTCTCCCGTCCCTTGGTAGTGATTGTGATATCCACGTCCTGCTCGCCTACGCTGCCGCTCAAGGGACCGTAGAGCAGGTAGGCCCCGCCGACGGACTCGGATTCGGCTCCCTCGCTGTCGGTGGAGTAGCTGGCCAGGCCCACCAAGAGATCGTCGAAGCCGTCGTCATCGACGTCTCCGGCCGCATGGAAGCGCCTGTTCCCGAGCCCCATCTGCGAGATCCAGGTACTGAACTCCAGGTACGCATCCGCCGTCTCGTAGCTGTCATGGGCGTCGAGGGGTCCCAGGAAGACGCCATTCGCAGGGCCGTAAGATCGGTAGATGGAGATCAGCACGTCCTCGCAACCATCTCCGTTGACGTCCCCCAAGCGCGCAACTCCACTGCCCAGAGAGCCATGCTCAGGCTCTTCGAGGACCACGTCGGCGGAAGAGAGCTGCTGGGAGGTCGTGATGGGGCCGTAGAACAGGTACGCCGTGTCCGGATTGGCTGAGGTGCTGGGATCCGCATCGCCGATGAGAAGGTCATCGATGCCATCCCCATCCACATCCCCGGCGGACTCTACCTGGAAGTAGTAGTCGTAGGCCTTGTCCTTCGACAAAACGACGTCGACGTCTTTTGGGCCGAGGCTACCCGAGACAGGGCCGAAGAACAGATAGATGTCGTTGGATTGGAAAATAGCGATCTCCGAGAAGCCGTCACCGTCCTGGTCGCCGAGCTCCGTGCGGGACATTCCATCCAGATATTCACCCTCAAGCAGGACCGCTGTGCTGTCGGCAACGCTCACGTCTTTCCCATCCTGGAAGCCGTCCAGGAAGAGAAACGCCCATGCATCTTCCCAGAGTTCGAGATCACGCCTGGAACGGGCGCCCAGCAGAATGCCCTGCGTTTCGCCATTCACGGCGCCAGCGTGCCCCATCATGATCGCGAGAGCCGAGTGATCGGCATCGCCATCGACCACGATGTCGGCCTGGCCGAGCGAGGCGATCGGCGGGGATGGGCTCTCGTCCTGGCCCGTGTCCTCTTCGTCCCGGCAGGTGCAGGACATGAGCGGTAAAGCCAGCGCCAACACGCAGATCATGGTTCCACCTTCATTTGGTCCACCGGAACCGCGCTGCTCAGAAGCTGAGCGTACCGGGCCATGGCGTCGGTCGAAGCCGCCAGGTTCCGGGCGTTCCGAGCCAGATCCCCAAGCAGTGCGCCACGAGCATAGGGTTCGTTCTGCTCCAGCGCCGGCCCGGTCTCGATAAGCCGGCCAAGCGCTGTGCGGATCTCGGCCATGACCTGCGCGCCGCGGGCTTCCAGAACCATGGTCTGGGTGTGGAGCAACTCCACCCAGCGGGCCATGAGCTCGGCGTCGATGTTCCTCATGCCCTCGACGCCCAGCGAGAAATCGGATCCCTCCACGCCATCGGTCGGATAGCTGCTACCCGGCAAGATGGCGTCGGTCACGATGCAGATGGGCGCCGGCCGGCCATCGGCGTCGCTCGAAGGCAGCGGGGTGACGTCGATCCCGTTGACCAGCCCGCATCCGCTCGGCGCGCCCATGGAATGGAACGCGGCGCCCAGCGCAGTGCCCGAGGCCACTCCCGTTTCGCTGGCCCAGGGCAGCCCGAGGGATTCGAAGGATCCGACGATCTTCTTGTTGAGCTTGGCTCCTCGTCGCGCATGACGGTGCTCCATGATCAGGAGGATAGCGCAGATCAAACCTGGCCGCGGGCCAGGCGCTGGCGCGCGAAGGGTCCTCCCGGCCCGAGGCGGACCTCAGCCTTCCATGATCAAGGAGGCGCACACCTCGCACTTGAACCGCTGGGCGGCGGGCCCGGCCGTGTCATCGTTCTCCAGCGCCAGGCCGACGCGCCCGGAGAAGGGGCCGCTGATCGTGGTGAAGGTGGCCCCCGTGATGACGATCACGGTCGAGGTGCCTATTTGGCTCCCCACCATGTCCGGCCTGCCCGTGGGCACACTCGACTCGTAGGCCTTCCGCGTGGAGCGACCTCAGGCCGAGCGCTGGGGCCCGTTGAAGTGCAGGCGGATGGTGTCGGCCAACCAAAGGGGTTGCCCAGAACCAGGGCGATGGTAGCACCTCGGCCCGCGAATGGGTTATACTATTGGTATGAAAACCGCCGTCTCCATCCCAGACGACATCTTCGCCTCGGCCGACGCCTTCGCCCGCCGCACCGGCCGTAGCCGCAGCGAGCTCTACGCCACCGCCGTACGGGAGTACCTGGCCCGCCACCAGGAGGATCCTGTCACGGCCCAACTCGACGCGCTCTTCAACGAGCTGGATGGCGCACTCCCAGAAGACCTCGCACAAGCCGCGGACGAACGACTGGCGCAGGTGGAGTGGTGAGCGCCAGCCAGGGCGAGATCTGGTGGGCCAGCCTCGGTGAGCCTGGTGGCTCCGAGCCCGGCTATCGGCGACCCGTGCTGGTGGTCCAGGGCGACCCGTTCAACCGCAGCGCCATCGCCACCGTGCTCTGTGCGCCTCTCACCAGCCAACTCAAGTGGGCCATGGCCCCGGGCAACCTGGAGCTCCGGCAGCGCGACACCGGCCTACCACGCGCTTCGGTAGTCAACGTCTCGCAATTGGTGACCCTGGACCGCGCGCGACTGGTGGAGCGCGTCGGCAAGCTGCGCAAGGCCAAGCTGGAGCTGGTCTTGGCGGGGATCGATGTGGTGTTGGGGAGGTAATGACCAACACTGACAACCCGCCTCTCCACCAGAGCTCAGTCCACTGCTTCCTGCACCCCCACCTCCCGAGAAGCCCGATCGCCTCCGTAAGAATGGGCGCGAGGTAGACGGCGGGCCAATGCGGATCGGTGGTTGGGGGCGACTGCTCGCCCCCTGAGCTCGATTCAGCTCAGCCCGGAGACCATGGCCCCCACGCGCCGCAGTTCCGCCTGCCTCTCTTTGCCGCCGGGCAGTTCCACCTGATCGAGCACCGCGCAGGCCTCGGCCGCCGAGGCCGGGGCGTAGCCGAAATGCTTGCCCCGATTCTTGCCGGAGAGGTTTGGAATGGAACAGCTTGAGTGCGCCGCGATGCTTGTGGCGGCGGTGGGGATTCCTACGACGCGCCCGTTGCGTAGGTGGCTGTCGAGTTGCGCCGTGGGCGCTTGATATTCAGCGGCACCGAGGCCGAAGCCCGCCGTCCCTGGTCAGCCAGATCAGCGCAGCCCGTGGGAAAGCGCTGCGACCGGAACCAGCGCGAGACCGACGTGCCCAGCTGGTAGCAGGTGAGTTTTTCGTGGGGGAAGAAGGAATCCACGGAGAGCTCCTTTGGTTCGGGGGAGAGCGACGAGGCCGCGCCGCTCACCCGAGCGGCGGCGCGGCCGAGCGCTCGACCCGAACCAAAGGACCGCCGAGGAGGCCTCCTTCCACCCTGCAAGACGAGCCCTGCAGCTGGGCTCGATCTCCCCATCGATCTCGACCGCGATCTCATCTATCTCCATCTCCCCATCGATCTCGATTTCGATCTCCTACTCCATCTCGATCTCGATCTCGATCTCGGTTTCGATCTCCTACTCCATCTCGATTTCGATCTCCTACTCCATCTCGATCTCCTACCCGGAGCCGATTCTTCCACTCGCACCCCCCGAGACGATTTCCGCTGCCAGAATCCTGAGTGTCGCCGCCGCACGCTGCGCGCCCACGCCCACCATAAAATCCTGCGCAGCAAGGGGGGCGGAGACTCCGGAGAAAACGGAGATACGCACTGTCCTTCATGTCATCTCCGGCTGGTTCACGCCGGGCGTATCGCGGTGGAGGAGCGCCAACTCGAAGGCGTCGGCCCAGTGCAGCTCTGGCGCTATCCGGGACGGGTGGTGGTGGTGTTTTGAAGCCGCCAGTCCTCAGGAAGAAGGTCGCCGAGGGCGGAGGGCCCGCCACCTCAGCCCACCCACCCCTCCCTCAACCTGCGCGCCACCGTCTCCACGGTGCCCCAGGTCCTGGTCGTGGCCGGCACCCCCAGCAGCCGCTCCACCGCCGGATTGGGGTAGGCCACGCCCCGCCCGCTTCCGCGCCGCAGGCACAGAGCGTACCAGCTCCCCGCTTGCGCCACGCGTACCTGCCAGTCCGCACCAGCCGGCTGGTCCACGGGCAGGTCGGGCCAGCTCGCCAAAGGCTCCAGCAGGAAGGCCAGGTGGCGCTTGGCACCCAGCTCGCGGGCCTGAACCGCCAGGGGATCGCTCGCCACCAGCGCCAGCACCTCGTCCCCGGGGATCACCGCCAGCTGGGGCTCAAAGGGCAGGCGCTCGCGAAAGGCCTCGTGCAACATCCCTTCATCCGCCTCGGCATGCACCACGAAGGTCCCAGCCGCGCCGATGCTGCGGATACGCAGATCCCGTAGTTCGCGAGCCAGATCCGCAGGCTTGAAGCGCTGGTGGCCGCCAACGTTGGCGGCCCGCAGCAAGACGACGGAAGACATGGCTCACCTCGTGCGGTCCGGGAACGGCTGGCATAATCCAAGATCATGCCTGAAGACATCACCCCCGCCCAGCGCGAAGAGCTCCGCCAGGATCTGCAGCGGCTGCGCGCCGAGCTGCAAGAGCTGCTGGCCGATCGCACCGGGCTGGCCGGCACCGTGGAGCTGGACCAGAGCGCCGTGGGCCGCATCAGCCGCATCGACGCCCTGCAGGCCCAGAAGCTGGCCCAGGCGCTGCAGCGGCGCCACGCCCTGCGCCTGCAGCGCACCCTGGCCGCGCTGGAGCGCTATGAAGAGGATCCCCAGGACTTCGGCCTCTGCCTGGCCTGCGGCGAGTCCATCGGCTTCCGCCGGCTGAAGGCCAAGCCCGAGTCCTTCCTCTGCGTGCCATGCCTGCAGGAGAGGGAAGAGGCGCGCTGAGAGGCAAGCTGGTCTTCAAGCGCAGCGATTGGGCATGAGGCGCGCGCTCGGGAAAGTGCCCAGCTGCAAGCTCAAGAACAGGGCGCTGACCATGCGCGGGTCGAACTGGCTCCCCTTGCAGCGCGACACCTCCTGCAGCGCGACCTCCAGGGGCGCGGCCTTGCGATAGGGCCGGTCGCTGGTGATGGCGTCGATGGTGTCGGCGATGGCCACGACGCGCGCCGCCAGCGGGATGGCCTCGCCTCGCAGCCCGTCGGGATAGCCGGCCCCGTCCCAGCGCTCGTGGTGGTGGCGCACGATCTCCCGCACCCGGTCCAGCTCCCCCAGGGGCCGCAGGATGCGATCGCCCTGCACGGTGTGCTGCTGAATGCGCCGGTACTCCTCTGGAGACAGGGCGCGCGGGCTGCGCAGGCAGTCGTCGTCTACGCCGATCTTGCCGATGTCGTGCAGCATGGCTCCCAACCGCAGGTCGCGCTGCTGCTCCGCATCGAGCTGGGCGCAGCGAGCGATGGCCAGGGCCATGCGGGCCACGTTCCTGGAGTGGCCGGCGGTGTAGTCGTCGCGGGCGTCCAGGGCGTTCACCAACGCTTCGGTGGTGTGGAAGAAGCTGCGCTCCCGCTGCCGTAGCAGGCGCAGGTTCTCCAGGGCGATGCCCGCCTCCATGCCCACGGCGCTCACCAGCCGCACCTGCCGCGGCGCGAAGGAGAAGCCGGGATCGTGGTGGCTGGCGAAGATGATGCCGAAGATGCGCCCCTGGCTGCGCAGCGGGGCGCAGAGCACGGTGCGGGCCATGCAGCCCAGCAGGCTCTGGGACTGGCGCAGCTCGCCGAAGATGGCCACATCGGGCACCAGGATGGTCCGGCCCTGGTCGATGACGCGCTCGGTCACCGTGCGCGAGAAGGGGCGCCCTTCGTTCAGCTCCGAGCCGTCGGGCCAGACGTGGAGCAGCTCGGGCGCCTGCTCGGGCCCCGGGCACTCCACCAGGGCGACGCGGTCGGCACCGGTGTTGCGCTCCACCAGGCGCGCCACGCTGCGGAAGAGCTGGTCCTCGGAGCGGCAGGCGTGCAGCAGGTCGCCCAGCTCGTACAGGGCCATCAGGTCGCGACTCAGGCCCTCAGCGTCGGGGGCGGCGCGCTCGCGTCCAAGCTCCGCAGTGGGTTGTTCCTCGTCCTGCTCGGCGTCCCACTCCCAGGAAGCGTGGCGGGGCAGTCCCAGGTCCACGGACCGGCCTTCCAGGCGAAAGCGCGTGTCTCCCAGCCGGATCACGCATCCCTCTGCCAGGTGGCATTGCGCGACGCGCTCTCCATCGACCCAGGTGCCATTGGAGCTGTGCAGGTCGCGGATCAACGCGCTGCCGTCGGGCCGCACCAGCAGCAGCGCGTGGTGACCCGAGACAGCAGGGTCCTCCAGGCGGATGTGATTCTCGGCCTCGCGTCCTATGAGCGTGCGGCTGCGGACGGGGTGCTTGCTGGGGGGACCATCGAGCGTGAGCAGGTGCAGCCGTGGCATCACGAACCTCCACACAGCTGTGCGCCAGGCCCCCACAGCTGATCGCTCTCGATGTCAGGTTTCGTCTTCGCATTCCCGGGGGACGGAATCCGCCGCCCCCTGCGCGGGCCTCACCCCGCTACGACCCGTCAACCACCGATTCAAGGCCAGGAAGACCCCCAGCGCCAGCCCCCACTGGAACAGGCAGGTGCCCACCGTGAACTTGCCCAGGGGATTCCACCAGCCCTGCGGATCCCACGACACGGACTGCTGAAACCACCAGCCCAGCATGATCAGGAACTGGGCCGGGATGGCCACCAGCACCCACAGGTCGAAGAAGCGGCCCAGCAGGCGCGACTCGCCGGCGGACAGCGCGCGCTGGCGGAAGCGGGCCGGGCCATGGCGCGCCACGGCGGCCGCCACGAAGAGGCCCGAGAGCATCAAGCCCACGCCCCAGGCCCAGTCCTGGTTCTGGAAGAAACCCAGGTTCATGGCCGAAGGAACGCCCAGCACGAAGCCGGTGCCGGCCACCAGCAGCACGGCGCGACGCCGCTGAAGGCCCAGGTCCATCAGCACGCGCGAGGCCAGCTCCACCATGGCGATCAACGACGAGAGCGCGGCGAAGAATAGGGTCAGGAAGAAGAGGGCGGTGAAGATGGCGCCACCGGGCATGCGCTCGAACAGGGCAGGAATCCAGATGAAGGTCAGGCCTGTGGAGGCCGGCCCGCCGCTGCGGAGCAGGCCCTCCACGCCCCCCAGCTCGGCCAGGTGCTGCGCATCTACGGCGGCCGGGGCCAGGGCGAAGACGGCCGGGATGATGGCCATGGCTGCGATGAGCGAGGCCATGTTGTTGCCCACGCCCGTGATCACGGCGTTGGAGACGATCTTCTCTCGGCGGCGTACGTAGACGCCGTAGGTCAGCACCAGGCCCCAGCCCGCGCCGGTGGACCAGGCGGACTGGCTCAGGGCCTCCAGCCAGGTGTTGGCATCACCCAGCAGCGACCAGTCCACGGTGAAGAGGAAGCGCATGCCATCCCCGGCTCCGGGCAGGCTCAGGCTGCGCACCAGGGCCACCAGCAGCAGCAGGAAGAGCGCTGGGATCAGCAGCTTGTTGGCCCGCTCGATGCCGCGCACCACGCCCTGCAGCACCACCCCGCCCGCCAGGGCGATGGCCAGGAACTGGAAGATCACGGGCTCGGCCGAGTTGGCGAAGCCCGTGAAGGCCTGCTCGGCTTCCTGCCCGGCCAGCCCGCGCAGCCCGCCGCTGACGGTCCACAGCAGGTACTTCAAGCACCAGCCGGCCACCACGGCGTAGTAGAACATGATGGCCGAGCAGCAGAAGGCCACGAAGCTGCCCATGGCGCCCATGGGGCGACCGCCCGTCTCTGCGAAGGCGCCGATGCAGCCTTTTCGCGTGCTGCGCCCCATGCCCAGCTCCATCACCAGCAGGGGGATGGACCAGGCGAAGAGGAAGAAGAGCCACGGGATCAAGAAGGCGCCGCCGCCACACTTGGCGATGATGCGCGGAAAACGCCAGATATTGCCCGTGCCGACCGCCATGCCCAGGGTGGTGAGCAGCAGGGCCGTGCGCGAGCTGAAGAGCTCGCCCGCCAGGGCGCCCGGCGTCGATCCTCGCTGGCCCTCACTCATCTCGGCTCCTAGCTGGCCGCGCTGGCCCCGCCCCGATGCAAGATCTCGCGCGCCGCCTGGTTCTCCTGATCCAGCGCCAGAGACCTGCGCAACCAGGTCCGCCCCTGGCTGCGCTCGCCCCGATCCAGCAGCATCTTACCCAGGTAGAAGGCGGCCACCGAGTTCTGTGGATCCAGGGCCAGGGCCCTGCGCAGCTGCGGTTCGCCCGCGTAGGGATCGCTGGGCGCCGCCCGTTGGCGTGAGCGGCCCAGCATGGTGAGGATGTCGCTGTCATCGCCCTCCAGCAGCAGGGCGATGCGCAGCATGGCCGCGGCGCCCAGGTACTGCCCGTGCCGGTACAACCGCCGGGCGTGTTCGGTCTGGAAGATGGCGTGATCGGGTACTTCCAGGGGCACCCTGGTAGAGGACTCCTTGCCCGCCAGCAGGTGGTCGTGCACCGCCCGACGCCGCGGATGGATCAGCATGCGTGTGGCCGCCAAGACCTGGCGATGCACTTCGGCCGCCTGGGCGCGTTCGTGCTGGGAGAGCCCTGGTGGCAAGGTCTCGGGGCGGTACAGATCCATCAGCTCGGCGGCGGCAGCCTCGATCTCCTCGGGACCAGCGGCGGCTGAGATCCCCAACACCGTGTAGCAGTCGGCACCGCAGGCGATGGCGTGGTCGGCCTCCAGCCGCTCCCGGTAGGGCTCCAGGTTGGTGCGCACCAGCAACGAAGCGCGCCGGGCCGCATCGACGGGCGTCTCGGACAGCGTCATGACGCCCGTGTGCCGCAGCAGCGCCAGCAGGGGCAGCACGCGCTCGCCCACCAGCGCCAGCGCGTCCGCCACGCGTCCGCCGCCCAGCAGCACCAGCCTCAGACCTGCGGCCTGACCCTTGGGATCCAGGAAGTTCCAGACGTGCCCGAAGTCCGGCTGCGTGTGTACGTATTGCTGCTTGGCGGCCTCCGAGAAGGGAGGCACGGGGACATTCTCGTCTGCCATATGCCACAGCACGGCGGCGATATGGGTTGGAAAACCCGCCTCTTCGGTGCATAGGCCCTCTTGGGCCAGGCGGTAGCGCCCTGGCGGAAGGCGGCGCAGCGACGCCACCCGGCGGATGGTCTGGATCTGCAGCACCCGATCCAGGCTGATCGGATCGAGCAGGCGGTGGGCCACCAGGAGCCGACCGAGGGGGACGCCGCGCCGGATGGCCAGCGAGGTGGCGTGGCTGATGCGCTCCCTGGTGAGATGGCCCGCGGACACCAGGAGGTTGCCCAGCCAGGTGTCGGGGGAGCGCAGCCGCACGCCCGTGGGGTGGCCCCGCGAGAAATGGATGCGAGAGCGCAGATCCCGGGCCTCGATCTCCAGCTGGCCGCAGTAGCGTTGCTGGTGGAGATCGAGCAGCAAGCGGGGCAGAGCCTCTGCGCGGAAAGGCTTCCAGGACTGGGCGCCCTCGCGCTGCTTCACCATGCCGCCCAGGGGAGGCATGGGCTCCAGCGTCGCGCCGGCGAAGCCCCCGGTGGCCTTAGCGCCCTTGGCCAGCAGCTCACGCACCAGGGCCACCAGGTCGGCTGCCTCGACCGGGTGCTTGAGCACGGCATCCGCTCCGGCCGCCACGGCCCGCTCCGCGCCCCGCGGGCGCCAGCTGGTGACCAGGATGGGCATGTCGCCCTCCAGGGCGTCCAGGCGCATGCGGGCGCAGACGCTGAAGCCGTCCAGGTCGGGCAGCTGGCTGTCGAGCACCACCAGGTCGGGGGCCTTGCGCCGGAAACGAAGCAGCGCCTCCTCGCCGCTGCTGGCGCCAACGAGCTGCACGCCCGGTTGCAGCAGCACTCGCGCCTGCTGACGCGCCAGGGCGGGGTTGGGTTGGACCAGGAGAATCGTGGCTTCGTTCATGGGATTCGGCTCGGATAGCTGGCGGATGTTTCAGCTTATCGCGGCTCCAGGTGGCACGCAGGGAGGAGACGGCAAGCTTCGGTGCGCCCCACGCGTAGCAGCTACCGGCGCACGAACAGCATCTGATCCGCACCCCAGGCCCCGGCCATGCTCATGATCATGCGATCCGGCCCCTGGAAGACGATGTTGATCAGCATGGAACCGGCCTCTTGGCTCCCGGTGCTCAACACCAGACCCTGGGGCCCATCCTGCTGCACCTGGTAGCTCATGGTCATGCGCTCGCCGTCCTCTTCGTAGATCAGCTGCTGGGCGGTGAACTGCAGCGTGGGGGGCTCGGCCGCGACGTAGCCCAGCGCGTCCAGTCCGAGATCGGGGGCGTAGCCCAGGGACTCCAGCATGGCCGCGGCCATGGCCTCCTCCGCCGCCAGGGCGGGATCCTGGTAGCCGACGGCGCTGGGCAGCTCGGCCACCCAGCTGCCGAGCAGCTGCGCGGCGGCCTGGCCGGCGCTGGCCTGTGGGACGGGTTGCGGGGCTGGCTGCGCTGCCTGGGCTGCCTGGGCTGGCTCGCTGGCGACCGGGACCGCGCTGGACTCGGCCGCTACGGCAGGACCGGGTTCGACAGCTGGCGCGGCAGCCAGTCCAGCCGCCGCGGCCACCACTTCCATGGAAGGCCCCTGCTCCAGCTTGCCCTCCGAGAGCAGCTGGCCGGAGTCGCCTCCCCAGACCGGGACCTGGCCGTGGATCTGGGCGGCGCGCAGGGCCCGGGCCACGTAGTTCTGAGCCTCGCCGGCGGTCACCCGGCCGTCGCGCCGGCCGTCGAGCTCGCCGTCGGCCCAGCCCCGCAAGGCCCCCACGGCGAAGTAGGTGAAGGCTCCTTGGCGAACGGGGTGGAAGGGGCCGGTGAGCTGGTTGGGGCCGGCACCGTTCCACTCCAGCAGCTGGCCCTGGGACTCCTGCCCCGCGTAGTCGGGCACCAGGAAGCGCTTGCCGCCCATCAGGCCCTCGCCGCCGCGACCCACGCCTCCGTAGCAGGCGTCCGCCACCAGCAGCACCTGCGCGCCGCCGGCAGCCGCCAGGCTGCGCAGCTCCTCCACGGGCAGGCCGCGGGCCAGCAGGCTGCTCTCGTCGGCCCGCACGTCGTCGCCCAGCACCAGGCGCTGGCCGTCCTGGGGCGAGGCCAGGCCGTGGCCCGCGAAGTAGACCCAGACCGTGCCCCCTGCCGCCGTGTTCTGGCCGACCCACGAAAGGGCCTCCACCATGCGCTCGCGGCTGGCCTGGGCCGAGCCCTGGGCGCTGGTGAGCAGCCGCACCCGCTCCGGGAGCAGGCCGCGGGTATAGACCAGGAAGTCCCTGAAGGATTGGGCGTCACGCGCCGCGTAGGGGACATCCGGCACGAAGGCGTAGTCCTCGACGCCGATCACCACGGCGCTGTCCGCCGCGGCGCGCGCCCCCGAGCGCACGGGATCGGCCAGCAGCAGGTCCGGCAGATCCGCGGCCGGTGCGGAGGACAGGGAGAGCAAGAGAGCGACCAGGGGGAGCATAGGCACCTCGCGGAGCCCGAGATGGGCTACCACGCTTGATAATGGCCTATCAGCCCCCTGTCAGGGCTCCCCCACCGCCGGCCTCAGAGCTCCTGGAAGACCATCAGCACCAGGGGCTCGTAGTCCAGGTCCGCGGCTTCTTCTTCCCAGGCCTGATCCAGCAGGGCCATCAGATCCTCGAGGCGTTCGAGATCCGGCTGCAGGACGACATCGTGCAGGATGTCGCCGGTCAGCACCTGGGCTGCTGCCATGTTCCAGTACTGGAACAGCTCGCCGTTGTAGCGGTGGAAGAAGAAGGCGTGCTCGCCCTGGTGCTGGTCCAGGTAGAAGGCGTAGCGGAAGCCTTCCCAGTTGCCGTCGTAGGACCGCGAGACCTTCATCTGCAGGTCGTCCTTGGTGTCGAGCTCACCATCCGGTCCGGCGCTCGTGACCCGGTAGGGGCCCCCACTGCGCAGATCCTCGAAGCGGAACTCCTGGCCCCAGCCGTCGATGCCGTAGGTGCTCAGGGCGTAGGCCATGCCTTCGCTCAGCTCGTCGGTGGGGAAGCCCACCTCGTACTGGATGTTGGCCAGGCTCTCCACATTCTGGCCGATGCTGGAAAGACCGTCGGCGATCAGGCCGTACATCAGGGCCTGGGTGGCCGCCTCGGGGTTGGCGTACTCCTGCAGCTGGACGCCCTCCCAGGGGATCTCGGTGGGCAGCTCTTCCACGGCGCAGGCCGCCAGGCCCGTACCGGCTGCCAGGGCCGTGGCCAGGGCCGCCTTGCGCGGGTTCAAGCCGGCCTTGCGCATCAGCCAGGACAGGCCCGCCACACCCGCCAGAGCGGCAGCGCCGGCCGCCAGCGCGGTGAGCGGATCGCCTCCGGCCAGGCCCGCCATGGCCACCTCGACGCCCTGAGGCGCGCTGTGGAAGGCCTGGCTGGCCACGGTCTCGCCCTGCAGGCGCAAGGCCTCGACCACGTCCAGCTGCAGCTGGGGCGGGCCGGCCTCGACTATCTCGAGCTCCAGTGGGCGCGGGTAGGCCGAGATGTATCCAGCGTGCAGGAAGCGATCGACCTGGTCCATCAGGCTGGAGGCGATGATCTTCATGGGTCACTCTCGTCGTCAGTTTCCGGCAGCTGCGAGGCCAGGTTCACACCTGGTGCCCTCAATAACCATGCCAGCTTCATTCATGACGTGATTTCAACAGGTTACACCGGTCCACCCCCGGCGGGACGGGCGCATGTCGAGACAGCGATGTCGCGCGCGCCGCGCCCTACTTGATCTTCTTGTGCTGCCCGATCATGCTGGTGAACTCCACCTCCGTCACGCCGGCTCCCCCCTCGTACTGCACCACCGTGACGCGCTCGATGTCGTGGGTCTCGATGCCATCCGGATAGGTGACCACCTTGTAGGTGGTGTGGGTGCCGGAGACCAGGTTCACGGCGGTGACGTTGCTCAGGTAGTAGAGATCGTCGGGGGTGACCTCGGTCTGGTACTCGAAGTGGTCCGGCTTGACCTCGGTGAAGACGGTGACCTCGCCTTCCATCTCCATGAACTGCTCGCCCGCGGAGCCGTCTTTCTCGATGAACACGCCCTCGAGCCAGGTCATGACCATCTTGCCGTAGTTCTTGATCACCATGGTGTCGGTGCAGTCCACCAGGGCGCGGTCCTTCTCGATGCGCGGATTCTCGGCCACCACGTGGTCGAGCCAGGTCATGGCGCTGTAGGACTGGTCACTGGCGTCCAGGCCGAACATCTCCCAGCCGCCTTCGTAGGTGCCCACCTTGGAGGTGACCTGGTCCAGCGCCTCCTGGCCCCAGACATCGGTGTCGGCGTCGGTGTCGGCGTCGGTGTCGGCGTCGGTGTCGGCGTCGGTGTCGGTATCCGTGTCGGCCTCGATCGGGCCGCTGTCCTCGTTCTTGTCGTCGCAGGCAACCAGCCCCAGGGCCAGCAGGAGAACCGGGAAGAGCGTTCGCGTCATTTCTCACCTCCATGGAAACGCGTGGCGTCTCGAAGCTTAGCCCAGGTTCGGAGCAGCTGACCAGCCTCCTCCCCAGCTAATCGACGTAGCCCAGCTCTTTCAGCTCCTCCAACATCCCCTCGTCCAGCTCTTCCGTGCGCCCGCTCCCCAGCTCTTCTCCCCTGGCGCGCTGCTGCTCCAGACGCTGCGTCAAGGACTGGCGCAGCTCGGCCACCAGGTCCGGGTGGTCATCGAGGATCGACCGCAGCTCGAAGGGATCGTCGCTCCGGTGGTAGAGCGCCTCGCTCCCGTCGTCTGACGAGGTGTACTTCCATTGGCTGCTGGTCAGGGAGAAGGTGGAGGGCACGGGCTCCAGCTTGCCCTTGGGATTGGCGCGCCGCACGGAAGAGCGACTCAGGATCGGCCGCCCCTGCCAGTCCGGAGCCAGCACATCCTGACCCGAGACCTGGGCCAGGAAGGCCTCCTCGTCCGGCAGCTCCAGCTGACCCAGCAGGGTGGGCAGCACGTCGGACGCCGACAAGAGCTGGGGCACCCGCCGAGCCTCGTGGCCCGGCAGCCGCATCAACAGGGGCGCGTGCAGCTGCTCGTGCCACACCAGCCCGTGCATCAGCTGACCATGCTGGCGCAGGCCCTCGCCGTGATCGCCGGCCACCAGTACCACCAGGTTCGACCAGTCGCCCGCTGCGCGAAAGGCGTCCAGCAGCTCACCCAGCTGGGCGTCCATGAAGGCGATCTCACCGTCGTATCGATCGAGCCGCGCCGTCTGCTTGTAGGCCATCTCGCGGCGCTGCAGGTGGGCATCGAGGTCCTCGTCATGTTCGAAGAGCTTGCGATAGCGCTTGGGAGGAGCGTAGGGCGAGTGGGGATCGAAGTAGTGCACCCACAGAAAGAGGGGCTCGAGATCGCGATTCCGTTCCAACCAGTTCAGCGTACGCCGGGTGGTCTTGGAGGCGCGCCTCTCCTTGCCCTTGGGCTGATCGAAGTGCTGGAAACCCTCGGCGATGCCCGTGGCGCGCTTCAAGGGGGCCCCGCTGACGAAGCCCGCCGTGCTGTAGCCGATGCCCTGCAGGTAGCTGGCAAAGGTGGAGATGAGCTCCGGCGGCACGAAGCGCTCGCCCGTGTAGGAGAGGTTGCCCAGCACGCCGTGCTCTTCGGGGGCCAGGCCCGTGAACAGCGAGGTGTGGCAGGGCAAAGTGGTGGCCATGGGCACCACGAACTGCTCGAAGAGCAGGGACTCCGCGGCCAGCTCATCCAGGCGTGGCGAGGTGTCCCGCGGGTAGCCGTAGCAGCCCAGGTGATCGGCGCGCGTGGTGTCCAGCGTGACCACCAGCAGGTCCGGCGGCCCGCCACCGCGCTGCGCCTTTCGCGGAGAGAGATCGAGCGGCTCTGGCTCCCGCTCGATGAGGGGCCCCAGCAGCAGCCAGCCTGCTGTGGGGGGCGCCAGCAGCAGGGCGGCGGCGATCAGCAGGTCTCGAGGCCTGACGCGCTTGGAGGACATGCCCTCAACCTAGCGTCTCACCACAGCGCGGGCACCAGCCGACAGGGCACCTGGCGCGCGTAGTCGGCGTAGCTGGGCAGCTCGCTGCGCAGCGTGCGGTCCTCCAGGGCGGTGCGAACGCCCCAATTCCGAAGAAATGTAAAGACCCGAAGGAACCCTGACGGCCTGCGTCCGGATGTGCACGAACCCACGCCACACGGAGGCCATCATGCGTACCCTCATCCTCTCTCTCATCGCCCTCTGCACCGCCGCCCCCGCCCTGGCCGGCCCCAACAAGGCCGTGCAGGCGGACCGCATCGAAGACGTGCGCGACCGGCAAGAAGACATCCGCGACCGACAGGAGGACATCCGCGACGCCCAGGAGGACAAGCGGGATCAGCTGGAGGACATCCTGGACGCCATCGAAGACGTGCTGGACGCCCTGGTCTTCACCGGCCCCGGCGACATCCTGGAAGACAAGCTGGACCGGATGGAGGACATCCGTGACGCCCAGGAGGACAAGCTGGACCGGATGGAGGACGTGCGCGACCGCAACGAAGATGTGCGCGACATCCGCGAAGACCGCATCGACCGCCGCCGCTGAGCCACTCCCGCCCCTCTCGGGCTCGGAATCTCAGGGCGCCGCCACCCGCAAGCCATCCTCCGCCGCCGTGACCTGCCCGGTCACGGC
>CAYVQL010000165.1:0-7546 GCA_964454135.1 uncultured Enterobacterales bacterium | reverse complement strand
CCCCCGCCCCCCCCCCCCCCCCGCCGGGGGCGGCACGCGCGGCGCCCCCCCCCCCCCCCCCCCCCCCCCGCCGCCGCCCCCGCCCCGGCCCGGGCGGCGCTCGTCTTCTCCAACACGCCCTGGGTGGTGTAGCCGCGGTTGAAGCTCGGCGTGTCCTCCGACAGGTGGCTGAGCACCAGGTGCTTGGGGGCGGCCTCGGTCGCGAAGCGCACCAGCACCTCAGGGGCCAGGTGCAGCGCGTCGACCACCAGAATGTCGGCCCCCCTTGAGAAGGCGGCCAGCTCGGCATGGTCTTCGTAGCCAGGGTAGAGCGGGCTACCCAGATCCCCGGTGATCACGACGCTGGCGCACTCGGTCTCGAAGCGCAGGGCCCAGGAGTCCATCCAGGCGTGGTTCACGCGGGCCAGCTCCACGCGGTAGCCCTCACCCTCGATGGGCGTGGGCGCGCTCAGGTCCTGCACCGTGAAGGAGGCGTCCCGCAACAGCGCACGGCCGCGGCCGTCCACGCCGTAGGCCTTGTCCAGCAAGGTCTGTACCATCTCAGCGGTGCCGGTCGGGCCGTAGAGCTTCAGCTCGGCCCTGCCCGTCTGCTGCTTGGCCAGGCTGCCGGGGCTGCGGGCGGGCAAGCGCTTCTTGGGGCCCCGCCCGGCGGATCCGTCGTCGCTACGGGCATCCGGGGGCGCGCCGGCCAGCTTGCCGGGCGTGGCGAAGTGCCAGGCCAAGAGCACGCCGTCCAGGTCCACGACGTGGTCCACGTGCAGGTGGGTCAGGAAGACGTGGGTCAAGGACTGGGCGGGCACGCCGTGGTCGTAGAGGCGCGCTAGGGCGCCGGCCCCGGCGTCCGCCAGCCAGCGATCGTCGCCTATCAGCACGGCCGTGGCGGGCTGCATGCGGGGATGATCGTCGTCGATCACCGGGTGGCCGCTGCCCAGCACCACCACCTCGATGCGGCCCTCGTCGCCGCCGCAGGCCGTCTCGCGAGCCGCGAGGGCTGCGTCGGACAACCCCAGCGCGGCCACGCAGAGGGCGAGGGGGGAGAGGCTGGGGAGGGTCGTGGACATGGCTGCTCGCTATGGCTGTGGCGCTGAAGATACCGTCGAAGCTATCCCGCCAGCCGCAGCAGGCGCTGGGCGTTCTCATAGGCGATGGGGGCGCGCAGCGCTTCGGGCAGCTGCTCCAGGATGGCGTGGGTCTGTTCGAAGCTGGGCGGGAACTGCCTGTCCATGGCGGGCGAGACGAAGAACTGGTCGGCGCCCAGCATGAAGCGGTCGGGGTAGGTCTCGAACAGGGCGAGCCATTCCTCGCGCAGCAGGCCGTCTTCGTCCGCCACCCGGGTCTCCACGGGGCTGTCCACGGCCACCTTGACGCTCATGTGCAGGTTGTCGTGGCGCTGCAGCAGCTCCTGGCTGAGCTCGACCGTCCAGGTGTGCAGGTTGTCCCAGCCCACGTGGTCCCAGATCACGACGGCGTCGCTGCGGTGGTCGAGCAGGTTCTCGAGACCTGCGATGTTCGCTTCCAGCTGCATGGGGTTGTTTCCGGAGGCGGCCAACACGTCCTCGGGCGTGTCCATGGCCTGGGGCACGGCCTCCATGTGCAGGTCGATGGGCAGGCCGTGCTCGGCGGCCACCTCGGCCAGCAGCAGGAAGAGCGCGTGGTCCGGGGGCGCGGCCATGAAGACGTGGTCCTCGCTCATGGACAGGTGCAGGGCCGCCATCTCCCCGAAGCAGGCCGCGTCGGAGCCGGCGATCTGTTCGGCGCGGGCGCGGAAGCGCTTCTCGGTCTCGGCGCTGGTCTTCCCGGCCAAGACAGCCCCCTGCAGCAGGGGATTGAGCGAGCCGCCCCCGGCGCAGTAGGCGAAGCGGCCCTCGTAGTCGCCGGGCAGATCCTGCAGCTCCTCCAGGTCGTAGATCAGCCCGTCGTCCTCGTGGCTGGGGTGGAAGGGGGGCGGCATGACGGCCGTGCTCCCGATCCCCAGCTCGTCCATGCTCTCCAGGGCCAGCTGTGCGGCGCCGTCCGGATCGTCCTCCTGGACGGCCATGCGGAAGAAGAGGTGGTTGTGCACGTCGATGACGGACAGCGGCGCGCCGCTGTCGGGAGGACGAGCACTGTCGGCGCCGTCGCGGCAGGCCAGCAGGGCGGACAGGGCGAAGAAGAGGGTCATGGGGGGGATTATTCCACGGATGGGGGGCGGGCGCGCTCCGCGACACCTACCAGCTCACCTCCGTCTCCCCGGCCGGCAGATCCAGCGTGAAGCGGGTGGCCTGCGCACCGTAGACCTCCACGGCGCGGCCCCCTATGGGCTCACCATCCGCCAGCAGCGGCAGCTCCCCTTGCGCGAACACCAGGAAGCTGGCGTCGGGCACCTCTTGGGCCGTGCTCACCAGGAATCCCCCGTCGAGGGGCGTGATCGCCACCTGCCGGCGCAGGCGCTCCCAGGCGTCCACCTCGGCCACCGTCCACCACTCCATGCCCAGGCCGCGCCCGTACTCCGTCACGTCGGCCATGGCCTGGGCCACGCCGCTGCGCTCCACGTGGGCCGGGTGGAACAGGAAGTGGGCCACGCCGTAGACCGCCAGCGCCTCGTCCACCAGCGCCGGGCCCACCTCGTAGTTGCAGGTGTAGTGAAGATCCTGGGTGTACAGGTTGATGGCCAGCACGTCGAGCATGGCGTTTTCATGCTCGAAATCGTCCATGGGGAAATAGGGGTGGGCGCTGCCGTAGGGGAAGCCCACATTGCCCGACTTGGAAGGCCCCTTGCTCTGGTCGGCGCGGATGCCGGCCTCCTGGCACCAGCGGTAGAACTCGGTCCAGCCCTCCCAGCGCAGGTAGTGGTTCTTGTTGGTCAGGATCTCTTTCTGCGCGACCTGCCGCAGCCATGCCAGCTGCCCGTCGAAGTCCTCCTGGCTCCAGCTGGTCTCAGGGTAGCCGGAGTGGGCGTCGTAGTGCAGGGCTACCTCGCCGCCGGCCTGGGCCACCTGCTGGAAGAGCTCGGGGGGATAGTCCTCGGGGTAACGGATGAAGCACCAGGTGGAGCGCAGCGCCAGCTCCTGCAGTCGCTCCAGCAGCACGCCCGCCAGGTAGGGATCGTTGCCGTCCGTGTCGTGGGAGATGACGCCCACCGCGTCCAGCTCGCCGGGCCAGTACCAGAGCATGGGCAGGGGCTGGCCCTGGCGGGCGAAGCCGTCCGCCAGCACGCGCAGCAGCAGCTCGGCCAGGTTGTCGGCCACCGGCTCGAGGAAGAGCTGCTGACCACCGGCGCTGGCGCGATCCCGCTCGTAGTCCAGCACGATGCCGTCGTCGGTCTTGAGGATGCCGTCGTCCACGCTGGCCGTGCCGTCGGCCGCGGGCTGTCCGTCCTGGTGGATGGGGATGCCCTGGCGAATGCGCACGATGGACTCGGCCAGACAGGGGCCGATGTACCAGGCCGTGCCCGCGCCCACCTGCCGTCGGGTGACCGCGGCCAGGCCGCTGTCGGCCCCCTGCTGGTCCAGAAGACCCGCCAGCTGCGTGGCCGTTGTGGGCCGGGCCAGGCTGCCGCCGAAGACGTGCAGCGGCGGCAGGTCGCCCTCGAAGAGCTCGCCGTGGGCCAGGCCGGAGATCCAGCCTTCGTCGCAGGATCCGGCGGCTTCGATGCCCAGCAGCTCGTCCAGGCCCGAGCTGCCGCCCATGGCCACCAGGGTGCCGCCGCCCTCCACATAGCCCTGCAAGAACGCCAGCTCTTCGCTCGTGAGCGCTGCGTCCCAGGGCAGCAGCAGCGCCGACTGGTCCAGGCCGTCCAGCAGCGCGGCGCGCTGCAACACCTGGAAGGGCAGCCCGGCGTGGGCCAGGACCTCGGGCAGGTACAGGGCGTAGAATTCCTGGCCTTCCGCCCAGGCCTCCTCGGCTGCCGCAGCGTCGTGCAGCAGAGCCACCCCGCCCGCCATACCAGGGGGTGCCTCGCTGTCCGGCGCGCTCTCCGTTCTGCTGTCAACGGAGCTCCCCGAGCCAGCGCTGTCACCGGCGACCACCCCCAGACCGCTGCAGTGGCAGCCCGCGGCCAGCAGCAGGGCCCCGATCATCGTCTGCAGGGGCCCGGCAGGTGCGATCCGACCATCATCCCGGGATCCTACCACCCCGCCAGCCTGTTATGGGCCCGGCTCCCCCACGAAACGGCAGCCGGACCATGGCGAAAGCACGCAAGAAGCGCGAACCCAGGTGGGTCAAGGCCCTGACCGAGTACCTGCCCCTGGTGGTCTTCCTCTTGGCCTACAAGGTCGGCGATCTCTCGCTGGCCATCAAGGCCATCGTGATCACCACGGTCCTTGCCGTGGCCGTCTCCTACCTGGCCGTGCGCCGGCTGCCCCTGCTCACCCTGCTGGCCGCGGCCCTGGTGCTGCTCTTCGGCGGGGTCGCCATCCTGCTGGGGGACGACAGCTTCTACAAGATGAAGCCCACGGTGCTCTACGCCCTCTTCGCCATCGCGCTGCTGGTGGCCAGGACCTTCGGTCGCTACCTGCTCAAGTTCGCCTTCGAGGACGTCTGGAAGCTGACCGAGCTGGGCTGGCAGAAGCTGACCACCCAGTACGCGATCTTCCTGCTGATCATGGCGGCGCTGAACGAGGTCATCTGGCGCAGCTGCAGCGAAGATGTCTGGGTGGCCTTCAAGGTCTTCGGCGGGGTGGGATTGGTGCTGGCCTTCACAGCTTCGCGCATTCCCTTCGCGAAGCGGCATTCTTTGCCGAAGAAGAAGAAGGAGAAGAAGGCTGCCGCCGACGCGGAGTGACCGACCCTACTGGCCAGGCTCCCCCGCGCCCCGATCCTGCCCCACCCAAGGCCCGATCAGCTCCCCGGCCTCGTCGCCCACCACGGCCTGCAAGCGCAGCAAGCGCTGCTGCGTGTCGGCATCCCAGGGCCAGAAGCCGGTCACGCGGTGATACCAGGACTCGTCGTTGGCGATGAGCCCCACCATCAAGTGGGGGCCCTGTGGGCGAGGGGGCGCTTGCAGG
Organism: uncultured Enterobacterales bacterium; assembly: GCA_964454135.1. Classification (GTDB taxonomy): domain Bacteria; phylum Myxococcota_A; class UBA796; order UBA796; family JAFGLY01; genus CAYVQL01. The sequence continues at coordinate 2,561 of CAYVQL010000165.1, read as the reverse complement.
GAGACGCCTTCCGGCGGGGAGCCGGGCTCGGCCAGTCGCGGCTCCACGTAGTAGCTGGCCCCCTCGAAGAAGCCCGCTGCGCCCAACTGGGCCAGGACGTCCAGGACCTGCTGGGGCGAGAGGGCCGCCCACTCCGAGCTGGGCTGACCGTCGGGCCCCAGGCCCGAGGGCTCCCGTAGGCTGGGCTCCCGGCTCAGAGAGATGGAACGCAGCGAGCCGACGTGGTCCGGCGGCGGGGAGAGGGTCAGGTCCAGGGTCGCCGTGCTCAGCAAGCGCGAGATGGCCTGCCGCCCTTGACCGCGCCAGCCCTTGGCCTGCTCCGCTGGGAGCGCGTCCAGCAGGGCCCAGGGCCTCAGGCCGGCCTGCTGCCAGGCGTCCAGCAGGTCGTCCGCCAGGCCGGGCTCGGGGATCCCATCCGTGGCGGCGGAAGGGAGCGCCTGGGTCCAGGCCGGGATCGAGTGCTCTTCGCCCTGCTCCACGTAGACCTGGAGCCGCTCGTAGCCGCTGTCGGGCTCCAGGGCGGACACGCAGGAGGCGTCCGCCTGCCAAAGGATGCCGGGCACCGTGCCGTCGCCGCGAATGGGGAACACCGTGGGTAGGCCGGGCTCGCCCACGAAGGCCAGACTGAAGCCCCGCAGCAGCGCCACCTGCGGTCGCTGCCCCTGGCAGGGCGGTTGGATCACGTCCATCCGGTAGCTGAAGTAGTGGCCCGGTTCGCTTGGCATGGGCACCTCTTCGGGTTGTTGCGGGCTCTTGGCCGTGCAGGCAAGGGCCAGGATCAAAGGGGTCATGGGCATCCTCCTCAGTACGTGCAAATCCCCACATCCGAGTAGCAAGTGACGTTTTGGTAGTCCGCCCAGCTGTAGGTGGCGCCAGCGGAGAGGAAGACGTCGTCAGGCGAGTTGTCGTTGACGGCGGCGCCCCACTCGGCGCTAGCGTGCAGCTCGACGCCCGAGCCCAGGTAGACGCCCCCGCCCCAGAGGGCCGTGTTGCGCTGCACCGAGCAGTCATCGCAGCTCGCGTAGGTCACCTCCTCCAGGAACATCCCGCCGCCCGATCCGCTGCAGGTATTGTCTTCGAAGCTCGAGCTGCCCATGTCCACGTTGTCCGCCGTGGTGACGTGCAGGCCCGCGCCCTCGTAGCCGGCCAGGTTGCCCGTGTAGTAGGCGGTGCCCAGCAGCTCGGCCACCTCCTCGGCCAGGATGCCGCCGCCCTGGTAGTCGGCTTCGTTCTCCGTGAAGCTGGGGTAGTCCATCACCACGTAGGGGACGGCGCCCAGGTAGGCGCCGCCGCCTTGGGCGCCCGAGTAGTTGCCGCTGACCGTGACCTGGTCCAGGTAGACCTCTTCGGTGAAGAGCATGTGGATCCCGCCGCCGTTGGCGTCCGCCATGTTTCCTGAGATCGTGCTGTCCTGGATGCGGATGTCGCCCCCCGTTCCATCGCTCATGCCGACGCCGCCGCCGGTGTTGTCCGCCAGGTTGCCGTCGATGTCACAGCCGTCCACCTCCGCGTAGGAGCCGTCCTGCACGAAGACGCCGCCGCCGTCGTAGGCCACGTTGGCGCTGATCAGCATGTCGTTGAGGTACGAGGTGACCGCGTACACGCCGCCGCCAGCATTCGACGCCTCGTTCCCCTCCAGGCTGCCGCCCTCGATCTCGAGATCCACCGCGTAGAGGCCGCCGCCGTCGGCGGCGTAGTTGCCGCTGATCGTCGTGTCCCACAGGTAGAGCGAACCAGCGCCATCCACGTAGAGGCCGCCACCACCAGCGCCGGCCAGGTTGTCGCGGACCTCGCTGTTGTCCAGGCTGCCGCCTGCGGCGTAGATGGCACCTCCGGAGCCGCTGGCCTCGTTGTCGTAGAACTCGCTGTCGGCGATGTCCACCTCGCCCATGCTGGCCAGGGCTCCGCCGTCCACAGCGTAGTTGTCGTAGAAGATGCATTCCTGCACGACCAGCTCGTCCTCCGTGTAGATGGCGCCGCCGTAGCCGCTGCTGTAGCCGTCCCTGAAGGTCAGACCCGAGACCGTCACATCCGCCGTGGAGGTGATGATGCTGCCGGCCATGTCTGCGACCAGGATGGTGCTGGCGGCGCCGTTGAGGGATCGCAGCTCCAGCTGGACACCGATGAAGACGTTTTCGTTGTAGGTGCCGTCGCAGAGCATCAACACATCGCCCTCGCCGGCGTCCGCCACGGCCACTGCCAGGCTGGAATAGGGGGCGCTGCCGTTGGAGATCACACCGCCTTCGCCGCTGGAGGCGTCGCAGTCGTTGTCCACGCCGTCGCAGATCTCGCTCATGCCGGGGTTGATGCTGCTGTCGGTCTCGTCGCAGTCGCCGTTGTCCGCCACGTAGCCGAAGGGCGCGTCGCAGTAGGGGCCGTCCTCACCCAGGTCCGAGTCGCCCCAGCCGTCACCGTCCCAGTCCAGGTACCAGACCTGGGCGGTGGACAGGTCCACGCCCGAGTCGTCGTCGTCGGCCACGCCGTTGCAGTCCTCGTCGGTGTCCAGCTCGTCGCAGATCTCGGTGGCGCCGGGGTTGACCGCGGCGTCACCGTCGTCGCAG
>CAYVQL010000164.1:0-24049 GCA_964454135.1 uncultured Enterobacterales bacterium | reverse complement strand
AGTGCCCGTCATCCTGACCCACGATGCGCCGAACCGAGTTCCTGCGGCTGCACTTCAGGTGCTTGCCCCAGGCTACCTTGTATCATGACAATCGTGCAAGGAAGAAGCCATTCCCCGCGGATATCGCTCCCCTTGAGAGTTCGGTCGCCGATACGGCGCAATCTTCAATGCAAATCAAAGACCACGCTGTCGGGCGGGACCTTGGATTGGGCGCTGTAGAACCTGGGAGTCGCGTGGGGCTCGGTCATGGGTGCGTTCGAAAAATGGAGATCGAAGGGGATGGAGACGAAGATGCCGTGCGGGGGGTGACGCTTGGGCTGGCGATTCATCCAGGGACACGCCCTACAGCCTCAACCCGCAATCCTCCTCCTCCGCCCGAGCAACCCCAGACCCAGAGCCGTCAGCCCCAGCCACGCACCCCCCACCCTCCGCCCCCCGCAACCACAACCCCCCTCATCCATCAGAACCCGCTGCAGATCGCCAGGGAAGCCCCCCCCAACACCCGAGTCCGGCAGCCCGCTGTCCAGCGGACCGCTATCCCTCAGGCCGCTATCCGGCAGGCCGCTGTCCTCGGGCAGCTCGGGCGCCTCGTAGTCAGGCACCAGCGCGGGCAGCAGCCGCGTGGCCACCTCGGCGCGCACCAGGGGATCGCCGATGCACTCGAAGGGGAAGCCGAACAGGGCCACGCCCTCGCCCAGCGTGGCGGCCAGGCCGCCGCCGGCGTAGCTGGCGATGGGCTCGCGGTCGGAGTCCAGCACGTCGGGGTACTCCACGGGGTAGGGCGCGCCGTCGGCCTCGTCGAAGTCCAGCTGCAGGCCCGCCAGCAGCCCCGTGCCATCGACGGCGTAGGTGCCCGCGTCGTCGGCCTCCATCAGCGCGCCCAGCACCTCGCTGGCGAAGGCCTGGTCGTCGGCGTCGCCCCGGTAGTCCAGGTCCCACAGGATCTCGGCGCCGGTGGCCCACAAGGCGCCGCCGTCCTGCATGAAGTCCCGCACGAGCGCCTGCTGGGCGCTGTCGAAGGTCTCGTCGGCGGTGGACTCCTCGCCCGCCACCCACCAGATCAGCGCGTAGTCGGTCAGATCGAGCTCGCCCAGCACCTCGTCCGAGACGCTGTCGAAGTACCAGCCCGCTTCGCGGACGGCCTCGCCGTGGGCCACGGCCGTGTCGAAGGCGTTGATGCGCTCCAGGGGCATGCGCACCACCTCGCCGATGGAGAGGCCCACGTCTTCCCAGACCAGGTTGGACACCTCCAGGCGGTCGAAGGCGGAGACCACCAGCACGGGCACGCTGCCGTCGGGGGAGCGTCGGGCGCCGAGGGCTTCGCTGGGGAAGGAGACCCCGCCGGCGTTGAAGGCCGCCACGCGCAGGTAGACGGTCTGGCCCAGCCCAGCCTGGACTGTGGCCGAGCTGCCCTCGACCGCCGTGCCGTTGTCCCAGCTGCGACCGTCGGCCGAGGTGTAGAGCACGTAGCCGATGGGTGGATCGCCGTAGGGATCGCCCGTGGGTCCCGCGGTCCAGCTGGCCAGCAGCTGGCCCTGTTCATCGTGCACCAGGGAGAGATCCTGGGGCGGCTCCGGCAGGAAGGCGGGCTGCAGGCCGTCGCGCTCGGCGAAGTAGCGCACGATGGCCCGGTACATGGCCCGCGCCGCGTCGCGCCTGAAGGGAGGATTCTTGAGGTGCTCCACGTCCTGGTAGTGGTCGTGGAAGGCCAGCTCCACCAGGGCGGCGGGCATCTCGTCGTTGTGGGAGGGGTTGACCTCGGAGAAGGCGTCGGTCTTGACGCCGCGATCGGTCCAGTCCGACTCCCACAGCGCGCGGAAGGCGCTCACCAGCTCGCTCTGCACCAGCTCGGCCAGCGCCTCGGAGCCCTCGACAGGGTCGCCGTAGGACCCCTCGTAGATATAGGTGGAGGTGCCGCGGGCGGCGTCGGTCTGGTAGGCGTTGGAGTGCCAGGACAGGTAGATGGCGTCCTCGCCACTGGGATGCTCCCAGGCCGCCCAGCGGGAGCGCGAGGAGGGATCGGAGCCGTCGCCGTCTTCGTAGGGGTCGTAGACGCTGGTGGGGGCGCCGTTGTACTGGGTGTGCAGGATGGCGCCCTCTTCCCAGCGCGGCCGGCCCGTGGTCTCGCCATTGCGCTGCACGTCGCCCATGCCGCCTCCGATGCGCAGGGCGTCGGCGGACAGGTAGCGCCCGGCCTGGCCGGAGTCGGCCACCAGCTCGACCGTGAGCCCCTCGCTGCCCTCGGGGAGCCAGAGGGTCTCCAGGTACTGCCAGGTGGAGCCGTGCACGGTCTGGTCGTAGTAGCGGTCGATGACGCCGCCGTTGTGGGTGATACGGTAGTGGGCGTCCTGGGCGTTCTCTACGTCCGAGTCCCAGCTGACGTAGATGGTGTACCAGCCGTCGGCGGGCACATCAGGCGTCCAGCTTGCCAAGCCGCCGCCATCCGCGGGGAAGCGCCGCGTGCTGCCGCTGTCGAAGGGATCGTCGCCGTACACCCAGCTGCTCAGGGCGCCGAAGCCCGCAGCCCCGTCCTCGAAGCCGCTGCCAGTCTCGACGTAGCTGCCCCCGCTGCCAGGGGCGTCGTTGTCGATGATCGCGCTGTCGGCGTTCATGCCGCGGTCCTTGACCGTGAACACGGCGGCACCGGCGTTCTCCAGGTAGCGCGTCAGGTACTGGTTCGTGGCTTCGGGGTTGTGGAAATCCTCCACCGTGTCGTAGACGTTGCCGCGCTGGGTGGAGAAGCGCCCCAGCGAGTCGTACCAGATCCAGCCGTGGCACTGGCTGAGATAGGCGGCGCGGCCGCTCAAGAAGCCCTCGCTGGCCCCGGGATGGTCCATGGGGTGGACGCTGCTCCAGAGCACGGGTTGCGTCTTGTGGGCGTATTTCTCGGGCACCGGCGGGATGGGAGGCAGGTAGCGATCCAGCGGGCGCAGCTGACCGTCGGGGCCATGGGCCAACAGCTGCACCGAGGTGGCGCTGGCCGGAGAGCGGCCGCGGGCCTCCTCCAGCAAGGCGTCGTGCAGATCGGGAGAGACCTCCCAGGGCACGGGTTCGGCGAGCACCTCGTGATAGGGGCTGGCATAGGCCAGAGAGAGCAAGAGCAGCCAGGTCATGGACGCGTCCCTTCTCTACTGGCTCAGGTAGAGCCAAAGGGCCACGCTGCCCAGGATCACGAGCACCCCCGGAATAACCAGGCTGAAGAGGATGCCTCGATCAGGAGACGGAGGGGGGGCGCCCTTGACGTCGTCCGCCGCCGAGTCGCCCACCAAGGGCAGCCCGCAGTCGGGGCAGTCGTTGCCGAACTCGTAGGAGGTGCCGCAGCCTGGGCAGGTCAGCTGCTCCTGGGGCTCGTCCAGGTCGATGCCCTGCGCCTTGAGGGCTTCTTTCTCCTTGAGCATCTCCTCACGCTCCTTCTCGGCGTGGGAGAGCTCCAGCTGGCGTGCTTTGTCGGGCCTCTTGTTGTCGAATCCGAAGCCGATGGGCATGAGGACTCCTGCAGGCGGCGTTGTGGTGGGATTGTATCCCAAAGCGCGCTTTGCCACGATGGCCCGCTGAGGGCGGCCAGCGGGGCAGACGACTCAACGGCGGCGGGCTATTCTCTGCGGTCATGAAGATCCTGATGGCTGCCAGGCGGTTTCCCCCCGACGTGCGATCCGGTACGGAGACGGTCTTCGAGAATCTCTATCAGCAGGCGCGCTGGCGGCATCGCGTGCGCCTGGTCGTGGGCTTCCGTCGCGACCGGGAGCTGGTGCCCCCCGAGGCCGTGGCCGTGGATCTGCGCGGGGGAAGCTCCCTGCGGGGCTGGGGGACGCTGTGGTGGGGCATCGCGCGGCAGCTGCGCCGCTGGAAGCCCGACGTGGTGCTCTCCAACTCCATCGAGGCGCCGGCCTTCGGTGCCCCCACCGTCTGCATCGTGCACGATCTGAACTTCGGGCAGGCCGATGGGCAGGGGGGCTGGGGCAGCGCGGCTCGCCGCGCCTACTACCTCTACAAGAGCCGCCGCCTGCGGCGCGTGGTCACGGTCAGCGAGGCAATGAAGCGTCACCTGGTCTCTGTGGGCATGCCCGCGGCCAAGACCCTGGCCATCCGCAACGGCGTGGACCTGGAGCGCTTCAAGCCCCAGGAGCGCACGCGGGCCGCGGGAGGCCGCTTCGTGCTGGCCTGCGTGTCCCGCATCCTGCCCGGAAAGGGGCAGCACCTGGCCATCGACGCCATCGCACGCCTGCCCGTGGCCCTGAAGCAGCGCGTCCTGCTGCGCATCGTGGGCATGTCCGACGATGCGCTCTACATCGAGCAGCTGCGCTCGCAGGCCAGGGGCCAGCCCGTGGAGTTCCACCTGGACGTGCCGGATATCGTGCCCTGGTATCAGCGTGCCGACGCCGTGATCTTCCCCACCTTGATGCGAGAGGGCTTCGGCTACACGGCCGTGGAGGCCATGGCCTGCGGCCGCCCCGTGATCTGGAGCGACCAACCCGCGGTGCGCGAGGCCGCAGGGGGCATCGGCCTGCCCGTTCCCCAGGGGGACGTGGGTGCCATGACAGACGCCATCAAGACGCTGTTGGACGACGAGCCGCGCTGCCTGGACCTGGGGCGCGAAGGCCGGGCCTTCGTCGAGGGGCAGTACGACTGGGAGAGCGTCTGGCTGCGCTACGAGGCGGCCCTGCGCCAGGTGGTCCGGACATGAAGCGCATACAGGCCGCCAGGGGTCGAGCGGACATCCACCGCGCGTGGACGCGCGCGCAGATCGAAGCCGCCGTGGAGCGCATCCTGGAAGACTGGGCCCACAAGCTGCCCGCCGATACGGACGCGCGCGTCGTCGTCAAGCCCAACCTGAACAACGACCTGCTGGCCTTGACCGGCAACAGCGTGGATCTGCGCGTGCTGGGCGCACTGCTGCGGGGCCTTCAGCGGCGCGGCTACCACCGCCTGACCGTGGCGGATGGCTCCAATGTCGGCATCGCGCGCCGCGGCATCGACAGCTTCGAGCGCCTGCGCGTGGCCGCGCTCTGCCGCGCCCTGGGCGTGCGCTGGCAGGATCTGAACCGTGACCAGGGAACCCGGATGAGCTTGCACGCCGGGGCGCGCCCGCGCATCGCCAACACCGTGCTGGAACAGGATCTCTTGATCTCCATACCCAAGATCAAGACCCACGCCGAGATGCAGTTCAGCTGCGCCCTGAAGAACTGGGTGGGCCTGGCCATAGGCCAGGACAAGCGTCACCTGCACTACGACCTGGCCCGCAACATCTGTGCGATCAACGAGGTGCTGCGGCCGGATCTGATCCTGACCGACGGGCTGATCGGCATGGAAGGCAATGGCCCCGGGGATGGGGATCCCTTCCGGCTGGGCCTGTTGATGGCCAGCGACGACGCCTTCCTGAACGACATGGTGGCCTGTCGCCTGGCGGACATGCCCTGGCGCGAGGTGCCCTACCTGGCGGAGGCCGGCCGGCGCGGCTTGGTCGGATCCCAGCTGGAAGAGGAGCTGGCCCAGCAGCTCGAGCCATGGCATCGCATCAAGCGCTCCCCGCCGCGCAGCCTGCAGGCACGGCTCTCGGAGCGGCGCTCGTTGGTCTGGCTCAAGCTGGCGGTGCGTCCGCTCGTCAACCGACCGCGTTTCGCCCGGCTGGCCTACCGCCTGAACATCATCCAGGATGTCTACCAGGCGGACGACGACAGCCTGCGCCTGGCAGGGCGCGACCCGGAGCGCTGCCGCTCATGCGGACGTTGCGCGGATTTCTGCCCCATGGGCCTGGAGCCCGGCGCATTCGGAGCGCAAGCGGTGCCCGATACCTGCCTGCACTGCCTCTACTGCTGGTTCGTCTGCCCCCACCAGGCGCTGGGCCTGGAGGGGGACGCCGGCCACCTCGCGCGCCAGATCGAACGCTACCGCCATGCCATCGAGGAACTGTAAGCGTGGACTCGCGGCAGGCAGCACCATGTCCGGAGTGTTGACAAGGGTCGCCGGCGCGGCCTGGGGGCTGCTGTTGGCCAGCTGCTTCGGCGCGGCGCAGCCAGCCCGGGCTGAGGATGCGCTGGGCCAGGACGCCTTTCCCCCGGCGCACCTGAGGGCCGTGGAGGTGCCCCCGACGCGCTGGGCCCGCCTCTTCGCGAACAGGCGCTCGGTGCGGCTCTTCTGGAACGGGGCGCAGCGCTTCGCCGTGCAGGTCGGCAGGCCAGGAGGCTGGAAGCTGCTGGCCGAGGAGGCCGAGTCGGGATGGCGCAGCCCGCGCCTGCACAGGGGCACGCGCTTTCGTCTGCTGGCTGAGGACGGCCGCAGTAGCGAAGAGCTCGTGGCGCAAGCGGTGGTGACCCCCGCCCAGCTGGCGCGTCTTGGTCCGCGAGGCGGCCAGATGTTGGGGGGGCAGGTGGCCGACGTGGTGGCCGATAGCCAGGGACACGCCTGGGCCGCCACCCTGGGCGGCGGTGCGGCTCGGGTCGGCAAGGGCAGCCTGCTGGCCTTGAACGTCACCCAGGCCGAGGGCCTGCCCTCGGACAGGGTGATCGCGCTGGCAGCGGATCCAGCTGGCGTGTGGATGGGTACGGCGGCGGGGCTGGTCAGGGCCACCGTCCAGCCCAGCGGGCGCCTGGGGCGCCTGGAGCTGACCGTCAGCGATGTCATAGGCGTCGAGGAGGGCCTGCCGGACGAGTACGTGCAGGCGCTCGTCACGGATGGGGGGGTGCTGTGGATCGGGACCTATCGCGGGCTCGCGCGACTGGATGCCGAGGGTCTGGGCATCAGCCTGCGCCCCTGGTCGGTGTTCAGCCTGGTGAAGGGCGCCGATGAACGGGTCTGGGTGGGCTACGAGGGCCTGCTGGGCCTGCCCGAGGGAGAGCCCATCGAGGGCATACCATCGGAGCTGGATGTCTACGATGTGGAGGTGCTGCCGCGCAGCGGCACGCTGCTGGCGACCCTGCAGCAGGGCGTGGTCCTGCTGCAGGAGGGAGAGCTGCGTGGTCTATGGCCCGGGGATGGCTCGGACGGGGCCTACGCCATCGCGCAGGTCGGCGAACAGTACCTGGCGGCCGGTGCCGGCGCCGGACTGGTGACGCTGGATCCGCAGGCAGGCGTGACGCGCCGCTGGGGCCCCCATGACGGCTTGCCCTCGAGCACCGTCAACGAGGTGGTCCCGGACACGCCCTGGGTGGCGGACGCCCGCGCCCGCGCCCAAGAGCTGGCAGGGGCGGCCTGGGTGGGCACGGACCAGGGATTGGCTCGCTTGCGACCAGGGGATGGGAAGGTGGAGACCGTGCCCCTCGCCGCGCTGCCCGCGGGCAGCCCCTACCAGAGCATGAGCCGGCGCGGCTCGAAGATTCAGGTGGCGGGAGACGCCGGGCTGGCCTGGTTCGGTCCCGGCGTCGATGGCGCGAATCGGCGCGCAGCGCGTCTACAGGGCCCTGTCGTTGCCATGCTGAAGCGGGGATCCACCCGCTGGATCGCCCGCCCCATGGGTGTGGAGCAGCGCCCGCTGCTGGGTAGGGCGCGCGTGCACCAGATCCCGGGCACCGTGCGGGACATCATCATGGTGCGGGGAGAGCCCTGGGTGGCCAGCGACAAGGGCCTGTACCGCTTCTTGCGCAGCGAGGGGCGCTTCGCCGCGCTGCCCAACGCCGGTCCCAGCCGCAGGTTGCGCCTGGCGCGGGACGGCACGGTCTGGGCGATCTCGGCCGACGCCGTGCTCGCCATCGATCGGCAGCTCCGCGCCCGCCCCTATATGGGCACCCACCGGCCCCTGGACCTGTCTCCCGACGAGGGCGTCATCTGGGTGGGGACCGACAACGGCATCGATGTCATCCACATCGAGAGCGGCGAGGTGCTGGACGTGCTGCGCAGCGCCGATCGGAAGGTCGTGGTCCCTACGGTGGCGGCCGACGGCAAGGGGGGCTGCTGGGTCGGCACGGCCGCGGGCCAGCTGCTGCACCTGGGCAGCGGGCTGAACGGCGGCGCCACCATCATGGACCTGGTGCCCGAGCATCCTCCCCAGGTGCGGCGCATCCTGGCCCTGGACGATCAGCGTGCGTTCGCGCTCACCGACCAGGGCGTATTCGCGATCTGGCGGCCCACAACGAGCGTGCCATGACGCGGCTGTTGCCCAGCAGGTAGCGCCGCCACATGCGGCGCGGATCCGCCAGCAGGCGCGCCAGCCACTCGTGCCGGTTGTGGAGCCAGGCCGGCCCCCTGGAGACGCGCCCCGACAGGAAGTCCGCGGTGGCGCCCAGACACCAGACCACCGGGGCCTGGATCCTGGCGCGGTTGTCCCGCACCCAGCGCTCTTGCAGCGGGGTGCCGAAGCCCACCAGCACGATGTCGGGCTCTTCCCGGTTGATACGCGCCAGCAGGGCGTCGTTTTCGGGCCCCTGCTTGGCGTGGAAGCCGTGGTGGGCCGTGATCTCCAGGTCCGGGTGGCGCTCGCGCAGCGCCTGGGCGGCTGCAGCGCTGACACCGGGCTCGCCTGCCACCCAGCAGATGCGCAGCTCGCCCGCGGCCCGCGCGGCCAGGTCCCAGATCCAGTCGGCGCCCGTGATGCGCTCCGGCAGGTGATCGCCCTGCAGCCGCGCGGCCCAGAGCACGCCTCTGCCGTCGCAGTAGCAGATGTCCAGCTGGCTCAGGAAGCTGCGCAGATCCTGGTGGAAGGCGCTCTGGTCGAGCACGTGCACGTTGACGTAGGAGACGGTGCGCTGGCCCCCCTCGTCCGCCAGGCTTTGCACCTGGTCGAGCAGCTGAACCCGCGTCAGCACGTCGATGGGCACGCCCAGCAGGTGGATGCGCCGCTGGTTCATTGCGTGATGACGATGCCTATGTTGGTGTAGCCGCCCATCACCTGGCTGTCGCCGTTGTTGTAGGGGATCTCAGCGTTGCTGCCCGACATGCGAGTGAGCTCGATAGAGATGCCGCGGTTGGAGGCCACGCTGCCGAAGAGCGAGCTGGCCGTGAAGCTGCCGTCGTCGTTGAGCACGCAGTAGTAGGTGTCCTCGGGGTATCCCCCCGAGTCGTAGAGGGTGAGGATCAGGTACATCCAGTCACCGCCGCTACCGCTCCAGCTGATGGTGAAGTTGTTGGCGTTGACGCGGCTGGCCTCAAGTCCCGACATGCTGGGCGAGGTGATGGAGAAGACGCCTGGCGTGCGGACGAGGTCCTCCACCTCGAAGTCAGGGTGACCCGAGCCGATCACCTCGTCCAGATCGTAGGTGCCATTGGACACGTATTGCCCGGAGGACAAGTTGTAGTTGTCGTATTGGCCGTAGTTGCCGTCCCAGCTCATGCTCACGCTCGTGCCGCTGGAAGGCTGCAGGGTGATGGAGCTGGCGCCGGGAGTGTAGGAGTACAGCGAATAGCCCGAGGACCAGGTCTCGCTGACGCACTGGTCCATGCCCGAGGAGAGGAACTCCCACATGTCGTGAGACTGGGGATGGGGGAAGAACATCCAGGCCGTGCCGTATGAGGTGCCATCGACCCAATAGTCGGGCTGCAGGATCTGCCTCCAGGTGACGATCCCCATGGCGCCGGGCATGCCCGTGGAGTCCTCCATGTACCTATAGAGGTTGTAGCCTGTGCCCGAGCCCTGGCTGGTCTCGACATCGACAATCGCGGTGCCCTGGTTGCCGGGGGGCGTGACGGCTTCGATGTAGTCGGATCCGATGTTCAGTACGCTGGCGTCTTCGTCGTCGAAGGTCACCGTGGCACCCTGGATGAACGGACCGCCGTAGATGGTGACCTGCTGCCCGCCAGCTGTGGTGCCGCCGTTGGGATCGACGGAGTCGACCGCGATGTCCATGTCGGCGTCCAGGTCGGCGTCGGCATCGGCATCGGCATCGGCATCGGCGTCGGCGTCCGCGTCGGCGTCGGTGTCCGCATCGGCGTCGGTCTCGACGCTGCTGTCGATCAGACCGGTGCTCCCGATGAAGTCCAGGCCCAGGTTGCAGCCCGCGAGAAGCAGCGGACAGATGGCCAGCCAGGGGCGGGGGGACATGCGGACCTCCTGACCAGAGTTTTAGAGCCTGCGCCGCCAAAGCGCAAGCGATGCGTTCAGGAGGCGCCCGAGCCCTTGAGCACGGCGGGGATGGTCTTCAGCAGGATCTGCAGGTCGAGCCAGATGGACCAGGTCTGCACGTAGGAGATATCCAGCGAGACCATGTCGGCGAAGGTCAGGTTGCTGCGACCGGAGACCTGCCACAGGCCAGTGATGCCGGGCTTGACCTTGTTGCGCAGCTCGAACCAGAAGAGGGCCTCGGGGTCGTTCTGGATGTCCGCGAGATCCTCGGCTGGCAGCGGCCTGGGCCCGACCAGGTTCATGTCACCGCGCAGCACGTTGTAGAGCTGTGGCAGCTCGTCTACGGAGTACTTGCGGATGAAGGCGCCGATGCGGGTGATGCGCGGGTCGTTGCGCATCTTGAAGAGGCGGCCATCGGACTCGTTCCGCTCGCGCAGCTTGTCCTTCAGCTCGTTGGCATTGGCCACCATGGAGCGGAACTTGTAGAAGGGGAAGTTGCGCCCGCCCTTGCCCACCCGCGGGCTGATGAAGAACACGGGGCCCGGGGACTCCAGCTTGATGCCCAGGGCCACCAGGGCCAAAAAGGGCAGCAACAGAAGTCCGCCCGCCAGCACGGCCGCCAGGTCGAAGGCGCGCTTAGCGTTCTCGGCGAAAGAAGGGTAGCTCAGATACTGCAGGTCGATCAGCTGCAAGCCGCCCAGCGAGGCGAAGCTCAGGCGGGGGCTGGCGAAGCCCCAGGTGAAAGGCATCTGCAACACGCGCAGGCCCATGCCGTCGCAGGCGCGAGCAAGCCGGAAGGAGTCGCCCCGGTCCACCGAACGGGTGGCCAGGATGACAAGGTGCACGTCGTGGTCGTTGACGATGGCCGGCAGGTCGTCGATGCCTCCCAGCACCTTGTCCTCGGGGACAGCCAGGGTCTGCTCGCCCCCGTGCACGATGTAGCCGGAGAGCTGGTAGGCGTGGCGGCCGTAGCGCTGCACGCGCTTCGACATGGACAGGGCGTCGTTGCCGGCGCCGAAGATGGCGACGTTCTGGACGGCGATGGGGTGGGGTAGACGCAGCTGGGCCTGGAAGAAGGCCAGGCGCGCGCTCGTCATGAAGAGGTAGCCGCAGCCGGTGAAGAGCAGCAGCAGCAGGCGGCTGTAGTAGCGGTTGGTGAACAGAAACTGCAGCACCACCACCAGCACCAGCATGTAGACGGCGCTGCGGGTCATCACCGTGGTGATGTTGGCCGAACTCTCGAGGCGGGCGGGGTTGTGCATGCCCATCAGGTTGTTGGCGAAGATCCAAGCCGGGATCAGCACCAGCAGCGGGGGCAGCCAGGGATTGGGCAGCGCCAGCTCCCGCAGCTGCACCTGCACCACGTACTCCAGCTGCGGGTTGTACCAGAACCAGAAGCTGTAGGCGGCCCAGATGGCCAATACCAGGCTAAGGCCGTCTATGAGCGCCAGGATCGTGGAGTGGACCCAGGAGCGGTTCATGGGCTGCGGGGTTCAGTCGCTCAGTGCCGACGATGTGCCCTGCGCACCACCCGAGACCGCGTTGCGGTAGATGGCCGTACCGCCCACGAAGGGCGCCAAGACGGCTTGGATGCGCCTGAAGAAACGTTCCACGTTGGCGATGGTCTTGGGCGGGACCACCACGATGTCGCCCCGCTGCAGGTAGACGAGCTGCGAGATGTCGCCCTCGCCGAAGATGGACTCCACATCGATGCTGTAGAGCTGGGGCTCGTCCAGGCCGCCCCTGATCAGCAGGATGTTGTCGGTCCTGGCGTCTTCGTCGATGCCGCCAGTACGGGTGAGCGCTTCCAGGATGGACAGGTCGTTGTGGATCTGCAGCACCGTGGGGGTGCGCACCTGCCCGAGCACGAAGACCTTCTGGTTGCTGATGTCCTGGATGTTGATGGCGACCGCCACGTCGTTGTAGTAGGCCGAGAGGCCCTCTTCCATCTGCTTCGTGAGCTGCGGGTAGCCGACGCCTGCGGCCTGCACCCGCCCCAGCAGCGGGAAGGTGAAGCCGCCATCGGGGGCGATCGTGAGGTCCATGTCCAGCTCTGTATGGCGCCAGACGCGGATGGAGATGCGATCCCCGGCGCCGAAGATGAACTCCGCCGGAGGCGGCGCCGTCAACGATCCGATCGTGCCGGACTCGGTGATATTGGGCGGCGCGACCATCTTGGGGGCGCAGGCGGAAAGCAGCAGTGCGAGCAGGATGGGGCGGCGCACGGAGTCTCCAGCGGTCCCGTCCGGATGGACGGAGTGGGTTAGCGGTGAAAAAGGGGCTCGGTCGCAGGCTTGGTAGCCGGATTCACGGGGGCCCGTCAAGGCATCTCTTCCAGGTACTTCAAGTGGCGTACGAACAAAACCGGGGCTATAGTCCGGCGGCTCGCCGGTCTTAGGGGCCGGTGCGGCGATTTCAACGGTTCCTGACTACAGGCTGGTGGTAGCGCGGATGGAAATCCTCCACCTCTACAACGCTCTGCTGCGACGTAAGTGGCTCTTCGTCCAGGCGGTGGTCTTCTTCGTGTTGGCAGCGGGCATCATCACCATGGTGCTTCCCAAGCAATACCAAGGGACTTCCAAGCTGATTGTCGAGAGCTCCGACACCACCAGCTCCATCTTGAGCGAGCTGGGTCTGGACGAGGTGGCGGTCTCCCTCAGCTCGGGCAGCGACGACATGCAGAACAAGATCGCCCTGGCCACCATGCGGCCGGTGCTCGACGAGGTGATCTGGAAGCTGCAGCTGCGCGACGAGGAGGGCAAGCTGCTGCGGGGCGAGAAGCTGCTGATGGTGAGCACCTACGAGGCGCTGATGGCGGCGCCCGAGGTCAAGGTCAGCCAGTCCCAGGGCACCGACATCCTGATGGTGCAGTCCAGCTCGGGCGATGCCGAGCAGTCGCGCTTGATGGCGGACACCCTGGCCCAGGCCTACATCAACCAGTCCCAGGAGCGAGCCCGTCGCGACGTGCGCGAGGCGCGCACCTTCGTCACGGAGCAAGTCGAGATCGTCAAGCTGGAGCTGGACGAAGCCCTGGCTGGCATCGCCGAGGCCCAGCGCTCCGAAGAGGTGCTCGACCTGGAGTCCGAGGTCAAGGCCGCCGTCACCCGAGTCAGCGACATGATGCTCGACCTGGAGGACAGCACCGCCGCCATCCAGGCCCTGCAGGCTCAGATTGCCGAGCAGGAGCGCTACCACGCCAGGCAGAACGCGGAGATGGTCAGCCCCTCGACCATCTCCGGCCACCTCACCATGCGCAAGATGCACGAGGCCTTGGCCGAGCTGCGGCGCGAGCGCGACGCCGAGCTGCTCGAGAAGACGGAAAAGCACCCCGACGTTGTGCTGATCGATCGGGAGATCGAGGCCACCAAGGCGCAGATCGAGCTGGCCTTGAGAGAGCAGAGCGAGCTCTCTCCAGCCATCAACGACCTGCGCAGCGAGCTGGTGGGCGAGCGTCAGCGCAGCCGCGAGCTGGCTGCGGGCATCGAGCGAGTCACGGTGGAGTTCGGCGAATACCCCGACAAGATGCGCCGCCTGGCGCAGCTGGAGCTGGCCGCCGAGGCCACCGAGAAGCTCTTCACGGACCTGCAGGAGCAGCAGTTCCAGATCGCCATCGCCGAGGCGCTCACCATGAGCGACCTGCAGTTCGTGGAGCCCGCGCTGAAGCCCGAGCGCCACAGCAAGCCCAAGCTGCTGGTCAACCTGGTGGCCGGCCTGGTGCTGGGGCTGGTCTTCGGCGTGGTGCTGGTCTTCGCCTTCGAGTATTTGGACGACAGCATCAAGAGCCCCGATGAGCTGCGTGAGATCTGGGATCTGCCCCAGCTGGGCACCATCCCGCGCTACGGCCGCCGCGACGAGACGCGCCTGATCGTGGATCGCCCCGCCCACGCACCCGTGTCCGAAGCATATCGCACGGTGCGCAACAGCATCGCCTACGCCACGCTCGACAAGCCCCCCTGCTACCTGGCCATCACGTCCGCCATCCCGGAAGAGGGCAAGAGCACGGTCTCCATGAACCTTGCCATCTCCATGGCCCGTGACGGCAAGCGCGTGGTGCTGGTGGACGCCGACTTCCGCCGGCCCACCCAGCACCGCTTCTTCACCAGCACCAACAACCACGTCGGCGCCACCAATGTCCTGGTGGGCGAAGCGCGGCTGGAAGAGGCGCTGCAGACCTTGCCCGTGCCCGGGCTCAAGCTGCTGGCCGCGGGCTCTCTGCCGCCGGATCCCGGCAGCCTGGTGGAGTCCCTCAAGATGCGCCAGCTGCTGATGGACGTGGCGCGCACCTGCGACCTGGTGATCGTGGACACGCCTCCGGTGATGGTCGTCAACGACGCCGTGGTCCTGGGGCGGCAGGTGGACCAGCTGATCCTGGTGGTCGAGGCGGGGCGCGCATCGCGCAAGATCGTGCGCGACGCCCGCACACGCATGGAGAACTCCGGCCTGCAGCCCCTGGGACTGGTCTTCAACAAGCTCGACACCGCCACCAGCTACGGCGGCTACTATCGCTACTACCGCGACTACTACGCTCCACGGGAGAAGCTGGGCAAAGACGACGACGACGGGAAGGGCTCGGACAACCAGGTGGGAGGTGCCGCATGAAGGCGCTGAGGATCCTGGCGTGGGTGAGCCTGGCCCTGTCGCTGGGCTGCGGCCCCTCTGCCGAGTCCGTGGTCACGGGCATCCAGTCCGAGAACCCCGCCGTTCGCGAGGACATGGTGGAGTTCGCCCGTCGCTTCGACGAGCCCATGGTGGTGGATGCCCTGATCAAGGCCCTGGATGATCCCTCCACGGCCATTCGCGTCAAGGCGGTGGAGAGCCTGGCTGAGCTGGGTCACGCTGCAGCAGCGGCCAAGCTGGTCGAGCTGCTCAACAACGACGAGTCTGTCGAGGTGCGCACCGAGGCCATCGAGGCCCTGGGCCGCATTCAGGACCCGGCGGCCGTGGCGCCGCTGTTGATCCTGCTCGAGACCTGCCAGCCCAACGACGCGCCCCTGAACGTGCTGTGGGCCCTGGGCAACATCGGCGACAAGCGCGCCCTGCCGCTACTGTCCCGGCTGCGAGACGAGGCCTCCGACCCCTACGTCGTCTACAACGCCAATGTCGCGCTCAGGAAGATCAGGTAGGCGCTGACCCTGCTGGAAACCCACCGGCAGAGCGGTGTGGATGGGGGCGCCCGGACTGATGGACGGGCGCAGCGGCCCTGGCGCGCCGATGCGCTGACCCAAGGGCCAACGTCCGGGATCCGCCGGCGCGGGCGTGCTCGGCAGGAAGCGCAGAGCCAGGTCCAGGTGCCAGTCCGGCTGCAGATCCGGGCGCAGCTCCACGTCTCTGCGAAAGCGACAGGCCAGGCTCCAGAAAGCCAGCCTGGGCAGGTTCCAGGTGAGGCCGGCCCCCCACTGCTGGGGCATGGGGTCGGCCTGGTGGCTGATCAGGGCTGCCGAGGCCATCAAGCCGGGACGCAGGCGCTCGCGGAGCGTGAACTCCCAGGCGCGTGAGAGCAGTAGGAAGCGCAGGTGAAGCTGCTCGACGGCCAGGCGCTCCAGGCGCAGCCAGGCAGCGGCGTCGACTTGCCGCTCGCTGTCCGTCAGGTCATCGCTGCCAGCGAGCACCAGGCCCGAGCCGATGGAGAAGGCGGGAGGACGTGGGGACCGACGAACCAGCCCCTCCATGAGCTCTTGTCGCTCCAGCGAGGCGCGCCTGGGATCGGGGCTGTTGACGTCCGCCTGCCAGCCCGTGGCGCTCCGTCGCAGCCGCAGGTTGGGAGAGAAGAAGGTGCGCGCCACCCGTACGGTGGTGTCCAGGGCCTCCGAACGCGCGAGGGTTTCCCAGAACAGCGCCTCTCCGGCCAGGCTGGCACCTACCAGCGCCAGCTCGCCCCAGCGCTCCTCTTCGCCCTCGTCGAGCAGCGGGGGCGCTGCGCCCGTGGCGTCCAGCAGTCGATAGTGGACATCCAGGGTGGCCAGGGGCTCTTTGAAGAGGGGCGAAGATCCGGGTCCGGATGTCTTCAAGGCGTAGATCTCGCGGAAACGCCCCCAGTAGCTGTAGGACACCGGGTGCAGCTCCCGTGCGGTGGGCAGCGCGTACCAGGCGACGCTGGCGGGCGCGGCCTGCAGGCCGGCGGCGAGCAGCAGCGTGGCGATCATCGGCACCGGTCATTTCCGCCGACAGTGTCGGCGGAGATGACCGGCGCTGTTTTTTTGGGGGAAGACAGATTCTTCCCCCCCTGTCCGAGGCGGACACCGCCTCTCCCCCCCATCTTCGCCGCTTGATGAGCGGCGCAGGGCTGCATACGCAGCCCTGGAACGGCGCCGCAGAGGCTCTTCGGACTGTCGGCAGGATTGGCGTTGATTGTTCGGTGCCCGATCATCGTTCCCAGCGTAACTCCGGGATCGCGGACTTGCCGCGGTCTCGCCATGCCAGGCATGTTGGCGTGTTAGCACTGCCCCGTGCGGATCCTGTGGAACATCGTCCTGTTCGTTGTAGCGGCTTGCGTGGTTGCGGCTGAGCGCGCTCATGCCGCTCCGGCCGACGATCCTGCTGTGCAGGCCCTGCGTATGGCGGTGCGATCCAGCGCGGCGGACGTGTTTCAGGGGGACGGCGAGTGGGGCTCCATGGCGCTGGCCTGGAAGCTTCAGCCGCTGCTCTTGGAAGAGGCCGCCCTGCCGCACCCGGCCTCCTTGGCCTGGCGCGACGCCGCGGCGCAGCGCGCGCAGCCCGAGCTGCAGGCGATCGCGAAGACCAAACAGGTACGCTGGGTGCTGCGTCCCTGGACCGGCCTGGCCCTGGGAACGGCCAGCCCCTTCAACCAGGGTGGAGACGAGGAAGAGGGCTTGCTCTCGCTGCGCGCGGGGGCCGAGGTCTCGTTCTACGGCGTGGGCATCGAGGCCACGGCCGAACCACAGCTGGGCTTCGACGTCGGAGCGGGCGTTGCGCAGCCTTCCATGATGCCGCGCAGCGCCTGGCTGGCCTGGCGCGGAGAGCACCTGCTGGCCGGCTTCGGCATGCGGGATCGCTGGCTGGGGCCGGGCCGCCACGGCAGCCTGATGCTGTCCGACAACGCACGGCCGCCTCCTATGGGCACCCTGGCCGGCTTCGGCCACCTGCCCGGGAAGGCTGCCGTGCTGGGCAACTGGCGCTTTGAGACCTCGGTGGGATGGCTGCAAAGACCGCGCGACGATGTGGACCACCCCGGTCTCTTGCTGATGGACCTGCGCTGGCTGCCCCTGCCGGTCTTGGAGCTGGGCGCCACGCGCATGAGCATCTTTGGCGGGGAGGGGCGCCCCATGCCCTCTCTCTGGCAGATGATCTACCCCTCGGATCCGCACGTCTACGACGATCCCGAGAGAGAGGAGCCCGACCAGAACGAGATCGCTTCGCTGGATTTTCGAGTCTGTCTGCCCATCTCCCAGTGGGCGGGCGGCCCGGTGGACTGGCTCGAGGCCTGGTGGGAGTACGGCGGCGAGGACATGATCGTGCGCAACCTGGGCGGATTGAAGTACCCAGCGCTGGCGGGGGTGGCCAATATCTACGGCATCGAGGCCGCGGCCGGGCCCCTGGTGCTCACCGTCGAGAAGACCCGTATCCTCGACGACTACTTCCGCTGGTACACGGGGCACCGCGTCTACCACGACGGCTTCACCCAGGACGGGCGCGTGATGGGGCACCATATCGGTGGCGATGCCGACAGCCTCTGGCTGCGGGCGGGCTGGTTCCCCATGCCCTGGGGCGTCGAGGCATGGTTCGAGAACCTGCTGCGGGTGGGGGTGATCGAAGCGGAAGGCAAGAACCTGCAGGCCCTGTCCACGGACGAGCGGACCTGGAGGCTGGGCGGGCGTTTCTGGCGCATGCTTGACGTTGGAGAACATGCGGCCGGAGAACAACAGAGCGGCGGAGGACATCTGGGCGTGTCCTACCGCTTCGAGAGGACCACGGGAGCGGACTTCGTGCCCGGAGCGGAGCGCTTCGATCACCGCCTGGCGCTGGTGCTGCGCTTCGGTCCGTTGGCGGCCCGCGACGCCGGCGTCACGGCTGCTGGTGAGGCTGGTCCCTGAGAGTGCGGGCGGGGGCCAGGAACAGCACGCCCAGCCCCTGTTCAGCGTCGTTGCCTGGCACGAGGGAGCGGGCACGCGCCACGAGACAGGCGTCGATCTCAGGCTCGTCCCATGGCGGGCTGAGCACCTCGGTACGCCATAGCTGGCCCTGCTCATCCAGCTGAACGAAGAGCTGCAGCTGCAGCTGGGGGTAGCGGCGCGCCAGGCGGCGTCGGTGCAGCGGGCGCCACCAGGGCTGGGTCTTTGCGGTGCAGGAATCCACGGCGTCCGCCAGCTGCTCCGACCAGGCGGACAGCTGCGACGCTGGGATGGTGCCGACGGGTTCCAGGCCCGGTGGCTGGGCGAAAGCCACCTCCACGGGCGGCCCCGCTGGACCGCGGAAGGACAAGGCCGCCAGCTCCATGGGCAGGGTGACGAGCAGGCGCGTGCAGCGACCGTCCTGGGTCGGCCAGGCCGCGGCGCTGGCGCTGCCATCTTCCATCAGCGAGCACCCAGGGGGGCTGCCGCGGGCAGCGCTGTAGGGTCTGATCCAGGGACCTGCCGCGTGCGGCAGGAGCAGGAGCTGGGCTTGCCCGGCCCCGTGATGTTCCGCGAAGGTCTGTTCCAGGTGCAGGCCGACCCAGGCGCTGGGGGAAGAACCGACCCAGGGAGAGCCGAGCAGCGGGACCACCGGCTCGTCGAGGCCATAGGGAAAGCGGGGCAGCAGCAGCAGGGAGCCGCTGCCCTCGTCCCCGGGCAGGAGCACGGCCTCCACGGGGACCAGCTCCAGCAGCGGCTGCTCGACGCTCGGGGTCGAGCGCAGGGCCTCGCAGTCCTGCGGGTCGTGGGCCGCGATGCAACCCAGCTCGCCGCCCAGGCCCACCAGGACCGCGGTGTCTCCGGGCAAGAGGCGATCCTCGCTACGGGCGGCGTCGCGCAGTGCCTGGAAGCTGCCCGCACTCGCCGCGGCCACCAGCAGGATCGGGATGGGAAGCATGGGGGCTCCTCCTATCAGCTGGCGCTGCTCCGGGCTGGCGGCGTACCGCTTGACCCGGCGGCAGGCGGCCCATACTGTCTCGGTCCAGGATTGCCGTGATGTTCCGCAGGATTTCGATTGGCGTGTCAGCAGGTCTGGTGGCCGGGCCTGTGGTCGGGTTGCTGGAGGCCGTCTACGTGCTTTCCTCGGGGCGCCCCTCCGAGTACACGGCCCTGGTCTACGCGGCGCTGCTGTACGCCATGGCGGGGTTGGCCATCGGCCTGGCCTGCGGGATCTGCCTGGTGCTGCTCGCCGCGCTCTGGAAGGGGCTGGACGAGCCGCGCGGCTACACGCTCTCCTTCCTGGGGACCTTCTGCCTGCTGGGGCATGCCATCCTGCGCTCGGCCGTGCAAGAGGCCCTGTTCCAGGGGGAGGGGATCTCCGGCCAGGCCTCTGCAGTCATCTTGATGGTGCTGGCCGTCGTCGTCGGCCTGGGCCTCTGGCTGGGACCCATCGTGCTGACGCGCACGCCCTTCAAGATCGTGCTGCGCCCACGCGGTACGGCCGCCCTGTACGGGGTCCTGCTGCTCATGTCCCTGGTCTTCGGCTTCTCACCCGTGGAAGGTGGCGCCCCGGCGGGCACCATCCGCCCGCATCGCATCCAGGACCGTAGCCTCTTCGTGCGGCCGGACATCATGCTCGTGATGGTCGATTCCCTGCGCGCCGACCAGCTGGGCGCCCACGCAGCGGCGTCCGCGGGGCGAGGGCCATCCAACACGCCGGCCTTGGATGCGCTGGCGGCCGATGGCGTGCTCTTCGAGCAGGTCATCGCCCAGGCCGCCTCCAGCAAGTCGGCCACGGCGTCCTTGCTCACGTCGCTTCTGCCCAGCGTCCACGCCACGGCGGGCCACGGAGCCCTGCTGCCCCAGGATCTGATCACCCTGCCCGAGGTGCTGCAAGACATGGGCACCATCACGGGGGGGCTGCCCGGCTGGCGCGGCATCACCCGCGCCTTCAACTTCCAGCAGGGATTCGACTGGTATCCCTTCATGGCCCCCAGCTACCAGCTGCTGGCCGGGCAGAGCAGCTCGCGCCTGGGGCTCTACAAGCTGCTCTGCGACTGGCGCCGGACGAGGGGACTGGGCGGTGGGCATGCAGAGCACCAGTACCGACCGGCGGAAGAGGTGCTGGGGCATGCGCGACAGTTCATCGAGGCCAACCAGCAGCGGCACTGGTTCCTGTTCCTGCACTTGATGGAGGCCCACGAGCCATGGTTCCGGGGCTCCGACCAGGGGCGCGTGCCGGATCCACGCGGTGGCGACGAGGCGGCCGCGCAGCTGGCCAGGTCGGCCTACGCCGACGAGGTGCGCCTGGCGGATGAGCAGCTCGGCCGTTTCCTGGACTGGCTGCGCGAGCAGGGCCAGTACGACGAGACCGTGATCTTCCTGACCGCCAACCACGGCGCGGAGCTGGGCGAACGGGACGCGTGGGGCAGCGGTGTCAGCCTGCGGGAGGCTTCGCTCCACGTACCCCTGATCGTCAAGCTCCCCCGCCAGCTGCACGCCGGCAGTCGCGTGCCATGGCAGGTACGGCAGATCGATATCCCGGCCACCATCGTCAGCCTGGCGGGGGCCCATGCGCCCGATGTCTGGCAAGGCAAGGACCTCTTCGACGCGGCCTGGAACTCCCGTGTCGGCAGGAGCGGGGGCGGGGGCGGGGGCGGTGCCATCAACAGCGAGGGCCATACCCTGCCGCACTTCTACCTGGCGGGAATCACCGAAGACCTCTCCTGGCAGGAGCATCCTGCCAGCCGCGTAGCGCTGGCCGAAGAAGAGCACGGCGGACAACGGCTGATCGCCCTGCGCCACGCGGGCTGGAAGCTGGTCCAGGCGCTCCGGCCCGGGGAGCGCGGCCGCACTGCGCTCTACAACCTGGGGCAGGATCCCGCCGAGGAGCGGGATCTGGCGGGCCAGGGGCTCAGAGCGCAGGGCGAGCTCTCCGAGCTGCTCAAGGGCACGCTGCTGCAATCGGTGAAGCAGCGACCCGGGAACTCCGCCGGGGCCATGGACGACGCTACGGCGGAGAGGCTGCGCGCGTTGGGATACCTGGACTGAGTCGCGGCCAGGGGCGGGTCAGTCGTCGTCGCCGCGCACGGGGCCACGCGAGCGCTTCAGCTGGCTGCGCCGGCGCTTGTTCTCCAGGCGCCGGCGGCGGGCGCCCTGGCTGGGGCGGGTGGGGCGGCGCGGGCGAGGGGCCTGCAGGCAGTCGCGGATCAGCTGCACAAGGCGCTGCCGCACCTCTGCCAGGTTGCGCGGCTGCTCGCGGTGTCGGCCGCAGGACAGCAGCAGCGCACCGTCGCGCGTCAGCCGGCTGCCATGGTTCTGGCGGATGCGCTGCTTGACAGGTTCGCCGAGCGCCGCGGTGCCCTGCAGATCGAAGCGCAGCTGCACGCGGCTGTCCGTGGTGTTGACGTGCTGCCCCCCTGGACCGCTGGAGCGGCTGAAGGCGTAGCTGATGTCCGCGGCTGGGATGACCAGCGACGGCGTGATGGGCAGGGGTTCGGGCATGTCTCGACCGGGGGTAGCGCCGGGGGAGGGTGTTGAGGAGACTGATAGCACGCGCTGGGCCGTGGGCCCTGTTTCACCAACGGGCTATCCCAGGATTTGGAAAAGGAGCGCGCGTGACGAGTGAACGCACCAGCACATGGCGCCTGCACTTCGCGCTCTACCTGGGCTTGAGTCTGCTGCTGATGCAGCTGCACGCCGAGACGGTGAACTTCGGGGAGAAGGCCGCCAAGCGTGCGCCGCGCCACGAACGGATCCTGCAGGGCAGCGGAGAGTCGCCCTGGATCCATCGCGTGCTGGTGCCCCTGCTCGCGGAGGGGCTCAGGCCCATCTTCGCTGCGTTGGGCGCGCCGCAGCCCGCCGACCTGGAGTACGGCTACCTCACGTGGCGCTGGATCTTCATCTTCGGCCTCTTTCTGCTCTTCCATCGCTACCTGGCCCACTGGCTGGAGCCTCCATGGCCCCTGCTGGGCACGGTGCTGCTGGCGGCCCTGCACGGACCCAGCTTCGCCAACTACTGGTTCCAGCCCGCCTCGGCCGCGGATCTGCTGATATGGGTGGCTGCCGCCCTGCTGACGCTGCGCGGTCGCGATCGTTGGCTCTTCCCCCTGGTGCTCGTCGGCGCGTTCAACCGCGAGACAGTCATCTTCGCCATCTTGATCCACGGCGCCCTGCGCCTCGGCAAGGAGCCCAGGGCACGCCTGCAGCTGCGTATGGTGGCCCTGCTGCTCTGCTGGGCCATCCCCTTCGTCGGCCTGCGCCTGTGGCTGGGTTCCCAGGGATGGGCCCAGGGCAGCAATCCCCTGGGCCTGTTCTGGGCGAACCTGAGCAGCCCGGACTGGCTGGCCTACGCCGCTTGCTTCTTCGGCCTGCTCTGGGCGCTGCCCGTGCTGCACTGGCGCAGGTTGCCAGCGGACCTGCAGCGCGTCTGCCTGGTGATGCTGCCCTACCTGGCCCTGCAGCTGCTCTTTGGCCGCATCCGGGAGGTGCGCTTGCTGCTGCCGCTGGCCATGGCCCTGGTGCCGGTCTACCTGCTGGTGCTGGCAGCGGCGCACGAGGAGAAGCGGTGAGCCGGTGCCCGGTCATGCTCCGGCTGGCGGCCTGCCTGCTGCTCGTGGCCATGGGCTGCCAGGCCGAGCCGCAGCGCTCGCAGCTGCCGAACCTGGCCCTGGTGGTGCTGGACACGGTGCGGGTCGATCACCTGTCCGCCTACGGCTATGGGCGGCCCACCAGTCCGGTGCTGCAAGCCCTGGCTTCCGAGGGAACGCGCTTCGAGCGCGCCTGGTCCACTTCCTCGTGGACCCTGCCGGCCCACGCCTCCATGTTCACCGGCCTGGCGCCCTACGCCCACGGCGCCGACCAGAGCAGCCAGAAGCTGCAGGGCCAATCGGCCCTGCTGGCGAGCCTGCTGGAGGCGCAGGGCTACCAGGCGGCTGGCTTCTGCAACAATCCATGGATCGCCGACAAGACCGGCCTGTCGCAGGGCTTCAGCGAGTACCAGGAGCTGTGGCGCAAGAAGGTCAGACCCAAGACCGTGCTGAGGCACCCCACCGCCGTGGCTTTGGAGCGCTGGCTGGAGGGGGGCTGGGACCAGGCGCGGCCCTTCTTCGTCTTCGTCAACCTGATGGAAGCCCACGGACCCTACGAGCCGGATGACGAGAGCTTGGCCAGCGTGCTGGGCGGCGAGAGCCAGCTGGGCGGACTGCGAGAGGCCTACCAGAGCGTGGGCAAGATGGGCCTGGTGCGCAGCCACTACCTGGGGCGGCAGGCCCTCTCTTCCAAGGTTGTGGGGGCCGCGCGTGACCTCTACGACGGCGAGGTGCGTCAGGCCGACGCCGCCCTGGGAGAGGTGCTCCAGGCGCTGGACAACGCGGCCGATCCCGGCGCGACCACGCTGTTGGTGGTCAGCGACCACGGTGAGAACTTCGGAGAGCACGGCCATATGGGGCATGCCTTCTGCGTGTACGACAGCTTGCTGCGCGTGGCCATGGTGGGTCGGGGCCCAGGATTCGAAGCCGGCCGCGTCGACGACGGCGTGGCCCAGCTGCTGGATGTCTTCCCCACCATGCTCTCTGCGGCCGGGATCGCGGCGCCCGAGGGGCCTGGGCGCGACCTGCGCCAGGCCCAGCCCCAACAGCGTGGGCTGCACGCCAGCTACGCCTACCCCAGGCAGGTGCTGAGCAGCTTTCCCAAGGCCTATCGCCAGGATCCGAGCCTGGCGTCGCACAAGCGCTCATTCCAGGTCGGGCTGGACGGTCGCTACAAGCTGATCCGGTCCTCGGACGGGCAGGAGGAGATCTACGACCTGCATCAGGATCCGACAGAGCTTACGCCGCTCGACACCCTGCCCGCGGCTCGGTTGCAGCGGCTGCGCGCCCTGGCGGCGCTGGGGGAAGGGACGCAGCGCGAGCCGGAGGGGGAGGCAGAGGCCGAAGAGACCGACGAGGAGACGCTGCAGGCGCTGCGGGGGTTGGGATATGTGGAGTAG